>NZ_JAFIDN010000008.1 GCF_017921895.1 Natronogracilivirga saccharolytica
GTATTTTATAACCGGCAACGACCTCATTCCTGGATGGATGGCAGTAGTCCGGAAAATTTTGAAATCAAACTCCAACCCTTAAACAAATGTGCTTAACCGGGTGTCCTGTTTTTGGGGTCCACTCCAATGTATTGAAAATTCAACACAGCAAATAGAATTTTTGAGATGAATATTCAATCTGTAATTATTAAAATTTTTTTGCCAATAGCATTATCAGTTTCAAATACCTTGCTCGGGTGTACTGCCAAGCGCGAGGCAATGGAACCAACTCAAGTTACCGAGCTCCCGGCATTTAAAAGTGAAGAAGACAAAGATTATCTGGAACTCATAGTTATGTTCCACCTGGAAGAAGATGGAACTATCAAGGATCTTCAAATGGTCGATTCAAGTGGAGATGTTCGTTGGGACAGCGCCGCAGCTGATTCCATGAAAAGCTGGCGTTTTCCCTCACCGTCTGACTCTGAGAGCAAAATCTTCACAAGAACGGTAAAAGTTGATATTATACCTGCTGAAATTCTGAATATTGCCGAGTTGCTGTTTCAAAATAAGAGTGATGCAGACCTGATCTACTCACGGCTCAGGGCGGGTAAGAGTTTCGAAAGTTTTGTTAAGGAAACGCAAGAAGGAGAGACCATTGCCATTGAGGGGCGTTTGATAGAAGGAGTAGAGTCAACAGAATATCCGGCTCAAGTTGCTAAGATACTTGTTAATTTGCAAGAAGGGCAATATTCCAGCCCTGTTGAACTGGGAGGAAAATATGCCATTTTTAAAAGATATGGTGATGACTTGCAAGACCAATAAAGCAGAAGCTTACACAGGCAACAGGCTGTTGTATAACTCACTTTTCGTTAATACAGGCTCATCAGCCAACTGGCTTTGTGTCCAGATAGTTTTTGAAGTTATTCCACGGAATGGTTCTTCATAAATCTGCTAAATGGGTTTTCTTGTTTCTGCGGGCTATTTCATAAGCGTCATGGTTTTCCTTTCGATGTAGTTACCCGAAGAAAGCTCGTAAATATATGTGCCTGAGGACAGGCCGGATGCATCGAACCGGACCTGGTGCGTGCCTGCCTGCTGCTCTTCCGAAACCAGTACAGAGACCGGACGTCCGAGTATGTCGTATACTGTAATCTGGACATGAGCTGTTTCAGGAAGCTCATAGGATATTCTGGTGTCGGGGTTGAACGGATTAGGGTAGTTCTGGTGCAGAACAAAAGCCAGAGGCCGGTCGCTGACGGGTTCAGTTGAAACCGGTTCCCTGACAGTCACACTGGCGGTATCAGAAAGCTCACCGTAATGGGTTACAATATAGCCCTCGCCGTAATCTGACGGCGCAAACCTGCCGGAAGCGTCAATATTGCCCTCCAGGTCTATAAGCTCCCAGGTAAATCCATCCTCTGCTCCCGGCAGGGCATAATCCCAATTGTCAATGAGACTCGCAGTGAACTGTTCTGTTTCAGAAGTGTCAATTACCGCCTCTTTTGGGGATATGCTGACGTGACTGGTAATTTCATCATAGTTTATCCTGGCAACGGCAAGAATTCCGTTAGCCACCGAGCGAAAGGTTCCCAGGCCGAAGGACCGGTCATGATCATTTACAGGTTCGTCTCTGACCACAAGTGTAGTTGATCCGCCGCCGTCAAGATTCACAGCGTTCCAGGCACCGATACCTTTCATAATATCAGCCATTTCCCTCATGGTTGCTCCACGCGAGTGGTGCTGCCTGCCATCAACGGCGACAAAATAGATTTTTGTACTGTCTTTGCTGAACCCGACAGCTGAGCGCGGGTGTCTCTCGCCAGAATGGTTTTCCCCGAAACCCTCAAATCCTACAAACTGGGTTGTTGCCCGTTCACCGTTGGTCAGCAGACGGGGGCCGCCACCCATCAGTTCGGAAATGGATTTTCCGGCCAGTTCTTCGTGCATAGAGGGCTGTACGCCGAGAGTTACGGTTACCTGATCACCTGCCGAGAGGTATTTATAGACAGAGTCGGCTATGGCATTGGTTCCGGTAAGGACATAAGTGTCTTCCTGAATAGTCATGCTTCCCTGATGGCGCTCTACTTCTGTAACTTCGAATGTTACAGGCCTGTTTGTTGCAATATCGTCCAGAGGAACAAGCCGCCATTCCGTAGTGGAAGCATCTGAACGGGTATCCGGAGCCAGGTAATGGTTGTAGATCACAAGTCCGCTGTCAACCGGCGCTCTGTTCAATCGCTCAATTTCATAGGTGTCACTATTTGGAAGCTCAATATGTCCGAAAAAATTGAGAATGTCTATTACCGGCTTGCCGTCATCGGTCATGCCAAACGACGAACGGTTGCGAAAGCCGCCAAATACATATTTGTTATCGATGATCTGACCGTTACGGAGCTTGTCAAAGGGATAACTTGTGCCATAATAATCACCGTTCAGAGCTCCGATCACAAGGTGGCCGTCACCTGTGTTGCGGTCCGACATGCTTTTCACCTGTTCGTTCGATGATATGAGCTGATCATTGGCCAGTACTGTGGTTAGAGAATTTTCCGGATGACTGATGTCAAATTCCAGAATTTCAATGTGAACAGGCTGCGACGGGTCATGGATGTGGATGTGAACGGCGCCGGGGCCTACAACGGTGCGTGTTGTGTCAGCTGCCTGAGCCGGTGGCAGCAAGAAAAGCGACAGGTATACAAGCGGAAATATGGAATAGCTGAGGTGGTTCAGTAACTTTTTTTCATATGCATGATGAGGTGTTTTCAGGCGATCAATCGCCGGAGGTTGTTTGTCCCTGTTAATACTGAAACTGGTGCTTAGAGTAATTTCCGAAATATTGACTTACCAAACAACATCAAGCCTGTCCTGGTGAAATTTTAAGTCGATGGTTGTCAAAAATTCAGGTATGTGGTATATTTCAAATCTGATAATATCAGTGATATTTTTGAATGCCTGTTGTTTTCTAAAACAGGAGGTTGAAGCCTGATAAGGGTTCTTAGCTCAGTTGGTTAGAGCGCCACGTTGACATCGTGGAGGTCGGCAGTTCGAATCTGCCAGAACCCACTATACTCTTCGTTATATGTAATAAAACCAGTCATTTATGCACTTCTTTCGATTGGTCCAAAACCCGAAATTGACGAAATAAGACCGTGCAGTCCAGCGTCTGACCAGGTTCAAAAGGCCTGAGTTTGGGAAAATTCAGTCAGCTATTACCACAAGATAGTCACTATTTTGCCACAAATAGGTGAAGGCAGCCCCGCTTGCACAACTGCCGTTCCTGTAGTCGGGGATCATTAACCTGCATCAAGGTATACGGCAAACACCTGATTGCAGACTACCCTGAGTTTGTCTCCGGCAAAATTCTGTAATCTTTGAGACTAAAGGCCGGTATCACACAGCGATATTTTTTACATGCGAAACTTGATCACTGTGTCTGGATCTGCATTAATAAATAATTCCGGCTGCAAAAAATAATCTACGACCGGATGATATTGCAGAACTTATTGGCAGTTTTTTATATCCTGTTTACCGCTTCCGTGTGGACCGGCAAAACCGCTTCCATACAATACTATTTACTTTTTGTTAATAAAGAGCACCTGATACGAAACAGATGAAAATATAAGTTTCAGAGCGTCAAGTGTTGTAAAAACGAGGCTATGTGCATTGATTGTCTCGTGTGAAATTCAAAATTTTACTTAACAAAATTCAGAAGAAAACAAACAAACTAAAATCGTGCATACAGCACATCCGGTAATGTCAACAAAGACCGGATAATGTATTGAATTCTATCGATAATTTTAATTACAGGGACATTTTTTCTGGCGAACAGGGCTGTTGTTTATTGCATCATAAGCAACGGAAAACCAATGTCAATCAGTGTTTCCTGCAAGAGCATATGTGAAACAGAAATTTAATATAATCAGCCTGTCATTTCACAAACCATATCATTCGAAATTCCATAATCCCGAATACAGGTTACCAAGAAACATATACTAATCATGGCAATATTTGATTCATTTCTACCACGAATAAAAAGAATCCGCATATTCTGGATCACAACGTTAATGCTGTTCGGGTTTACCAGCCTTTCACTCGCGCAGACAGGCCGGGTTGCCGGAACAGTTACAGCTGCTGATGATGGAGAGCCTCTTCCAGGAGCTCACGTGATGATTGTGGAGGAGGATGCCGGCGCGGCCGCTGATCCGGACGGCAACTATTCCATCGTAAATGTCCCCCCCGGAACTTATACCATTGAAGCTACTGCTGTCGGCTTCGCCTCAACAACTATTGAAGATGTCCGCGTCAATATCGACCAGACTACCAATGTGGATATTGAAATGCGTGAAGAAGAGTTTGTCGGAGAAGAAGTGGTCCTTGTGGATGAGCGCCCGGTTGTAGAAAGGGATGTGGCTTCCAGTCGGGCCAACATCAGTGCTGCAGATATGGAGAGCCTGCCTGTAGTGGATGTTTCTGAAGCGATTGGGTTGCAGGCTGGTATTCAGGGACTGAATGTCCGTGGTCTGGGCTCGCAGTACATGCAATTTCAGGTTGGCGGTTTCAGTATGCGTGATGAACGCGACAACACTCCGTACACTGCCATCAGCATGACTTCTGTAGCGGAAATGCAGGTGCAGACCGGTGGTTTCAACGCCGAGTACGGAAATGTGCAGTCCGGAGTCGTCAACGTAGTGACACGTTCGGGGGACAGGGATAACTACAATGCAGATGTGATCTTCCGTTACAGCCCGCCCGGCAAGAAACACTTCGGACCTTCGCCCAATGATCCCGAATCCTTTTTTATGCGTCCCTATCTCGATGATGATGTCGCCTGGGACGGTACTGACAGTGGTGCATGGGACCGGTATACCCAAAGAAAATATCCCGAATTTGAAGGATGGAGAAACGTAGAGCAGTCCAATCTGTCACCCGGATCGGAATACTACGGTCTCTCCGCTACAGCAGCCCAGCGTCTGTTTGAACATGAGCACAGAAAGGACTTCGCCATCACAGAGCCTGATTATGATCTTGACCTTGGATTTGGTGGTCCGGTGCCTTACGTCGGTGAATTTCTCGGGAATCTCCGCTTCTGGGCTTCACATCGGCGTACCCAGGAAATGTATCTTTATCCGCTCTCTGAAGACCGGTACCAGGATCACAGTACACACATCAAGCTGACCTCCGATGTCATCGAAGGGGCCGGCATGACACTGGATATTGAAGCTCTGTTTGGCTCTCAGTCCGGAACAAATAACAACAACGTCGGACAGCCCGGAATTTTCCGCGGTGCAGGAGGAATAGCTGCAGCACCAAGTATGCACTCATATCAGCGCTCTGTTGTGTTCTCAAGTGACTATTTCGCACCAACAGAGGTTGACCGGTTTATGATAGGAGCCAATTTCACCCGAATGGTGACAGACGATACTTTTTATGATATCTCCTTGAGCCACTTCCAGTCTGACTATGACACCAATCCAAATCCGCTTCGGAGTGATGAGACTGTTGCCGTTTTCGGAAATGACTACGAGGCAAATGAAGCTCCCTTCGGGTTTCAGCCCGAACCCTCATCGGGTATCGGTACCGGTATGAGGATGGGCGTTGGCATGAGCAACTCCAGAGACAGCAGCCGTGTCAGCTATCAGACAGCCGAATTCGATCTGACAAGCCAGCTGACGCATTTCATGCAGATCAAAACAGGTGCCGAGTTTGTCCGGACGCACAGCAAGGTTAACTATGCAGCAGTGGATGAGTTCCTTCAGGCCGGAAGAACAGCTTCCCGATGGGATAAAAAGCCCTTGCGCGGCGGACTCTATGCCCAGACCACACTTGAATTTGAAGGTATGGTGGCAAATTTAGGTTTGCGGGCAGATTACCACTATGCGAACACGACCTGGTACGATTTTGACCCGTTTGACCCGGCTCTCGGACCCGGAAATATCGATATGATGGATGACCTGCTCGAGACGACGGACACCGATCACCAGGTATTCCTCAGCCCGCGTCTCGGAGTATCTTTTCCTATCACCGTGGAAAGCAAGCTCTTTTTCAATTACGGACATTTCCGGTCCATGCCGCAACCCGAAAATCTCTATATGATCCGAAGGGAAACCCTTGAAGACCGTGTGGCCCGGATTGCCAATCCCAATATGCCGCTCCCCCAAACCGTAGCATACGAACTCGGATATGAGCACAGTCTGATGGATCAGTATCTGATCAGGGTAACCGGATATTATTCCGACATGAGAAATCATACGGAGCTGGTGGACTATGTCAGCGCCGATGACCGGATCAGCTACAGCATCAGCGAACCCAACTGGTATCGTGACCACAGAGGTTTTGAGGTCACGCTGGAGCGGGGCGAGGGACGGTTCTTCACCGGATTTGTCAACTACACGTATATGGTTACTTCCCAGGGCAGGTTCGGCTTCCCGTGGCAATATGAGAACCCTGCAGAGCAGCGCCAGCAGGAACGCCGGTATGAACCCGCCGAAACCCGGCCGGTTGCCCGTCCGTATGCACGTGTCAATCTGGACTTCCACACTCCGGCAGATTTCGGACCTGAGTGGGGCGGTTTCAATCCGCTCGAACGCTGGAATATTAACCTGCTTGCAAACTGGCAGGCAGGCCGATGGCTGACATGGACCGGCCCTGGTGCAGCCCCTCCGGGTGTCTCCAACAACATACAGTGGAGAGATGAATTCAATATTGACATGAGAATTACCCGGGAATTTGAAATGCAGGGCACACGTATCCGACTCTTTGCAGACATAAGCAACGTTCTGAATACCAAGCGGATGTCACAGTGGGCAAGCTACGGTTTCGAGGACGGTGATGACTACAACCGCTATATGCAGTCACTGCACCTCCCGGCCGAGCATGAAGACGAAATGATGTACGAATATGTACCAGGCGATGACCAACCCGGTGATTTCCGGGAGCTGGACAAGGACTTCGTCCCCATCGAAGCCCGGTCGACAGTCAGCAGTGATGAGGTTTCATCTCCCAATGAAAGGGCTCTTTACTACGATACCGGCACGGACGAGTATTTCCAGTGGAGTGATCAGGAAGGTGATTTCATTCCGGCGGATGAAGACCATGTGGATCATGTACTTGACAATAACAAGTACATCGAAATGCCCAATCATCAGTCATTCACATTCCTGAATCCGCGCAATGTCTTCTTTGGTATCCGGGTTCAGTTCTGATATCACCGCCTGCAGCCATTTCGCACAACATTCTCACTGTTTTAACTATATATACACTGAATTATCCAATGATGAATTATTTGAATAAAGCATCTCTGATCTTACTATTGGTTACTCCTGTTTTTCTGGTCTTGACTACACAGACAGCAGAGTCACAGCAGACACGCTGGATGAACGCCGGATCATTGCATAACTGGTATTCCGAAATCCACTCGGAGAGAGAGCACGGACTCAGGCAGGAGCAGCAGTTCGGACTCCGCTGGCCCGCCATTTTCCAGTATCAGGATTCCCAGGCATACAAGGGATGGTGGATAGGTGTCGGTTCGTTTGATGACGGGGTCAGGGATCCCTACACGCCAAGGGTGATTCATGCGGGCCCCCGTGTTACCGGAGAAGATTACTTCGAAGCTTCGGAGTTTAACCTGGTATCCCGGATTCCGCAGCCCGAGGTTCTTGTGGACGGCCTGCCGAGTTTTCTTGAATCCGTAGAGCCGGATGAAGTGGACCCGGATATGCCCGCCGATCTTATGATCTCCAACACCATCGAAACCGCAATGGGTATAGAGGTGGAACGGAATATCTATCAGTTCAGCCAGGAGTTTCATGACAACTACCACATCATGGAATACACCTATACGAACAGAACCGGAGAGACCGGTGAAACCGGAATTTTTGACGATATTCCCGAACAGACTCTTGAGGATGCCTATTTCTTCCACATCTTCAGGTATTCCCCCGTGCGCAAGACGCGGTATATGGTAGGAAATGCGTCCGGCTGGGGTATAAACACCATGATTGACCGTGTTGGTGACGGCATTGACGGTGAAGTCGGAGATCCCATGCGGGCACAGTTCGCATGGCACGGTTATTTCCCCGACCGTGATGTGGATTACGATAATATCGGGGCGCCGATGATTGAACCCAATACCGTCGGCGGATATATGAGCGAAGCTGACTCTACGGGAAGACTGGGAGCATATCAGTTCCCCGGTTTTGCAACGATTCATGCCGACGAGTCTCCTGATAATCCGGCGGACGATCCGGCGCAGCCCTCTACTCAGAGCTATGTTCATTCCGATGATGACCGGACTTCCGGCAACGATCCGTTCAACCGTGCTGAAATGCAGCGGGAATATAACCTGATGACCGAGGGTATCGGCTCGCGGCACGCATGGGATGTAGAGAGCGACGGCGATTTTGCCAATCAGCGCAGTGCCCCGAACATGGGAGCATCCGGTGGTCATTCAGCGACCAAAGGCTATGGCCCGTATACACTGGAACCCGGAGAATCGGTACGCATTGTATGGGTTGAAGGTGTGTCCGGTTTGAGTGAAGAGAAAGCAGAAGAGGTCGGGCGCGCCTTCAAGGCATATTTCGAAGATACCGGCGATGATCAGTATGAAAATATTGACGGTGAAGTGGTCACCATGGATGAGGAAGAAAAAAACCGATGGGTGCTGACAGGCCGTGACTCGCTGCTGCAGACCTTTGAGCGGGCCATCGCCAACTATGAAAGTGAATTTGACATTCCCGCACCTCCGGATCCGCCAAGCATGGTAGAGGTAAATTCCGGTGGTGACGCAATTTTTCTTGACTGGTCTTATGATGGTGACATAAGTGAGGTATCCCACTTTGAAATTTACCGGGCCGAGTCTTCCTTCGACAGTACACATACAAAGATTCACAGAGCAGAACCCGATGAAAGATCATTTGAAGATCCGGAACCGGTCCGCGGCCGGGATTATTACTACTACATCACCGCCGTGGGTTTTGAGGAAGACAATACCGGTGATGTGATGACTCCTGATGATGTCGCTCTGCGAAGCAGCCGTTATTACACTCAATCCTATGACCCGGCACGCTTGCAGCGGGCACCCGGTGAGGCCATGGAACAGATAGCCATTGCTCCGAATCCGTATGTAAGAACCAACGAAACGGAACTTAGTCTGGCTGATCGTGATGAGGTAGCATTTTTTGATGTGCCCGGCGAGGCAGACATCAGAATATATACCGAACTAGGAGAGCATGTCAGAACCATAGAACACCGTGACGGAAGTGGTGACGCCTTCTGGGATCTTCAGACCGAATCACGGCAGATGGTTGCCAGCGGAATATATCTGGTCGTTTTTGAAAACCTGGAAACCGGTGAGTCCATAACTAAAAAACTGGTCGTGATTTATTGATCACAGCCGGTCAATAACACAAACACAGACCGTTAAAGTCCAATTCTTAATTAACCAAAGGATATTTACCGTGAAGCTGAAATCATTACTTACAACGCTTTCAATCTTTGCCCTCTCTGCAGCATTGCTTGTTGATGCCGATGCACAGCCCAGAGATAAAAGGGCTCAGACTACGATGAAGTTTCTCAGTGTTTCCACCAATGCCAGGGCAACAGGAATGGGAACGGCTGTTACAGCCATAGAAACGAAATCCTCCTACGGCCAGTTCTACAATCCGGCAACCATTGCCCGGCTCGACAGAAGCTTTGATGCTTCTTTCGGCCTCGTGAACTGGATCGCAGATATCGACTACAACATGGGAAGTGTCGCATGGAGACCAGCAGACGGCCGCTATGGCGTTTTCGGGTTGCAGTTCGTATCCACCGACTATGGCGAAATTGACGAAACCATACTCGGCGCTGGAGAAAAAGGATATTACAGACTCGGCACGTTCCGGCCCAATGCATGGGCAGCCGGAATTTCCTATGCAAGAGCTCTGACCGGCCGTTTTTCCGTCGGTGCAAACCTGAAATATGCCAACCTCGATCTTGGAACCGGAACGCACGGCTTGTCGGGCGACGGTGACCTGGAGCGCAGCGACTACGAAGAAGGGACCATGGTTGTGGATTTTGGTGTTCACTACCAGACCGGATTTGAAAGTCTGAACTTCGCGATGTCAGTCCGCAATTTTGCACCTGATATCAGTTTTAACGAGGAAGACAGCGAACTCCCGCTGACATTCCGCATAGGTGTTGCCATGGATATGATGGATCTGTTCGACGGCATTGATCAGAATATGCACTCGTTCAATCTCAGTATTGATGCCAATCGTCCCCGTGATTTTGACGAACAGCTGATCATCGGAGGTGAATATACCTTCATGAACGCATTTTCAGTCAGAGCCGGATACGGTTTCCCGACAGACACCGAGCAGATATCAGCCGGCTTTGGTATACGTCAGAGTCTGGGATCCGTGGAGTTGAGTATAGATTACTCCTATACCACATTTGACGTCTTTGATAATGTCGACACCTTCTCCATTCAGCTTGGATTCTAACGATTACTACATACGTTTATTCAGATATTCCTAATTATTGACTTTCTACCATGCTAAAATTCAAGTTTCAGTTTCTGCTTCCCGTTGCAATTTTCCTCATTTCAGGAATTTTGTACGGATGTGACGATGACAGCAATACTATTTTTGATCCGGACAAGGAAATGGATCCGGATCCCGAGATTCAGCAGGTTGTGCCTGAAAACGAGGCCTTTGCCGGAGTCGGTTCCGTTACACTGGAAGGAATCGAACCCGTTGTCATCTACGGTGAAAATTTCGGCAATGACAAAGACCGGGTTGATGTATACTTTGGTGAGAGCCAGGCTGAAGTTCTTGAACTGCACGAAGACCGCGTTATTGTAACTCCACCAGATGACCCGGGTGAGGAACGCAAAATTCGTGTCTCGGTCATCGGTGCTGAAAAATACTCTGAGGTAGACTACGAACTGGTTCCCATTTTCGAAACATTTCCGGGCCTGGAAGATGCTGATGAACCCCGTGGTATGACGACAGATCCCGATGGAGTGCTCTACGCAGCCAACATAGTCAGTGATGCTTTCGACGGTGTGGACCGCTTTTTCCGGGATGGCAGCAGTGAAAAGATTATCGAACCGGAGAACTGGTCCTATCTGCGTCTGCGACATGGACCCGATGATGCCATCTACCTGCTGAGAGGAGGAACAATCCCTATCGTCTATCGCGCTGAAGAGGGCCAGGATTCTCCTGATGTAATATCAGGACCGGCCCATGGCCTGGCGTTGCAGGATCTGGATTTTGACAGCAACGAAAACCTGTGGACCGGTGGTCTGAATCATGGGGACGACGATCAGGATATCCTGAGAATTGACATTTATGGGGATCCCAATGATCCGGAACATTTCCGGTTTGAGGGCGATATTCATGCCATCAGGGCATATCAGGGAGACTTGTATGTCAGTGCCCAGCGGTATGAAGATGATGATGCCAATGATCCGAATCAATCAGGTGTCTGGAGACTGCCGATTGACGGCAATGATGAGCTTGGTGATGAGGAACTGTTCGTCGAAATGCCTGATCCGGAAGAGTACATTCGCAAGATTACCTTCACCGAAGCCGGTCAGCTGGTTGCGGCAACCACCACGGCGGAATCGATATATATCCATCGCGACCAGGAGCTCGAACCGCTTTATCCGGGTGTCATCCCGCCGGGTGCATTTAACTTTGCCGTATCATCCAAAGATAAAGAGCAGCTTATTGTCGGCATTCAGGGAACCACCATTGACGGCCGGACATCCGAAGACAAAATGATTATTCTTGAAATGAATCAGGAAATGGCTCCCTTTTACGGCTCAAGATGATCAGGGTTCATTTTCTGACGTACATGGTTTCCGGATGTAATCTCTTATACCGAAATCCGGTTTAGTCCGGAAGCAAGACCGCCGGGAATACATTATTAGTCCCGTACATTTTGATTTTGTTCCCTGTGACAGGTAAACACCCGAAAGTCACAGATTTATGGAATGAAGTCAGCATGTACGGGATTTTTTTTGCAGTCCTCTGTGAGAAGCCGGAGCGTTTTTAATTCAGGAAACGCGGAATGTTGTGTATCTTAGGCATGTTTTGAGACACATACCGGCACAATCAGGCATTATATACGTTAATAAGCCATGCAGATGTGGTTGTCATGCTGATGTGCTTACTGATGTAACGTTTTCATTAAAAAAACCGACGATTATTTTCATGAATACCCTGTTTCAAAGAGAATATTTTGAGCATCGTCACAATGGACCGGACCACTCTGAAATAAATAACATGCTGGAGACGGTCAGATGCGCTTCACTGGATGAACTGATTGAGCAGACAGTACCGGAAAATATCAGGCTTAAAACCGGTTTGAATTTGCCGGAACCGCTCAGTGAGCACCATTTTATCAAAGAGTTTCGCAAGATCGCCTCAAAAAACCGGTTGTTTCAAAACTATATCGGAATGGGGTATTATGATTCCATCACACCGGCGGTCATTCAGCGCAATATTCTTGAAAATCCCGGATGGTATACCGCTTACACACCGTATCAGGCTGAAATTTCACAGGGCAGGCTTGAAGCGCTTGTCAACTACCAGACCATGGTGATGGATCTGACAGGGATGGAGATAGCCAATGCTTCGCTGCTCGATGAGGCTACGGCAGCTGCTGAAGCAATGACGCTGCTCCGTGATACCCGCAAGGGAATCAGGAAGAAAGGGACGCGATTTTTTGTCTCCGAATTATGTTTTCCGCAGACCATAGACGTACTCAGGACACGGGCTGAGTATATGGGAATTGAGCTGCTGATTGATCATCCGGATAATCTCGATGTAACCGATGAAAAGCTATTTGGTGTTTTGCTGCAGCACCCCGATTCAAACGGGGCGATAAATGACATCCGTCCTGTAATCGAATCGGCCAATGAGTATCAGGTCGGTGTTGCCGTTGCAGCAGATTTGCTTAGCCTTGCTTTGATCACACCTCCGGGAGAAATGGGGGCCGATGTAGTCATTGGAAATACCCAGCGGTTTGGAGTGCCTCTTGGCTATGGCGGGCCGCATGCTGCATATTTTGCTACAAAAGATGTCTTCAAGCGTCAGGTGCCGGGACGTATCATCGGTGTTTCCAGAGACAAGGAGGGAAACCCAGCATACAGAATGGCGCTGCAGACCAGGGAGCAGCATATTAGAAGAGAAAAGGCGACATCAAATATATGTACTTCCCAGGTGTTGCTTGCCGTAATGGCCGGTGCCTATGGTGTGTATCACGGACCATCGGGGCTCCGGAGAGTTGCAAAGCGTATCCGGGCTCTTGCCAGACTTACGGAGCTTGGACTGGAAAAAGCGGGATTTGCACAGGTTAATGAATTCTATTTTGACACACTGAAAATTGATGTCGGTTCAAACGACAGGAAGAATCAGATCCGTGAAGAGGCGCAACGAAGGAAAATTAATCTCAGATACTTTGAGGATGCGTTCGTAGGTGTTTCATTTGATCAGGCCAAAGAGCCCGAAGATGCGGCAGAGATCATTTCTCTCTTTTCGAAAATTGCCGGAGTATCAGAACCCGATACCCAACAGCTCATGGATATGGTAGATGTTGATTATCCTGCAGCTATGGCCAGACAAAGTGATTTCCTGACACACGAGGTATTCAACAGTTATCACAGTGAGCATGAGATGCTGCGCTATCTGAAGCGCCTTGAAAACAGGGATATCTCTCTGACTCACTCCATGATATCACTGGGTTCCTGCACCATGAAACTCAATGCCACGACAGAGATGCTTCCTGTCAGCTGGCCGGAGCTCGCCGACATCCATCCATTTGCACCGGACGACCAGGCTGAGGGCTATCATCAGATCATCCGGGAACTGTCAGACTGGTTGTGTGAAATTACGGGATATGACAGCATGTCGATGCAGCCCAATTCAGGTGCTCAGGGAGAGTATGCAGGGCTGCTCACTATCCGGTCTTACCTGGAGGCAAAAGGGGAGCAGCACCGGAATGTGACCATCATCCCTTCATCAGCTCACGGGACGAATCCGGCCAGTGCCGTAATGGCTGGCATGAAAGTGGTTATCACCAAATGTGATGATCAGGGGAACATCGACCTTGAGGACTTGCGCGAGAAGGTGGCGCAGTACAGGGAAAATCTGGCGGCACTGATGGTTACCTATCCCTCGACACATGGTGTTTTTGAAGAGGACATCCGGGAAGTCTGTGATCTGATCCATGAAAACGGTGGTCAGGTTTACATGGATGGCGCAAATATGAATGCCCAGGTCGGAGTAACATCACCGGCCATTGTGGGGGCAGATGTTTGCCATCTCAATTTGCATAAAACATTTTGCATCCCGCATGGCGGCGGCGGGCCCGGAGTGGGGCCGATCGGCGCGGCAGCCCACCTGACCCCGCACCTTCCCGGCCACTTCCGTCTTCCCGGTGATAACCGTGCCGTAGCGGCAGCGCCTTATGGCAGCCCGGGTATTCTTGGCATTTCCTATGCCTACATTCGTATGATGGGGGCCCGGGGGCTGACCAATGCCACAAAAATTGCGATTCTGAATGCCAATTATATCAAGGACCGGCTCAAAGATCATTACAAGCCGCTCTACGTAGGCAAAAACGGAAGAGTGGGGCATGAGATGATTATTGAGCTGCGCACATTCCGCCAGACAACCGGAATCGATGCTATTGATGTCGCCAAACGCCTGATGGATTACGGCTATCATGCACCGACCGTATCATTCCCGGTTCCCGGAACAATGATGATTGAGCCTACGGAAAGTGAGAACAAGGCGGAGTTGGACCGGTTTTGCGATGCCATGATATCCATACGCAGCGAAATTGCGCAAATTGAACAGGGTCATTGGGATAAAGAGAATAATCCACTGAAAAATGCCCCTCATACATCGCGTATGGTCACTGATGATGACTGGAAATTGCCTTACAGCAGGAAAAAGGCTGCATTTCCGCTTGACTGGTTGCGCCATAACAAGTTCTGGCCAAGTGTCAGCCGGATTGATGATGTTTACGGAGACCGGAATCTGATGTGCAGTTGCCCGTCACCGGAAGAATATGCAGATGAAGAGGCCGGGGTCTGAATTGCATTGTTGGTACGGGCGATGGTTCTCGCGAATCTGCAAACACTTGAGAAGTGACGTCAACGCACTGATTACCGTTCCACACGGGCAGGGTTTATACTGCTGTGAACAACCCATGCTTCGTCAAACTCCAGCCGGACGAACTCGGTGAACTCCATGGCTTTTTCGCGGCTCAGATAATCACCTACGTGTACACGATAATAGGGCGGTCGAAAAGTCATGTAAGTGTTGGGATAAGGTGGTGCACTCACTTCTCTGATCCAATCATCGAAATGATCTTTGATGTCATTGGCAAGCCGTGCATCTTCCGTGGAAACAATTTGTATGCGATAGCCCCGGTCGGGCTCCCTGCGCTCTTCGGTTTCCGGCTCACTCAAATAAATATCAGGTATTTCATTCAGAAAAACAGCCCCCTGGTCTGACAACTGACTTCGGTGACTTTTGAGATCAAAAGCCAGCTCCGGGAGCTCTTCGAGCAATTCAACGGCGTGTTCTTCAACCTCCGTTACAGTATAATCATCCGGTTCCGGCTCCGTGCGTGCCCGTTTATCAAGCTCTTCAGCAAGATCGGCATAATCTTCTATGGCTTCATCGAGAAGAAGCTCCATTTCATCATCCCTGAGCTCTTCACTCGGAGCACAGGAAGCTGCAATCAGAGCCGCGCTGATGAGGAAAGTCCGGAAAAATCCGGAATGGTTCCAGAAAGCATGATCGCCTGTGGTTCGGGACCGTTCAGGATTCTGTTTTGCCGGATTAGTATCAAGTGACCGTATCGGGTCCCTGCGTGCAGGTGTATATGACATCGGAGTAATGATGTTAACAGATCGTACAAATGAAAATGGGATGATAAAACGTATGGCGGATGAACTTGTTTATGTCCCTACCGGATGCCAGGTTGTTTTTATGTCCTGAAAGTCCAGTATATAATAGGGGGACTGGGCATTGTCCTTCAGCCAGTCGGTTTTTTCGTAGCACTGAATCCTTTTAACGTTCAAATGGGCGTTTTCCTGCACGATTTTTTTCTGCCCGGGATCATCAGCAGCAAACAGGAAGGCGTTGACATCCATATGTGAGGCAAGGTGCGGAATGATTTCCTTGCGATACCCCGTGAGTATATTCACTACACCACCCGGTACATCAGAGGAATGGATAATCTCGGCCAGTGTACAGGCAATACTGCCATGTGTCTCTGAAGCCAGAACAACGCAGGTGTTTCCCCCGGCAATGACAGGTGCAACGATGGAGACGAGCCCGATAAGCGGCATGTCATCCGGAGCGGCAATGCCGACTACGCCGTTAGGTTCCGGCATTGAAAAATTGAAATGCGGGCTTGCGACCGGATTAACCGTACTGAAAATGGATGAGTACTTGTCCGTCCAACCGGCGTAGTGAACCAGTCTGTCGATGGCTGCATCTGTTTCGGTTTCGGCTTTGCGCCTTGACACGGCAGTGCGTTCAAGCTCTGCAACGAACTGATCCCTGCGACCTTCCATGATCTCGGCCATCCGGTAAAGGATCTGTCCCCGGTTGTAGGCACTCCGGTCAGCCCAGCCTGACTGAGCTTTTCTTGCTGCGGCCACAGCGTTTCGCATGTCTTTCCTGGATGCACGGCAGAGGTTGGCAAAAGGATTGCCCTTCTTGTCCATTACCTGAAAGTAATGTTCAGATTCGGATCGAGAAAATTTGCCGCCGGTGTAAAGTTTGTACGTTTTCAAGACGTTAAGACGATTGCTCATGATGATAACTCCAGATATGGTAAAAGTCCGTGGATGCCGCCTTCCCGGCCGACGCCGCTCTCTTTGAAACCGCCGAACGGCGAAGTGGGATCAAATTTGTTGAATGTGTTTGCCCAGATGACACCGGCGCGGATTTGCTTGCCGGTTTTGAAAATTTTTGATCCCTTGTCGGTCCAGATACCGCTGGACAGGCCATAGTGGGTGTTATTGGCAAGTGATACGGCTTCTTCGGGTGTCCGGAAGGTCTGAATGGTTAGTACCGGACCGAAGACCTCCTCCTGCACGATACGGTGAGACTGACTGACGTTCTCAACCAGCGTCGGGCAGCACCAGTAGCCTTTGTCCGGAAGGCTGCATTTTGTCTGAAATATCTGCTGGTTTTCCTCAACACTTTCAGAGAGGTACTCGCGAATGCGTTCAAGCTGCATTTTTGAGTTGATGGCACCGATATCGGTGTTTTTGTCGAGGGGATCACCGACAATCAGCGTTTCCATCCGCAATTTGAGCTTGTGAATCAGTTCGTCGGAAACTCCTTCCTGGACAAGCAGCCGGGAGCCGGCGCAGCAGACATGTCCCTGATTGAAGAAGATTCCGTTAACAATTCCTTCCACTGCCTGGTCTATCGGTGCGTCATCGAAAACAATATTGGCTGCTTTGCCTCCAAGTTCGAGCGTATATTTTTTTTCCGTTCCTGCAACCGCCTGTTGAATGCTTTTACCAACGGCAGTAGATCCGGTAAATGCAATTTTATCAATTCCGGGATGATTCACGATTTCAGCGCCTGTACTTCCCGGTCCGGTTACAATGTTGACAACACCAGGCGGCAAGCCGGCATCCTTGAACAATTCGGCCAGTTTCATTGCCGTGAGAGGTGTGGTTTCAGCCGGTTTGATCACAATCGTATTTCCGGTGGCAAGTGCAGGGGCAATCTTCCAGGCGGCCATCAGCATCGGAAAGTTCCAGGGTATGATCTGGCCGGCAACACCAACAGGTTTTGGAGTCAATCCGGGAAAAGCATAGTTGAGCTTGTCCGCCCAGCCGGCATAGTAGAAATAGTGGGCTATGACTTGCGGGATATCGACATCCCGGGATTCCCGGATGGGTTTGCCTGTATCCAGTGTCTCAAGAATGGCAAACTCGCGGGCCCTTTCCTGGATAAGCCGTGCTATCCGGAAAATGTATTTTCCCCGTTCTTTTGCCGGCATTTTTGACCAGATCTCGTCGTAAGCCTTTCTGGCAGATGAGACAGCCTTGTCTACATCCTTCTTACCAGCTTCTGCTACCTCCGACAGCAGCTCCTCAGTGGCAGGGTTGATGCTTTTGAAGTATTTCCCGCTTTCGGGAGCCTGAAAGGAGCCGTTGATAAACAGGTCGTATTTTCCGGCAATGGTTACATAATCCGCGCTTTCCGGTGCAGGGTCATAAGACCAGAGGTCATCAAACCGGAGCGTTTTTTCTGTTTTTGTTTCTTTTTCTGACATAAGTTTATCCGATAGAAAAATAGTCGGGAGATTGGTAGTGACCGGTTTTTTGTTTTACGATCTGCATGAGCAAATCATTGGCCAGCGAGCTGGCTCCAAAACGAAACAGATCAGGTGTCAGCCAGTCGGCGCCGAGCGTTTCTTTGACCATCACCAGATAGTGCAGCGCGGTTTTGGAATCACGTATGCCGCCGGCAGGTTTCATACCAATTTTCTGCCCGGTTTTGAAGTAAAAATCACGAATGGCTTCCAGCATGACCAGAGTCACCGGCATTGTTGCGGCAGGTGAGATCTTTCCGGTTGATGTCTTGATGAAATCCGCCCCCGCGTACATGGATATATCGCTGGCTTTTCGCACATTCTCATATGTCTGCAACTCGCCGGTTTCAAGGATTACCTTGAGATGAGCGTGGCCGCAGGCCTCTTTAATGGCGGCAACTTCATCAAAAACGTGGGCGTATTCTCCTTTCAGAAAAGCCCACCGGGAGATAACCATGTCAATTTCATCCGCACCTTCATCAACGGCATACCTGACTTCATCAATCCGCGATTCGAGTGTGCCCATGCCGCTGGGAAAAGAGGTGGCAACGCTGGCGACCTGAATGCCGGAACCCTTCAGAATGCCGGCTGCGAGCCTGACCCGGTTCGGGTAGACACAAATGGCGGCAACCTGCGGGATGTCGGGATCCTGTTCGTATGGATAAAGTGCCTTGTAGCACAATTGTCTCACTTTGCCAGGGGAGTCCATGCCTTCGAGTGTGGTCAGATCCACCATTTCCAGGGCCAGCTTCAGGGCAAACAGTTTTGACTCTTTTTTTATGCTGCGAGTGCGGAATTTCGCAACGCGTTCTTCAACACCCACCTGATCCACGGGAATAATCTGTCGGAAATCAGGCATTTTCAAATTTGTGTCTTTTTGCATGAACAAGAATTTACGGGTAAGGGCCGGAATAAGAATACCCCGGCACAGGTACGTATAAATATCGAAATTAGTCAGATTGCCCGTCAATTTCCAGTCCGGGAAGCTGCTGATACGTTTTGCGTTTCGCCAGAAAATAGTGCCGGATAATCGACAAGGGCGCAAGCACAAGGCTGTCGTCTTTGGTGACCCGCCGGGACGCAAGGTTTTTTCGCTGTTTCGTAAGTTGCGGTATTGATCTGTAAAAGTGAAGATGGGCCCGAATCACAGCATAACACTCTTTGAGCTTAAGACCAGCCAGAAAACGTGCCAGTGATATCATGTCAAGAGTCAGCCTTGCCGTGATTTTTGCGGCCAAAGTTCCGGGAGCACTGTTTTTCCAGATCATCTTAAGGTTGTTGCGATAATTGAAATAGAGCTTTCTGGGGGATTCGGCAGGCAGGGATCCTCCACCGAGATGATAAACGACGGAATCCGGAGTGTACCGGATGCGGTATCCGAGATTCCAAAGCTGCCAGCAAAGGTCAATTTCTTCCATGTGGAACTCGAAAGACTCATCGAATCCGCCGCATTGCAAAAACAGATCCTTTCGGATGGCAAATGCCGCCCCGCTTGCCCATGCTGTATCAGCTTCATAGTCATACTGACCTTCGTCCGTCTCAAGGGTGTCGAAAATCCTGCCCCTGCAGAACGGATAGGCAAACCGGTCAAGCAATCCGCCGGCCGCTCCTGCGTATTCAAAATACCGCCGGTTTTTCCAGCTCAGCATTTTAGGCTGAACAGCAGCGATATCGCTATGACTGTCAAGGATCTGCTTAAGCGGACCGGTCCAGCCCGGAGTTACTTCCACATCGTTGTTGAGGAATATCAGGTTGTCAGACCGGGCATGGGGAACAGCCCGGTTATTGCCGCCGCAATACCCGTAGTTTTTGTCAAATGTAACCACCCGAATTTCATGATAGTTTTCACATACCCAATCAGATGTCCCATCCGTTGAGGCATTATCGGCGATGATAATTTCGGAGTTGTGCCCGGAGTGCTGATGGACAGAAGGAAGAAACGTTTTCAAGTGATGCAGGGCATTCCATGTCACGATAATAATACTGAAGTCGGGATTTGCCATATGTTAATGTTTGTGTAAAACAGGATGCACAGGGTTCTTTCACACTTACGGATTGAAAAAAAGCTTTATCCCTGTAACTTATCGTCGTATAATGACATGATAAATTTAGTGACAGGATATGTTGGCGCAACCCTATAATAACGATTATGAGCGATGCTTAAAATAGGGCTGATATCAGACACACACCATTATCTGGACCCTCGTGTTCCCGAATATTTTGACGGGGTGGATGAAGTCTGGCATGCCGGGGACTTTGGTTCAATAGCCATAGCGGATGATCTGAAGAAGCTGGCCCCGCTGAAAGGGGTATATGGTAATATTGACGGAAGTGATATCAGGTCTGAATTCCCGCTTCATCAAAGATTTCAGAAAGAAGGAGTGGATGTATGGATGACACACATCGGCGGCAATCCCGGTCGTTATGCCTTGCCTATCAAGGGGAGTCTGGAAGAGCACCCACCGGGTCTGTTTATTTGCGGGCATACACATATTCTGAAAATTGCCCGTGATCCGGACAAAAATAACATGATCTACATGAATCCCGGTGCGGCAGGCCGGCACGGTTTCCACGAGTACCGGACTATCGTACGTTTCGGTCTCAGTAACGGCAAGGTGAAAGATGTAGAGGTAATCAATCTGGGTAAAAGGTCAGAGGTGTCTTTTGCCACCGCAAAGTGACCTTAAACGAACAGTTTTTAAACCCGTTTGTCATAGCGTTGTAACAAGGTGCTCACATTCAGTGCAGACTGAAGAACAAGCGGAATGCCTCCTCCCGGATGCGTGCTGCCGCCACAGAGATAGAGATTGTCAAACCAGGGAGATTTGTTCCTCGGACGGGCAAAAGCAGCTGTCCGCGTATTGGAACTGGTTCCGTAAATACTTCCTCTGTTGGAGCGGTACATCCGCTCAAAATCAGCCGGCGTGATCACTTTTCTTTCAATTACCGAACTGCCCAGGCCATCGAGGCCCCGGTTTTCCAAAGTATGAATCAGATGATCGGCATAGGTCTCCGTCCACTCATACCACTGCTGGCCATTTTGAGTGTAAGGCGCATTGACCAGCATGTAAAGATTCGAACAACCGGAAGGTGCATCTTTGCTGTCCGTTCCGGATGTATTGGTGACATAGATCGTGGGTTCTTCCGGGAGTTCCCTGCGTTCAAAAATTGCACGGAATTCGTTCTCATAATCCTCGGAGAAAAAGATATTGTGATGTTCCAGCTGGTCATACGTCTTGTCGATACCCAGCAGAACTACAAAACCGGAGCATGATGGCTCAATCCGGGAAATTTTTCTTCTGTGCCGGGCCGATATGGCATTGTCCGGAAGCAGGTTGAGATAGGTGTCGGTAGCGTCACTGTTGGAGATGACCACATCCGATTCAAAAAGCGAACCGTCAAGCATGATGCCTGATACATGTTTGCGCCGAGCCGGGTCCGGAATAATCATATCAACCGGGAATCCGGTATGTATGCGGGCACCGCTGTCTTCGGCCAGTCTGGCCAGAGCCAGTGCCAGGTTGTACATCCCGCCTTTTATGTAAAACCCGCCAAGGCGAAGTTCTACGAAGGGAATCACATTAAGAGTTGCAGGTGCAAGATACGGGGAAGAGCCATTGTAGGTTGTAAACCTTTTGAAAAGCTGTCTGAGCCGGGGAGAACTGAAATAGTCATCCACCCGTTTCGCGACAGTTGAAAAGGCGTCAATTTTCAGAAAATCGGGCAGGTCGGTGAGGTTGAAATCGCCAGGCCGCTGCAGCGGATTGAACAGAAAAGTCTCTGAAGTATGCCGGTACAGGTCGGCACTGTAATCCATGAACTCATCCCAGGCTTCCACGTCTTCGGGAGCAACCCGCAAAAGCTCGTTGCGGTTTTTTCCCGCATCATAGTAATTATTGAAAACGACCCCGTCAGAAAACTGATAGCGGCAAACAGGTTCAACAGGCACCCAGTCCAGATAATCCTCGGTTTTTTTTCCGCACAACTCAAAAATACGCTCAATCACAAAAGGCATGGTCAGCAGACTCGGTCCGGTATCGAAACGGAATCCATTGATACGCACTTCCTGCATTTTCCCGCCGGGATGGTCATTTTTTTCAAACAGGTCAACGGCATGACCCCTTGCGGCTAAAATGGCTGCGGATGCCAGACCGCCGAGGCCGGCGCCGATTATACTGATTTTCATGTGTTTAAGATTTTCGATTTATAATGACAGATGTAATACCATGACAGATTTAATCATTCACCTGTGTGTCAGAGCTTATGCTCTGTCATGGATATTTCATCTGTTTAAAATTTTCATGTGTTTATAATTTGTGATTCTGACGTCACATGTAGTACCCATGTTGGCTATAATCATGCTCGTGTGTGACGGTAAGCCGCCATGGGCATTTCATCTGTTTAAAATTTTTTATTCATATGGTCACATGAACCGAAGGTCACGTAGTGAAATGTCATGACCGTATGTAATCATGCGCCTTTGTGTCCGGGCGCCGACCCGGTCATGTTCATTTCATCTTTTTAAATGTTTGGATTCATATCGTCACATGAACCGAAGGTCACGAAGTGAAATTCCAGGACTGTTTTTTGTTATACGACCGTATGTCCGGGATTTTTTCCGGTCAGACAGTACTTCAATGCGAACAAAGGTTTGTTTGTTCTGAAAACGGGATCGGGTGCTGTTTGAACTGCAAATTCTGCTCCGGTATAATGCTGATTCAATTTCCAGTCTTCCCGAATGAGTTTTTATCTTGCTTCTAAAACGGCTACCGACTCAATATGATATGTCCGTGGAAACATGTCGACCGGCTGCAGGCTTTTCAATTCATAATGATCGGACAACAGGGCGATATCACGGGCCTGTGTTGAGCTGTTGCAGCTGACATAAATGATTTTGCCCGGTGCAATGGAAATAATCTGGTTGATAACGTTTTCATGCATGCCGGCTCTGGGCGGGTCGGTGATGATAACATCCGGATGACCGTACTGCCCGACAAGGTCATCGTTGAATATATCCTTCATATCACCATGCTTAAAAACGGCATGGCCGATATCATTGTCTGCAGCATTTTCTTTTGCTTTTTCGACGGCACCCGGATGCAGCTCAATGCCGATAACTTTATCAGCCTTTTGACTGAGGTAAATGGAGAGTGTTCCAACGCCGCAGTAAAGGTCATAAAGCGTTGAAACCCGGGTATCTCCCAACGCCTGCATTACCAAATCATAAAGCTTTTCCGCCTGTAAAGTGTTTGTCTGGAAAAAGGTGTCCGGATCAATGCGAAAACGGCAGGGCCCGAGATGCTCCTGTATAAATCCGGGTCCGGAAATGATGTTGCGGTATCTGCCTTCAGAAGAAGGAGAGCGCGTGTCGTTGATGGTGTTGACAATGGTCGTAATCTGAGGAAACTGCTGCTTCAGATGTGTTGCCAGTGCCGTTATGGTCTCCGGATCATCTTCTCTGGTAACCAGATTGACCATCAGCTCACCGGTATGCACACTGTCCCGGATGATTAAATTGCGCAGGTAACCGGTGTGCTTGTGTGTGTTGTACGGTTCAATGTCATGGTCCAGGGCATATGAGCGGACGGTGTCGAGAATGCGGAAGGATACGGGGTTCTGCAAATGGCACTCTTCAAGATTCAGTATCCGGTCATAGCGCCCGGGAACGTGCAGGCCGAGTGCAAAGTGTTTGTCCTCCACCGGTTCGTCAGACTGCACCTCTCTATCGGTCAGCCATCTGCGGTCACCGAATGTGTACTCCATTTTATTTCTGTAATAAAACGGGTGGTCTGCTTCAATAGCAGGGACCATCGGCAAATCTTTAAAACCGCCTATGCGCTGAAAGTGATCCCTTACATGTCCGGACTTGTATTCAAGCTCTTTTTCATAAGAGATATGCTGCCATGTACAGCCTCCGCAAACGCCTGCGTGGCGGCATTTTGGAGTAATTCGCTCTTCAGAGGGGGAGAGTAATTCAAGGAGCACTGCTTCTGCGTATTTTTTCTTTTTCTTTATGATGCGGACTCTGACACGGTCACCCGGTGCCGTATTTTTCACGAACACCGCATAATCATCCACCTTGCCCAGTCCTTTTCCCTCGAATGCAGCTGCGGTAATTTCCAGATCCAGTATACGGCCTTTTTTTACAGGGGAAGGGGCTTGCTGACTGCTCATTTATTGTACTTTTTCGTCAACCGATTCTTCGGATGGAATGTCATAGGTTTCAAATAACATGGCATAAGACTCCGGTTCGGAATCCCGGCCGAGTCGTGAATAGGCGAGATCAAATTGCTGTACAGAAACCACATTAAGGGTTTCCAGAAGTTTCAGTGCAATTCTCGGATGCCGTTTGCTTAAAGTCTGGTAGTCGGAGATGAAAAAGCCATAGAGAATGCAGTCGTTGGTACACCTGGCGGATGCTTTTCGTCTGATCTGGTAATCTACGCTGAATGTTCCGAAAGATTCAGGAGAATGCAGAACGGTCAGAGGAATGACTTCAGAGTCCTGTGATTGTTTGAACAGCAGCTCTACGGAACCTTGCTCAATAAGATAGAGACCTGTGCCGGGATCTCCCTGGTGGTAGACAAATTCACCGGCCTTGTATCTGCGACGGTGGCTGAGCTGCAGCAACTCATACCGCTCCAGGTGAGATAGTCTCTTCAGAAATGGGGACTGAAAAATTACTTCAGATTGTGATTTTATCCGTTTCAGGAATTTGGGTTTCATCCGCTTTAAAATTTTATTTCCAGCATTATATGTGATGTCAAGGTCGTATGCACATGCGCCAGTGCGCAAGGGTGGCCAGCACGGTCACTGGCAATTAATCAAATCAGTAATTTGATCAAAAAAGTTATTCAGGGTATCAGTACTGTGTACGCAAACGTTTTACAGAGTCTTCGACTCGTTCTCACAAAATAGGGCATTGGGTAACTAAAAGGAATGGCCGATCCCGAAATGCCAGTAGGGGCTGGAGTTGTTGAACCATCCCCGCTGCAGATCATGAATGCGATAGGCCACATCGATACGGAAAACCAGATAATCCCAGTCAAACCGGACGCCAAAGCCGGAACCCACGGCAATTTGTTCATAGAATTGGTCGAGCCGGAATTTGCCTTCATCAAACGGGCTGCGGGCGCCGTACCAGATATTTCCGAAATCGGTAAAACCGGCAATGCCCCAGTCGGTATTTAAAAAATTATGAAAGATGGTATGGCGGTATTCCAGAAACCCGGCAATTTTGATGTCGCCACCGTTAATGGGTACTTCTCCCTCCGAAGCATCAAGATCTGCCGGACCCAGCCGCAGCGGGGGCCAGCCCCGGATATCATTACTTCCACCGGCGAAAAACCGGCGGTTAAGGGGTATCTGTTCATTTTCGCCAAAAGAGTAGGCATAACCTGCAAAAGCACGCCATGCAAACACTCCGTTTTCAAGTACCGGGGTATAATTCCTGTAATCCAGAGAGACTCTGAGGAACTGGCTGTAGGTAAGAGTACTGTCGCTGAGACTCAGAGAGGGGACATTTCCCTTGATTTCACCCGGGTCGAAGATGAGCCGGTCCATCAGGTAGGGAATGGTGCCACCCACTTCTATGGATGATTCGCTGAAAAATCCGAAATTCCGTTTGATCAGATCCGTATTGGCATAGCGGAAGGTATATCTGACAATTGAACTGAACTGGGGGTTGAAGTCTTCAAGTATGCGTTCAACAATGATATCGTCAAAGCGGTCACGCAGGTTTCGCTCAAAATCGGCGGTAGCAGAGGCATCCAGCCAGTCAAGCTCAATGAGGTCAAACAGACTTGCCATCTGAGGCCGGTGGCGTACCTCAAACTGATTATTGAAGCGGAAATTGGCATTTATGGTGAAATTTTCCTGACGGCTTTGCGCCCAGCTGAGACGATAACGGGTACTGGCGTTAAGAAAAAACGGAGTCTGGTCGAGAGCCCGGAACGGAAAATTGAGTCGCTGCACAGTATAAGCGGTACTGAGCTCGGTGCTGTTCAGCAAGGTGCCGCCAACGAGTTCGAAGTTGCCCTGAACGCCAACCTCAAAGTTTTCCGCACCCCGAAACAGGTTGTTGTTGATATACCGGACACCGGCCCCGGCTCCGAAACCAAGTCTTCTCATACCGAAAAAGTCCATTTGGATGCGGTGTTTGGGCAGTGTCTGCATCCTGACATATACCGGAAGCACATCCCTGGAGTAATCGGGCAGGGACCCGTCCTCTGTGTGGCTGAATTGATTTACTGCAAGCATGCCCAGATTCTGAAACTGATTGACCGAATTTCGGTACAAGCTGTTGTTGTAAATGGTTCCGGGTTTGAACAAAATCTGGTTGGCAAGCAGCCTGGATCTTGTTTTTGCGTTTTCATCCACCCTGATGATTATTTTGTAGGGCTCTTCGGTATACGGCTCCCCCTGCAGCGTGTCGTAGCGCACATTGTCAAACTCTCCGTCCGGTCCGCTGAGGTCAATGTGGACATCCCCGAACCGGTACGTCCTGCCGTGGAATATCCGGAACATCAGGTCGAGTTCAAGCTCGTTTTCATTGTCTTCACGAACAACAGCGTAAACCGAGTCTCGGTTTACGGATGCATATCCGTGATTCCGCAGATAGCTGATAATCCGGTTGCGTTCCTCAGCGACCTTTTCATAGGTGAAAGGAGTGTTGGAATGGAAAGAAGTGTCGGATATGGCTTCGGATACAAGGTCGCTGTTTTTAAAAAATGCAAACAGATCGCTGTCTGAACCCATTTCCGGCATGCCGCTGAAATAAATGTCGCGGATTTTTGACTGCTCACCTTCCCTGATAATAAAAGATACTTCAATGCGGTCCCGGTCAAACATCGTCAGATTGGTGTCGATTTCTGCATTCCGGAAACCCCTCGACTCATAGAAATTGTTCAGCCTTTCGATATCTCTTTCAAGGACACGATGATCCAGAAGGGCGGCCGACTCGCCGAGACGACTGGAAATCCGGTTGAGCTGGTACCAGATTGTCAGGCCGGGAATACCAAGGAACTGACGGTTTGGTCTGGTTCGGACAATCGACCGGAGTTCACCATTACTGAAAGATTCATTGCCTATAAAGCGTACCCTTCTGATGCGCCGGTCCTCTTCATCTAAATACTCCGTTTCATCAAGAGACTCAGTCTTTTCAGTAACAAGGGCAGCCGCAGATGCTTCCTGATGCAGGGCATAGGCCGTGCTGAGCAAGCAAAGTAAGCATATAGCACGCAATAAACGCTTCAAATATTTACAAAATAAATACAGCTGCGGGTAACTGAATGGTTATTACCCGAGCTGTTATTGAAATGGTAGTGAAATCAGGAAGGAGTAAGGAGAATGTTACACGTCGTCATAGTCAAATCCTTCATCTTCTTCGCCATGGAAGAAATCCTCCTTCATGATGTAGTCAGGCCAGATCTCTTCAATACTCTCATAAGGTGTGTCGTCTTCCTCATCAAGTTCGTACAGGTTGTCTATTACCTGCTGCGGACAACCGTTTCTTTCAGCCCACTCAATGAGCTCGTTCCGGGTAGCAGGCCATGGTGCATCTTCAAGAGTTGCAGCGAGTTCGACGGTCCAAATCATAATTTCAGGTTTTATTATTCTGGTTCGTAACTTTGCAGGGTTATAAACTAATATTTATTGTAAAATTCAAGTGCCTAACGCCACCACAATAAAATAATTTTGTCAGGGGTTATCCCTGAAGAGAAAATTGATTATTTTACGGCATAACACGGAAGTGAAATTACATAATTTTGAGGTTTTTATGGGATCATTTGGCGGAATTGAATGGCTGGTTATAATACTTGTTGTTTTGCTCCTCTTCGGAGCCAAGAAAATTCCTGAACTTGCGCGGGGACTCGGCCAGGGACTGACTGAGTTTCGGAAAGCTTCTTCCGACATCCGGAAAGAGATCGAAAAAGGCTCACAGGAGCCGACAGCGCAGGAACGGGCGGAAAAAAAGCAGGAACAACAGGAGAGTACAAAAAAGGAAAAGCAGCCTGCTTCGGATGAGAAACCCGAAAGCTGAGCGCTGATTTGTCCGCAACACCTGCCACTCACCACAAAAAATCAGTAGTTAATCTGTTTTGAACGATAACACAATCCGGGGTATCCGTGACAAGTTTTCCTCAGGAGATGCTTCTCTCAGTGAAGTTGTAAATGGATACCTTTCAGTAATTTCTAGAAAAAATCAGGAAATAAACGCTTTTACTTCGGTCCATGCTGATGAAGCCGCGGAAAGGGCGGAAGTCATCGGGAAAAAAATCAAGGAAGGCACGGCCGGACCACTGGCCGGAACGGTAATCGGCATCAAGGAGGTGCTTTGCCAGAAAGGCTATCCTGCCACCTGCGCTTCCAGAATGCTGGAAAACTACGAAGCGGTTTATGATGCAACGGTTGTCAGGCGCCTGATGGAGCAGGATGCCGTCATCGTAGGGCGGCTCAACATGGATGAGTTTGCCATGGGGTCTTCGACAGAAAATACGATTCACGGCCCTGCAAAAAACCCCCATAATGCGAATAAAGTGACCGGTGGATCCAGTGGCGGAAGTGCAGCTGCAGTAGCCGCTGATATGTGCAGTGCCACGCTGGGCACGGACACCGGAGGGTCTATCCGCCAGCCGGCATCTTATTGCGGGGTGGTTGGACTCAAGCCATCCTACGGACGCGTGTCACGGTACGGATTGATTGCCTATGCATCATCGTTTGACAGTATCGGTCCGTTAACCCACAACGTATCAGATGCAGCCACGATTCTGAAAGCTATTGCCGGGCACGACCCCTCAGATGCAACATCATCATCACGACCTGTCCCTGACTATCCGGCTTTGCTTGAAAATCCCGAGCCGGCAATCAAAATCGGCATACCGGATGAGTATTTCGGAGACGGGCTTGATCCGGTTATCCGGGAGCGGGTTATGGATACCGCGCGGAATATGGAGAAAAAGGGTGCGGAACTGGTTTCCATCTCTTTGCCTCACCTGAAATATGCCATTGCCACCTATTACATTCTGGCAACTGCTGAGGCATCGAGCAACCTCGCCCGGTTTGACGGTATCAGATATGGCCACAGGGCGGATATTCAGGAGGTCCGAAAGGAGCTGAAAAATGAAGAGGAAGCCATCAGGCAGTCTCTTGGAACCAACGGCAACGGTAAATCCGGCAGGGAAAAGCTGGACAAGGCGCTGCTGGCCATGGACAGCCCAATGATCCGTTTATACAAAAAAAGCCGCACAGAAGGGTTCGGAACCGAGGTGAAACGGCGCATCATGCTCGGAACATATGTACTGAGCGCCGGTTACTACGATGCCTATTACGGAAAGGCTCAGCGCATCCGGCGTCTTATAAAACAGGATTTCCAGGATGTCTTTTCAAAAGTTGACGTGATTATCTCACCGACAGCGCCTACAACCGCATTTGATCTGGGTTCAAAGGTCAATGATCCTTTGCAGATGTATTTAAACGACATCTACACGATATCAGCCAATCTGGCTGGAATCTGCGGAATTAACGTACCGGCCGGTTTGCATTCTGACGACGGTCTTCCCATTGGTGTTCAGTTCATGGCCGATGCTTTTGATGAACCCGGTTTGCTTAATGCTGCCAGGATTGCGGAACAGGCACTTGCAGGATAACGGGTATCTCGTTGATGATGAACAGGACATTTCTCAGACTGCAGTTTCGCATTCCGGAAGAGCATCAGGAAGCGGTCATAGCCCGCCTCACCGACTTCGGGTTTTACGGTTTCGAGCAGGAGGATGATACGGTTGCCGCATGGACGGAAGCGGATCCCTTTTCCCGGCAGAGCCAGACTGACTTTGACCGCTGGCTTGAAGCTGAAAGCTTATGCACATTGATAGGCAGGGAAACTCATGCCGAGCGTAACTGGAATGAAGAGTGGGAGCAGTCCATTCGTCCGCAAACCGTCGGAAAATTTTACATTCATCCGGCCTGGGCGGATGAGCCGAATCCCCAAGGAACCATTCCGCTTGTCATCGACCCCAAAATGTCATTCGGCACGGGATATCATGAAACAACGCGTTTGCTGCTGCACATGCTGCCGTCATTTGTAAAGCCGGGCGACCGGGTGCTGGATATGGGATCAGGGACCGGCATACTCGCTATTGCAGCGCTAAAGCTGGGTGCCGCTCATGCCGTTTGCGTGGATGTGGATGCCTGGTGCTTTGATAATGCCGGTGAAAATGCGAGGCGAAATGGTGTTGAAGATGTGATGGATATCCGGATCGGTTCCGCTGAGCAGATGGGAGCGGATGAAAAATTTGATATTGTACTGGCCAATATTAACCGCAATGTCCTGCTGGATCTGGCCGGTGAGCTTGGCGGGATGACGAAACCAGGCGGTTGCCTGCTGATATCGGGCATTGTCCGGGATGATGAGCAGTCTGTTCTGTCCCATCCGGATTATTCGCAGCTTTCAATTGAGGATACAAAAGCAGAAAATGAATGGTATGCCATTGGTTTGAGGAAACCGGAACAGAATCTGTAATTTATCCGGGACTATTTCCGGTAGAATCGGAATGGAATCTTGCTATATTTTATATGGTCAGAATGTAATCGGAAAACCGGTTTAAACCGGTCTGATGACTTAAAGTATCACCTCGAGAAACATGGTAACCCGTGCCTGAAAAACAAACCGCAACTGAAAGCAGCCGCAAGGACAGGGTTTTGGTAGATGCCGCCCTGTCCGGCGATCAACAGGCGTATCACAAGCTGGTCGACAAATATCAGCGGGCACTGTATTACCATATCCTGAAACTGGTGCGAAACCGTGATGTGGTTGATGATCTTGTTCAGGAAGCGTTCAGTAAAGCGTTTGACTGCCTGGACACATACAACCGGAGTTATGCTTTTTCAACCTGGATTTATCGCATTGCAACCAATCACACAATTGACTACTTGCGGAAAAAGAAGCTTCAGACCCTGTCGATTGATGAGCCGGTGCAGGGGAAAGACGGTGAGATGAAAATCGAGATTGCCGATGAAGGCAGTCAGTCTGACCGTGAGATTATCAGAAAGCAGCGAAAGGAGATGGTCAGATCGGCAATAGAGAGCTTGCCGGAAAAGTACCGTATTGTCGTACGGATGCGGCATATGCAGGAAATGAGCTACGAAGAGATATCAGAGGAGCTCGATCTCCCGCTCGGTACAGTTAAAGCTCATATTTTCCGTGCCCGCGAGCTGCTGAACAAGCATTTGAAAGACAGGCTAACGGCATATTGAATAAACGCAGTATTGCTGTCAGCAGAACCGGCAATAAACCCGTGCCGTATAGAACAGGAAAGAATAAAAAAGCCCGATCACAAATGACCGGGCTTTTTTATGAAAGACATCATTGAGTTTCTTAGAAAGTCAGATTCCGAAGCGCACGCCGATATTAAATCCGAACTGATCGATACCGGTCAGAAACAATCTTGGCTCAGCATAGAGAGTTACGGCGTCCAGACTGTACTCACCGCCCACACCAATTCCGAGAGCAAGGTCGGTATCAGAGTATGAGGCACCTCCGATATCGGAACTTACACTAACCCGGTGAATACCAAGCGAACCGATACCGTAAAAGGTTAATTCGTCTTCCTGATAAAACAGATAGTGTGCATTACCGTTGATCTCAAAATAGTTCACGGATACTTCTGAAGGAGAATCGACCAGCCAGTAAACGAAATCGCCGCCGAACCGGATATCTTCATCAAAAATGTAATATCCGCCGAACTGAAGACCCAGTTCACTGAGCTTCTCGCCATAGGAGAGTCCGCCGCCAAGTACGATGTCACCTTCTCCCTGTGCCTTGACATTTGTGGATATTGCGAGCAGCATGACGAAAAGCATTGCTGTCAGAAATCGCATAGCTCGTTTTGACCTATTTACCATTGGTTGTACCATTGTATCAGATTTTGTGAGTTGTAAAGAAAGTTGTTTTTAATGCAGCAATATACCTCTAAGTTGCTGTGATTCGGTTAGTCGCGCTTAAGATATTAATTGACGTTTTTAAACCAAAACGGATTTACCTTTTTTTATAGAGTTTGTGCTATTCTTATTTTCCGTCTATGAATAACCGCGATTACAACACTACAAAGGAGTTTCACGAGGATAACAATTCAGATCCGCAGAATGCAGCAGGAGATCCGCAACAAGACACTGACCGTGGCTTGTACTTTTTTCTGCTTGATGCCGTAATGATCTTCCTGCTGGTGATCAATCTCACCTGGATTGTTTTTGACTGGCTTTTTGAATATCAGATTATTTATGACTTTTTGTTTGGGCTGGCACCGGGTTTTACCGAAATGTATGCCAGTGCCATACATCCGAGGTTCATAGTAATCGACCTGATTTTTGTATCCGTATTTCTGACAGAATTTTTCTTCAGATGGGCTGTTGCTGTATATAAACGGATATACCACCGCTGGTTTTTCTTTCCTTTCATCCATTTTTATGACCTGCTCGGATGCATACCCATCGGTGGATTCCGGTTTTTGCGGCTGCTCAGAGTCATATCCATCATGTACCGGCTGCAGAAAGCCGGGTTCATTGATCTGAGTGACACTCCGCCGGCCCGGTTTATAAGAAAATATCACGGAATACTGATTGAAGAGCTTTCAGATCGTGTTACGATTAATATTCTTACGGATGTCCAGCAGGAGGTTCGCCATGGCGGGCCGGTCGTGGACCGGATTGTCAGCGAAGTGATTCTGCCCAAAAAAGAATCAATCGTAGAATGGATGTCGCACCGCATCGAAAAAGTTTCAAACCAGAACTATGATAATTACCGTGACAGTATCAGGGATTATGTAAAGGAGCGAATCAATACCGCACTTGAGGAAAACAGTGAATTCGCCCGGCTGGAACAGATTCCGCTTTTCGGATCGTTGGTACGTAATACACTCGAAAAAGCCATCAGTGATATTGTCTTTAGTGTTATCAACGGAATTATGCAGGATCTGGCGTCGGAGCGGAATAAATTTCTGATCGATGAAACCTCGGATATCCTTTTCGATGCGATCCTTTTGAAAGAAGAAGACACGGAACTCAACCGCATGGTTACAGAGACCATCGACCGCTCACTGGAAATTGTGAAACAGCAGGTTCAGGTCCAGCAGTGGAAACTGCGTGACCTGGCGGACGATGAGGAAGACTTCAGGCGACGGCTTCGCGAAGAGCTGATGAAGGCGGCAGATCAGCCGGAAAATCACACACGTGCAGAAAAATGACCGGAATAGCCCAGAATATTTCAAAACGCACCGAGCTGGTAAGGCAGGAAGCACATCGGCTTGGTTTCGACGGGGTCGGATTCGCGCGGGCACGCCGCCTCGAGAGGGAAGAGTCCCGTCTGGAACAGTGGCTGAAAGAAGGCCGGCACGGATCGATGCAATGGATGGAGAACCACTTCGACAAACGCGTTGATCCACGCAAACTGGTTCCCGGTGCGCGCTCAGTCGTTTCGGTTATGATCAGCTATCACCAACCCGATCTTGTCAGGGAACAGTTGTCCTCAGATCAACCCAAAATTTCAAAATACGCAGCCGGTGATGATTATCACAAAGTTGTGAAGGAAAAACTGTTTGAGCTGTTTGCTTTCACGGAATCCGTTACGGGTAAAGTGGAGGGACGTGTCTTTGTGGATACGGCTCCGGTACTGGACAAGGCCTGGGCTGTGGAGGCTGGAATCGGCTGGCTTGGAAAACACACCAACGTGCTCAGCAGGGAGTGGGGGTCATGGTATTTTCTGGGTGAAATGATCCTGGACGCGGAGTTTGATTATGATGAACCTGTCGCGGACCACTGCGGTTCATGCACCCGCTGTATCGATGCATGTCCTACCGATGCCATTTACGAACCATACAAAATGGACGGCAGCAAGTGCATCTCCTATTTCACCATTGAACTGCGCGACGAGATCCCGGAAGAGTACCACAGACAGATGGGGGAGTGGATTTTCGGTTGTGACATTTGCCAGGATGTGTGTCCCTGGAACAGTAAAGCCCGAAGAGGTTCGGAGGAGCGGTTGTTTGCCCGCCCGGAAAGTGCCGATAAAGACATAGATTACTGGGAGGAGCTGAACCTTCAGGAGTATCGGGAGCTCTTCCGGAAAAGCACTGTCAAACGTGCCAAGTTCGACGGACTGAAACGAAATATTCGTATCGCCGCAGAAAACGTCAGAAGCCGCGACATGACATTCGTCAATGTTGCCGGCAAACTGAAAAAGAAGCAAAAATGACAGCGCTCCGCCGGTTTTTGTGAACCCGTTTCAGCCTTCCTGGTATTCCTGAACACCGGCCATTTCGATCATCAGATCGAACATATCGGTATTTTTTGTGATTGGTCCGATGCGGTCACTTCCCGGTCCGAGAGCAGCAAGCTCAACATAATCAGCTGTGTGTGAAGTTCCTATCCAGTTGAAGGCCAGATAGTTGGCAAGAATTTGCCCCATCACGGGCCAGGGCCGGCTCATCATTCTGTGAAGATTTTCATAATCATCGGCGTAAGCCTGGCGAAGGATTTCCGCTTCGTCCCGTCTGATCTCAATTTTTGTGGCATGCTCAACAAGTTCTCTGATTTCGCTGATGGAGCTGTTCTCATCAAGCTGAGGCAGGAACCAGTTGTTGGTATGACGAAATTCGGCGATACGGTCAAACCGCGGTTCACTTTCGGAGTAACCTGATCCTACACCATTAAGGCCGGGATTGGCATTTCCATGGTCTGTAGTAATGATGACAAGCGTATCATCACGATTTTCTGCGAACTCCAGGGCGGCTCCGATGGCATCGTCAAATGCAATCTGATCGTATATGAGTCCGGCTGCATCGTTTCCGTGTGCCGCATGATCGACTCTGCCGCCTTCGACCTGAAGGATGAACCCGTTTGTATTTCGGGACAGATGCTTTATCGAGGTCTCGGTCATCTCGGCGAGAGTGGGTATATCGCGCTTGTACTCTTCGGTGTTGATGTGATCCAGCGTATAGGGCAAATGACCGTCGTAGAAAATTCCAAGAAGTTTCCCGTTTCCGTCATAAGCCTTCATATCATCTTTTTTTCGGACCACCTTGTATCCTTCCTCTTCATATTCAGAATACAAGTCGCGCCCATCATCACGGTGTTCGGAACTGTAAAACATATTGCCGCCACCGAGAAGAACATCATACCGGTTTTCAAGATACTGTTCGGCAATGGTCTCCTGATCACCGCGGTTCATGACATTGGCACCGAATCCGGCAGGTGTGGCGTGGGTAATGGTTGTAGTAGTGGCAAGTCCTGTAGCTTTGCCGGCATCCCTGAAAATCTGGAGGATGGTCCTGAGCGGCTCCTCCTCTTCGGTCATATTGACACGGCCGTTTACCAGGCGCTGGCCGCATCCCCATGAACTGGCTGCCGCTGCTGAGTCGGTCACTATGGAAGAACCGGATGCCATATCCATCAGCCCCCGGCTGACCCGGTTCTGTTCGTAAAGTGATATCCAGTTTGAAGTGCGGTCGTAATGTCTGCGCAGGATGTGATCGGCGGCAGTCAGCGTTCCGTTGCTCATTCCGTCACTGACCATGAATATGATATTTTTTGCATCGCCGGGTTGTGCTCTTCCATTTTCAGAGGAGCAACCTTTTAAAATGGCACCTGATCCAAGCATCATACCGGAAAGGGCACCTGTTTTCAGAAAGTCCCTGCGTGAGAAAGATCCGTTTTTACTCGATTTGTTTCTTTTCATAGTGACTGCAGCGTTGATTATTCAGGTTGAAAAAAAGAAATTCTGTTTGGTATCAGAACGTATCAAAAAAAATGGTGTTTTCCCGCGTGTGATTTATAAGAACCAAAGATCGTGCGGAAAGATACTCTCCTCAGGATAATGAAAAAGATATAACCAAACTGTAAAACTTTGAAATGTGTGAAAGCGTCAGAGTTGTTGTTTGAGAAAAATAAAGCGGCCTGTTTTGCAGTTATAGTTCGGAATGAAATCTATTGTTAACTTCTTTCTGATCGAAAATAGGAGGAAGTTCAGATGCAATTTTAAATTAAGTTTAAAGGAGGTAGTGATTTATGATTAAGAACTCGATGCGCACCGTCTTTCTGATGGCTCTCGTTGGTGCGCTGTTCTTGCTGGTTGGCAATGTACTTGGCGGACAGGGCGGGATGGTGATCGCATTCATCTTTGCCATGCTGATGAACTTCTTCAGTTACTGGTATTCCGACAAGATGGTGCTGAAGATGTATCGTGCAAAGGAGGTTACACGGGAAAATGCTCCCCAGTTTTATGGCATGGTTGAGGATCTTGCCCGACGAGCTGATCTGCCCATGCCTAAAGTCTATATCATCCCGCAGCAGCAGCCCAATGCGTTCGCCACCGGCAGAAACCCGCAAAATGCAGCAGTTGCCGCAACACAGGGCATATTGCAAAGTTTGAATGAGCGGGAGTTGCGCGGCGTTATGGCACACGAGCTGGCTCATATAAAAAACAGGGATATCCTGACACAAACGATAGTGACAGCTTTTGTGAGTGCAATTACCATGATTTCGCAGTTTGCAATATTTCTTCCCATCGGTCGCGGAGGCGGAGACGGACCCAACCCGATTGTATTGCTGCTTACACTGATTCTTGCGCCACTTGCGGCCGGGATGCTGCAGGCAGCCATATCGCGGACACGCGAATTTGAGGCTGACCGAGTCGGCGCCGAGATTTGCGGGAGTGCGGAAAGTCTTGCAAATGCATTGAAAAAAATTCAGGCCTCGGTTCAGCAGATGCCAATGCAGGCATCCGAAACCGCACAAAGATCAACGGCGCACATGTTCCCGGTCAATCCCTTTTCTGCCAGGGGAATGAGCAAGCTGTTCTCGACTCATCCCGACACCGGATTGCGTATCCGGAAATTAATGAATATGGAAAAAACGGGTGTTTACTCGTAATCATTTTTGAAAATGGAACAGGGATTCGGTACCATTCCAGTTTGGGGCTCAGGACTGGCTGAGACAAAAAGGCGATAAGTTGATCCGTAAGGATACGGAATGAGCATACTCTAACCCCTACCAAACGTAATCAGAAACGAAAGTTAAATACCACTATGGGATCACTGAATAAAGCAATGATAATCGGCCGCCTCGGAGCAGATCCGGAAGTCCGTTATACACAAAACAATACCGCAGTAGCCAACATGAGCGTGGCTACCAGTGACCGTTACAAAGACGGCAATGGTGAATGGCAGGAGAGAACCGAATGGCACCGGGTGGTAGCCTGGGGCAGACTTGCTGAAGTGTGTCAGCAATATTTGAAAAAAGGGTCACAGGTCTATTTTGAGGGGCCAATACAGACCCGTTCATGGGAAGACAAGGAAGGCCAGAAACAGTATACAACGGAGATCAAGGCACTTGGTATGCAGATGCTGGATAGCCGGGGAGCAGACCAGAATGAGAATATGGGCGACTCCTCACAGTCCGGAAGTCAGGCAAAAACCGAGACTGCACACAGTGAAGTCTCTGATGTAGATGATGATCTTCCGTTCTGAGTATAAACACATTTTTAAAAGCAATCGACTGACGGGCTCATGCCTGTGATCCCGTCAGTGTTTTTTATGTTGAGACTGAGTGCAATCGGGATGCAATGCTGCCACCCCGCAGATGTTTTGTAAACCTGGCTTAATGTCGTAAATTTGGATTGCCGGCAAGCAGCCGGCGAACCATTTAACAAACGCCTCTGTAACCCAGTTGGATTTTCTATTACCGTACTACATTCTGCTGTCCGATAGCCGCTTATTTGCTGCTGCGGAGGGAAGTACGTTTGATACACTGCTCACAAATCCGGTGGACTTTGTCGTCCTTATAACTGTCATCATACTTGGTCTCATTTTTTCGGCATTTTTCTCGGGGTCGGAAGTTGCTTTTTTTTCACTCGATAAAAAGGTGGACCGTGAAACCATTGAGGAGGCAAAAAAAGATGCTGCGCTTGGAAGGGTATTATACATGCTCGACAAACCAAGGCAGTTGCTGGCTACGATCCTGATAGGCAATACTTTTGCCAACATCATTACAGCAGTTGGTGCGGCAGTGCTGACCGGAAGGCTGGTCGCATTCATCGGCTTGCCTCAGGTAGTAGTATTTGCAGTTGAAATCATGGTGTTAACATTTGCCATTGTTATCTTGGCGGAAATAACACCCAAGTTGCTTGCGCTGAACAAACCGATGATGGTATCCAGAAAACTGAGTGCGCTTCTGTATGTGTTTTTTGTGCTTTTTGCACCACTCTCCCGGTTTATTTCATTTGCGACGCGATTTCTGGAAAAGAATGTTCCGCGGCCGACTGACAATATTTCATCCGATGATCTCAAGACCATTGCTGAGGTAGGTGAGCTGCACGGATCTATTCACGGCGATGAAAGAGAGATCATTGAAAATGTCATCGAATTCGGGAATACGTACGTGCGTGAAATAATGACTTCCCGGGTCAATATTTCAGCCATTTCAACGGAAAATACACTTCAGGAAGTCCTGGACCTGATCAGGGAAAAAAGTATTTCCCGATTGCCGCTCTATGAGCAGCATCTCGATAACATTATCGGGATCATCCATTCCAAAGATCTACTGCCGTATATAAATACGGATTTGGGTCAGACAACCATCAACTGGCGGACACTGGCCCGCAAAGCGCTGTTCATTCCAACGACGAAAAAGCTGGATGATTTGCTCCGTGATTTCCAGAAAGAAAAGACTCACATAGCTATTGTTGTTGATGAATACGGCGGAACGGAAGGGGTCATTACACTCGATGATGTTCTTGAGGAAATAATTGGCGAGATAACGGATGAATACACCGAGCCTGTTGAACTGTTCACAAGAAAAAAATCAGGCAACTATATTTTTGATGCAAAAATTGATCTGGATGACATGGCAGACATTCTGTCCATGGATCTGACTACAGACGAAGATGAATACGAAACGCTTGGCGGCTTGATTTATCACCTGCTTGAACGCATTCCGGAGGAGGGGGAATCCATAGAATTTAAAGGAATGGAACTTACTGTCAACGAAATGGACAACAATCGCTTGTCCAAGGTAGAGGTGAAAGTGCTTGATGAAGGTAACAGTAAGGATGACGGCGAAGAAACAGTATAATTATCGGCAGTGCGTGCTGCCGGAACATCAGAAACGCAAGTATAATTATGATTGAAAGATACGCTCGTGAGAAAATGGCGTCGGTTTGGACCGAAGAACAACAGTTTCAGGCATGGCTTGATGTAGAGCTGGCTGCATGCAAGGCCTGGAGCAGATTGGGTGTTATACCTGAAGAGGATGTGCAAAAGCTTTTTAAACATGCCGGATTTGATATTGAACGTATTCATGAAATTGAAAAAGAGACCCGGCATGATGTGGTGGCTTTTACCAGAGCGGTTTCCGAAACTCTGGGCGATGAAAAAAAGTGGGTCCATTACGGGCTGACATCAACCGATGTTGTTGATACCGCTTTGGGGCTGCGACTGAGAAAAGCGAATGAAATTATCCGGAACGGACTGGATTATATAATTGATGTGCTTGCCGATAAAGCAAGAGAGCACAAGAATACCGTCATGATGGGCCGTACCCATGGCATACATGCTGAGCCAACAACGTTCGGTTTGAAATGTGCGCTTTGGTTTGAAGAAATGAAACGCAACCGAACCCGTTTCGATCAGGCTTCGGAAGCAGTCGAATTCGGAAAACTGTCCGGGGCTGTTGGTACATTCGCAAATATACCACCTGAAGTTGAATCGTATACCTGCGAATTGCTCGGACTGTCACCGGCACCGGTTTCCACTCAGACTCTTCAGAGAGACCGGCATGCACATTACATGTCTGTACTGGCTTTAATCGGTTCCAGCCTGGAGAAAATTGCTGTTGAGATAAGACATCTTCAGCGGACCGAAGTCAGGGAAGCAGAAGAACAGTTTAAAAAAGGGCAAAAAGGCTCGTCTGCCATGCCCCACAAAAGAAATCCGGTCAGCTCCGAAAATATCACCGGCTGCGCCCGGGTGCTCAGGGGATACATGACCACCGCCTTTGAAAACATTGCTCTGTGGCATGAACGTGATATTTCCCATTCATCTGCTGAAAGAATCATCATTCCCGATGCATTGATTTTGCTTGACTATATGCTGCACCGGTTTGCCGGGGTGGTCAGTAATCTTGTTGTGTACCCTGAAAACATGAGGGCCAATATTGATAAAACGCATGGTGTGGTATTCTCGCAGCAACTGCTGCTCAAACTGGTAGAGAAAGGCATGTCCCGGGAGCAGGCATACGATATTGTACAGCCTCTGGCCATGGATGCCTGGGAAAACCGGAAACCATTCCGCGAGCTGGTCGAAAAAAGTGATGAAATCACAAGTGTGCTTGGCAAAAATGAGTTAGAAAAGGTTTTTGATTTAAACTACCATATCCGGAATGTGGATATCATTTTTGACAGAGCCGGCTTATAACAGGGCGCGGGCTGTCCTTGACGTGCATTTCCGTAACAACTGCATCAGGACCGGGCCAGAGTACTTGATTACAAGCGGCTGAAAAGTTTCAAGGCAAGCTTCTGCAGCTTCGGTCTGTCAAGCTTGCCCATCGCATTTCTCGGAAGAGACGATACAACAAAATACTGCGACGGTTTTTGATGGGGTTTAAGCTTACTCGAGGCCTTATGGATGATATCATTCGGAAGACCTTCAGAACCTTTCGCAGGTGATACAAGGGCTACCACCCGCTGTCCCCATTCCGGGTCAGCAACTCCTGTTATTGCGACATCATCAAAAAATCCGCTCGACATCATTTTACTTTCCACTTCTGCCGGACTTACATTTTCGCCGCCGGAGATAATCAGGTCACTTCTCCGGTTATCGATAAAAAGCGTTCCGTCAGACTCCATTCGTCCATAGTCACCGGTCCGGAACCATGGGTCGTTCCTGCTCAAGGGTGCATCCGGCAACAAAATGTCATCACTCATGTACCCGGGGAAAACCTGTGGTCCCCTGACCAGAATTTCGCCTGAAGCGCTTTTCGACCCGTCTGACGAACTTTCCTCATTTTCAAACCGGATCTGGTGATCGTTGAACAGTTTTCCTACAGAACCGGGGATCCGCGCATCGGACTTGTTTTGCGCCGCAATTTGTCCGCATGTTTCTGTCATCCCGTAACTGAAACAGACAGGCAGGCCCAAATTTTCGGCTTTTTTCAACACTTTTGTATCTGCCGGTCCACCTCCAACCAAAACGTTATTAAGATTATCCCACAGATTTTCATGAGATGATTGCTCTGCTTTTTCCGTGAGACGCTTCAGCATTGTGGGGACCAGTGAAATGGAAGTGATTTGTGGATGCAGTGAGACATCGCGGATGATTTTTTCCGGATCAAAACTGCTCCACATGAATATACCTGTACCTGATAGTAATGCACGGAATACAATGGCAATGCCGCCTGCATGAAGAAGTGGAAGACAGTTCCCCCAGAGCGATCCGGCGGGTGGTGATGCTTCAAAAGCGTTTCTGGCTGCCGCAATCATATTGGAGCGCAGCAACGGCACCTTTTTTGGCCTCGAACTGCTGCCCGAAGTCAGCAGCCCGCAAAAAATGCCCTCTTTTTGATCCCTGATGGCAGTTTGTTTTAGCAGGGCTGTTTCAGACGGAGCTGCCGGTTCTGATGAAGCATCTGATTTTTCTGAAGACGTTTTTGATAAGGCTTCAGCTGATGCTTCATTTAATGCTGCTGTTAATGCTTTCGCTGAATCTTCAGCTGTTTCTGCTGTTGGTTTTTCTTTTACTGTTTTCGGTGCTATGTCGAAGGCAGCATCAGAGGAGATGACCCCTCCGGGATGAAAACGGTCAAGTGGTTCGGAGTTCATCTCACTAAACGGCACAAAAGGTATTCCCTCAATCCAGCAGTAAATCATCCAAAGACAAGCATTCCATCTGTCCGTTATGTCAATTCCCAGAGAACGGTTTTGTTTTGAAAGCGCGGGCAGGGCCTCCCTTGCATTCCGGAGGACTTCAGGCAGATCGCGGTAATACATCACACGTCGTCCGTCCGTCAGCAAGACAGTATTGCTGCGCTTGATCATATTTGCGGTAACCGGATGGCTCATAAGATCCGCTCAATTTTTATTGTTTCGGAGTTCTGCTCTTCCAACGTAACAATTCCGGAAAACCCGGCTCCCGGCAGATCCGGAATGGATATTTCGGGACGATCCGGCATCAAATTTGACCCGAGGTCGCTGGCCAGCATGTGTCCGGTTGCCAGACCGTGCGTGTTATTTCTGAAGTGATTCAGGTACAGGGACAGATTGGCGAGAAGCTGCCTTCCGATGGCTGTTTCCAGAGAAGAGGAAATAACGGTTGTGGTGCTGTTTTGCCATATCATTTTCAACTCGTCGAAAGGGCCGGCAATCATGGGTTTAATTACAAATGCATCAAAAGCTCCTGATTTTGCAATCTTCCTGATCGCTTCTGCACTGCGGACAGACTCATCGGCAGCAATGGCTATTCCGTATGTCTTCAGATCATGAATATCCTGCAGTTTTTTCCACTTAATGGGCTCTTCAATGTACTCAAGATTATCTAAAGCTCCTCCGGCCAGATGCTTTCCGAGTTTCTGAAGGAGCTTATGAGTATCGGTTCGGGACAGCATGGCATTAGCATCAAACCGGAATGTTACACCGGGGAATTTATCGCAGATGTTAAGAATGTAACTCTCTGCTTCCGCTGCATCTCCCGGAATTTTGAGCTTTATGGTTTCATAGCCGTTGCTGCTGAATTCATAAATTTGAGAGAGAACATCAGGCAAGTCAGATAATCCGCAAACAGCATTGCATTTGATACCGCTGTCCGTTTTTTCCCCGGTCCAGTGCTGAAACAGGGACATTTTCCGGTCACAAGCCGCCTGCTGCTCGTGAAGCAGGGACAAGCCGAACGCAACTGAAGGCAATTTTTTAAGTCCCGTGCTGGTATTTTTTTCTCGAAGGTAACGGGAAAGAGTCCTGTTGTTGAAGTGATCCTGAATGGCGGGATGGTTGTTTTTCAAAAAGGCCCAGGCGTCCTGAAGATTGTCAGAAGAAAAACCGGGGAGCGGGGCAATTTCAGTCCAGATCCGGTTGCCGTCACCCATTATAAATCCTTCACGATAGTTAATAACACCCGCTGCGTTTTGAAAAGGCTTGCGGAAGGGGATCCGGTAACTGAATAAGCACAATTTGCTCATGAGTATAGTTGGCTCAGATTCACAATCGAATAATTACAGGCAGGTTAAACATATCAGGAATTTTTCTGGCTGAGCAGGCATATCATGCGGGGCAACAGCTATTGTTGTGAATTTAACCGGTACAAAACAGATCAGCATGCAAGCATGTTCCTTCATCCAAGTGCAATACCTGCACTGAACAGAATTCCGAAAGCAGTCATGAACTGCGCTGTTTGAACCAGTATGTCATTAAAAGCTTCCTTGCGATTTTCGACATGGAACCAGCGTATGATATAAATTGCCCAGGGCAACAGGATCATAGGTAAAAAAATAAGGAAACCGTACTCTTCGCGGAAAAAAAAATGAGGCGGTATGGTAAATGGAAGCAGGGCAAGAATGGTGAATTGCCATCGGGCAAATCGTTCTCCAAAAATGACGACAAGTGTGTTTTTACCCGCCCGACGATCGCTGTGCACATCCCGGTAGTTATTGGCAACAAGTATCATGGTAGACAGCGACCCGACAGCAACTGAAGCCCAGAGTGCCTGTTCTGACCATTGCAGTGTATTCACATAATACGTTCCTGTTACAGCGGCAAAACCGAAAAAAAGAAAGACGAAGAGATCTCCGAGACCATTGTATGCAAGTGGAAAGGGACCACCGGTGTACATGATGCCCGCAGCAATAGCAAGAATTCCTGTTACAAGTATGGGCAGACCGGCATGAAGAACGAGATAAAGTCCGAGCAGAAAAGCTGCGAAAAAGGTACTTAATGCTGTAGTCAGCATGGTGCCGGGTGATATGGCCCCGCTGGAAGATGCCCTGGTAAAGCCTACACGATCATCAGCATCAGCGCCGCTGCGGTAATCGAAATAGTCATTTGCAAAGTTCGTTGCAATCTGGATCAAAACAGCGCATGACAAAGCGACAACAGTGGCAGGCCAGTAGAGCTGCTCGTGCTGCCAGGCAAGTGTGCCGCCAACCATAACGGGAATAAGAGAAGCGGGCAGGGTCCGGAGCCGGGCAGCTTCAACCCAAACAAGAACATTCATGAAATACTGAAATTTAGAAAATTTTAATTTTGCTTAATGTAAGGAAAACATGAGACGTTCGTGATTCAATCCCGCCTGAAAGCGCTTTTTTAAACACTGTAAGTCAAAAATGCCAAATAGAATGAAATAGTAAAGCCCCGAATGATAATTGATTAAAAAAATATGGATATTTTTGTTGAATGATTTATATTGTGCTATCGTTATGAACGAAGCGAAACCAAAATTTAAAGTGATTGATTCATGAGTAAAACGTATAAGCGATTTGATGCACTGGAAGCAGTGACAAAGGCAGATGATAAGCTGACCGAAAGAAACGGGACAGGCAAGATCGATATGAATATCGCCAAGATATTTGGCGAGAACTGCCTTTCCATAGACACTCTCAAGGAGCGTCTTCCGAAATCCGTATGGAAAGTGCTCAAAAAAACCATCCGGGACAACGAGCCCCTGGAGTTTGATGTAGCAGATGCCGTAGCTGTTGTTATGAAGGAGTGGGCTACGGAAAAAGGAGCTACTCACTACACGCACTGGTTTCAACCGCTTACGGGTGCAACTGCTGAAAAACATGACAGTTTTATCACACCCAACCAGGGCGGTGGTGCCATTACCCAGTTTTCAGGAAATGATCTGATGCGGGGTGAGCCTGATGCTTCAAGCTTTCCGAGCGGCGGACTCCGTCCTACATTCGAGGCACGTGGATATACCGCATGGGACCCCACATCTCCTGCGTTCATTATCGATAATGGCAATGGTTCCACTCTGTGTATTCCGACGGTTTTTGCTTCCTGGAAAGGAGAATCCCTGGACTTCAAAACACCGCTTCTGCGCTCTGTCGAAGCTCTGAACAAGCAGGCCATAAGGGCACTGAAGCTGTTTGGCGAAGAAGAGTTGACTTGGGTCAATGCCACCGGCGGTTATGAACAGGAGTATTTTCTGATTGATCAGGAGTACTTTTACCGGCGACCCGATCTGCTTACTTCAGGCAGAACTCTCTTCGGTGCAAAACCGCCAAGAGGACAGGAGCTGGATGATCATTATTTCGGCTCCATTCCCGAGCGTATTCTTTCGTTTATGTTCGAAGCAGAGAAAGAGTTGTATAAAGTTGGCGTCCCGGTAAAAACACGTCACAATGAAGTGGCTCCGGGTCAGTTTGAGATTGCACCCGTTTTTGAGAAGGCCAATATCGCGGCAGACCATCAGCAGCTGACGATGATAACCCTGAAGAAGGTAGCCAGAAAGTATGGCCTTGTATGTTTGCTCCATGAAAAACCGTTTGCAGGTCTGAATGGCAGCGGCAAGCATGCCAACTGGTCAATGGTTACCAGCAAAGGGCAGAACCTGCTTGAACCCGGTGATAATCCGCATGACAACAGGCAGTTTCTGTTTTTCTTCACTGCAACCCTGAAAGCGGTACATGATTATCAGGGGTTGCTTCGTGCATCTATCGCAAGTGCCGGAAACGATCATCGTCTCGGAGCAAATGAGGCGCCTCCGGCCATCATCTCTGCCTATGTCGGCGAGCAGCTGGAAGACGTTGTTCAGCAGCTTAAAAAAGGAGAGGTAACCGGGTCAAAAGACGGCGGACTTCTGGGACTGGGAATACCAGTGCTGCCAACCATACCCAAACATGCCGGGGACCGTAACAGAACGTCTCCCTTTGCCTTTACCGGGAATAAGTTTGAGTTCAGAGCTGTCGGATCAGAGCAAACCGTCTCATTCCCGACAACCATACTCAACACAATCGTAGCCGGAGCCATTGATGAGCTTTCCACAGCGGTAGAGAATAAGCTGAGTGGCGGTGCTGATCTTGAAAGTGCCCTGCGTGAGGTCTTCAAGGATACCTATACTGAAATTGAAAATATCCTTTTCCACGGTGACGGGTATTCGGATGACTGGCAGAAAGAAGCGGAAAAACGTGGTTTGCTGAATTTGAAATCCACTTTAGACGCTCTTCCGCAACTGACAGACGAAAAGAACGTCAAACTGTTCGAAAACTATAATGTTCTTTCGCATCGTGAGCTGGAATCCCGCCTTGAGATATATCTTGAGCAGTATTTCATCAAGCTCAATATCGAGGCCGAGACCACGGAAGATATAGTCAGAACAATGATTGTTCCTGCTACTATCCGGTATCTCAATGAAGTCATTGCAGTTAATGACCGGGGCAAGACAACGGGACTCGATATTGCGTCAACCAAAACTCTTGCCGAAGAGGTCAACGGAGAACTTGCAAATCTGCTTAAGGCCGTCGACAAGCTTCGTGAAGTGAATGAAGATCTTGGCGGCGATACAATTCCCGAAAAAGCGACCCATCTCTCCAAAGTAGTTCTGCCCGAGATGAACAAGGTAAGGGAGATTGCCGACAAGCTTGAAAAGCTGGTTCCGGATGATTACTGGCCGTTGCCCTCTTATCGTGAGATGCTTTTTGTAAAATAAGTCTTCTTGACGCAACAGGAGGAAAGAGCAAGCCCGGTTCTGTGAGAGCAGGCCGGGCTTTTATTTTGGTGCGCCCGGCAGGGCGCATCCGCAAGCGTTCAGGCGGGTACTTCCGGCCGCCTATCCGAGCTTCTCTTCTATTTTTTCATCGATGAGTGCCGGGTTTTCAGTCATTTCATCTTTCGGCTCTTTAACCAGATACCAGGCTGCCGCGGAGAACGCTACGGTCAGGGAACAGATTACCAGCAGAACCGCTTTATTATCCACTGCTTCCACGATATCACCCACCGCAAAACTTGAAACAAGCTGCGGGAGCACAACCGACAGGTTGAATAGCCCCATGTAAAGTCCCATCTGATTCTGAGCAATTTTTTGCGACATAATGGCAAACGGAAGACTGATGATAGAAGCCCAGCCAATGCCCACTACCAGCATCATGATATAGAGAACATAGGGAGTATCAGCCAGTACAAATATAAGGGCATAACCGACGGCCATGCAGACCAGAGCGGTTGCGTGAGTTCTGACGCGGCCGAACTTATTGGCAAGGGGTTCAAGTGCGAGCACAGGAATGATCGCAGCAACAACATTAAGCGAAAAGAAACTCCAGTTTACCACACTTCCCACATCGTCACTGCTCAGTTCCGGCATCCGGAAATCAACGAATGCAAAAAAGTAGATGAACATGCTCTGCGCACCGATCCAGGAAAATGAGTGCGCTGCCAGAACTTTCTGAAATCCAATTTTTCCTGCTTCTTCACGGGTCTTTCCCTCTTCAGATTTGAATAATGCTTCCCCGATCAGATATATGGTCACGGCCAGTGCAATCAGTTCAAAATAATATCCCGGAAACTCAAAACCGCTGAGCCGTTTTACAATGGCATATATTCCGTAACCCAAAAAGCCCCACAGGGGACGAATACTGATCAGAATGCGGTAAAGGGAAGCATCGTTAATCTTCTCACCATCATCTTTCTTTTGTTGAGCTAATTCTCTGGCAATATCTTCCTCGCTTTCTCCATAGCGACCGAGGTACTTGGGCTCCTTTATGAAAAACGGCGGTATCACGGAAAAGAAAAACACCAGGAAGACCCCGAAATAGAGCAGGAAAATATTACCTAATACCGCTCCGATAAAATAGGAAAGTACTCCGAAGGTACCCGAAACGGTCTGCATCCAGGCATATCCTTTTGTCCGTTCCCGCCCCTCAGGTGTAACATCTGCGATTATAGATCGCGTGGGATTAAAGGATACGTTGATGGATAAATCCAGCACCATTGAAACAACAATGGCAATACCGAGTATGGCCTCAATGCCCAGTCCGGCCTGAATCACACCAATGTTCGGCAGTGCCAGCAGCATCAACGAAGCCAGCACACCTCCGATGACTATAAAGGCACGCCTTCGCCCGTTCCAGACCCAGACGTTATCACTTATGATACCGATTATGACTTGTCCGATGATACCCGCAATAGGTCCGGTAGCCCATACAAGTCCGATATCCGTAATCTGCAATCCGTATTCATAGGTCAGCAGCCAGCTGAGTGCGGCAATCTGCACTGAAAGTGCAAACCCCATGGCTGTTGCCGGTAACGCGAGGATCGCATAAAATGAGTTCGAAAGGCGCTTTTGAATCTCTAACATGGTGAATCAAAATTGTACAGATCACGGCTAAGCGATCAAATGTGATGAAAAAAGACAATTAGTTGGTAAAACAAGATCGAAAAAAAATTTCTCCTAAAATACAATCTCAAAGCGATTGCACAAAGTAATCAGAACCCTGATTTTGTGCTCATTTATACGCCACCATTAGGCATGCACGCATTTTTTTGTATCTTAAACAGGTATTTTCGGGTTTTTAATATTATTGCAAACAAAATGAATATGATTTCACTGGTTACCTTAATATTACTTTCGGCATTTGGTGGCAGCACAAACAGCAACGCTCCGCATCAGATCCCGGATGGATTGTATTCTTTTTACTCCGGAAACAATGAATCTGTGAACACCAGAACTCCGGGTTCCAATGACAATGAAGAAGCGGATAACAGCCGGGATGATGATGACAATGTAACAAAACCGGATGATCACTGGGAAGTAGAAGGTGATCAGTGGGATGAGTGGCCGACGCGCGACATCCGCTTTGAGACCGACGAAGGAACATGGATGAACCTGGATGTCTGTCCGGACGGGGAGTACATCGTTTTTGATCTGCTTGGAGATATCTACAGAATTCCGCTGAGCGGAGGCGAGGCTGAACTGCTCTCCGGCGGAGCGGCTTTCGATATGCAGCCGCGCTACAGTCCGGACGGGGAAATCATTGCCTTTACCAGCGATCGCGGCGGCGGTGACAATATATGGCTGATGAATGCCGACGGGTCCGACCGGCGCGCCATAACCGATGAATCATTTCGCCTGCTCAGCTCACCGTTCTGGACGCCTGACGGCGATTATATTGTTGCAAGGAAGCACTTTACGGGGACACGATCTCTCGGAGCCGGTGAAATCTGGATGTACCACGTGCAGGGCGGAACCGGGCTGCAGTTGACCGAAAAGGAGAGCTGGACTTCTGATCAAAATGAACCGGCAGTTTCTGCCGACGGCCGCTGGCTCTATTACAGCTTTTCCGGACCGTTTGATTACAACCGCGACGTTCATGAAGGAATTTACCAAATCAACCGGTTTGACCGGCAAACAGGGCGTAAAGATCCTGTAACCAGAGCAACCGGAGGAGGAGTGCGTCCCACACCCTCACCCGATGGAGAAAAACTGGCTTTTGTCCGGCGTATCGGGAACAAATCCGCATTGATGATCCGTGATATTGAAAGCGGAAGAGAACGTGTTCTTTATGACGGACTTGATCTTGATCAGCAGGAAACCTGGGCAATTCACGGTCTTTATCCTGCCTTTGCCTGGACTCCCGACAATGAACAGATTATCATATCTTTTGACGGGAAAATTAACCGCATTGAGGTTGAAACCGGTTCCGTGACCCCGGTGCCATTCGAGGTTATGGTTGAAAAGAAGATCGCCGATGCCGTTTCGTTCGATTTTCCGGTTGCGGATGATACTTTTCGTTCGAGAATGATACGCTGGCCGTCGCTGACACCGGATAAAGAACAACTGATATTCCAGGCGGCCGGGCACATTTACAGGATGGATCTGCCTGACGGAAAACCTGAGCGGATCACGGAATCAGAAGGTCATTTGGAATATGCGCCATCGGTATCCGATGACGGCAGGTATGTGGTTTACACAACCTGGGATGATGAAGCCGGAGGCCATGTGAAAAAGGTCCGGCTTGACCGGCCGGATGATGTAACCCAGCTGACATCGCAGCCTGATCAGTATGCCAATCCGGTATTCTCTCCTGACGGCGATAAAGTTGCCTTTCTGCAGGGCAGCGGAATCGTCAACCGCGGAAAAAACATGAGCTCCGAGTTCTTCCTAAATATCAAGTTAAAAGATCTCGAATCAGGTGAGATAACACATGTCACCGAAACACCCAACAGAGGTGCCAACCGGCGCATGCCGCGGATGCAATGGAGTTTTGACGGATCAAGGCTGTACTACTTCGAGACCAAGGACGGGGAAACGCGCTTGTCCAGCATTAAACCTGACGGCAGCGATGACACGTATCATGTCAAAAGTGAAACAGCAGAAGAATTGCTGCTTTCACCCGATACCCGTTACATCGCATTTAAGGACATGCACAACATCTATGTAGCTCCGATGCCGCGGGCCGGCGGTGACCCGCTTGAAATTTCGGCGGGAAGCGAATCCATCCCGACCAGAAAAATTACTCGCTACGGAGGAGACTGGATCAGCTGGTCAGCAGATTCCCGCGATGTTGTTTTTGCTTTGGGTGATGCGGTATACCGGCAGCAGGTGCGCCCGCTCTTTGACAGAAAGAATCTCCCGGAGAAAAATGAAGAAAACCGTGATGACTGGAGAGCTGGTAATGTAACCTACGATCCGGATATTTTTACCGTGGAACTTGAACTTCCGGTTGACAAACCATCCGGAATAACGGCTTATCAGAATGCACGTATCATAACCATGGACGGCGAAGAGGTTATCGAAAACGGGACGATTCTGGTAGAGGATAACCGCATCCTTGAAGTCGGTCCGATGGATGAAATAAACATTCCGGATGACGCCAGGGTTTTTGATGTTTACGGAAAGACTATTATGCCTGGTATAGTGGATGTTCATGCACATATGGGCTATACGACGCTGGACATTACTCCCGACCGGCTCTGGGAGTACGAGGCCAATCTTGCTTACGGAGTGACGACAACACACGACCCGTCGGCCAGTACGCAGTCGGTGTTTGCTTTGGCGGAACAGGTAAAGTCGGGACGCATGACCGGTCCCCGGATTTACTCTACCGGCTATATTCTGTATGGCGCCGAAAATCCGAACCGTGCCATAATCGAAAGCCTTGACGACGCCCGTTATCATTTAAAACGACATCGTGCCGTAGGTGCGACATCGGTAAAGAGCTATAACCAACCGCGCCGTGATCAGCGGCAGTGGGTGCTGGAAGCTGCCAGGGAGGTGGGGCTGAATGTTTTCCCGGAGGGAGGATCCATGCTGCAGCACAATATCACCATGATCATAGACGGCCACACAGGTATCGAGCACGCCATTCCGGTCGCACCGCTTCGAACCGACATGCTGGCATTGCTTGGCGTTTCCAATGTGGGATATACACCGACTCTGGTGGTCGGATACGGAGGGATCTGGGGCGAAAACTACTGGTATCAGAAAGAAAATGTTTTTGAAAACCGGCGGCTGCTTCAGTTTGTTCCGCGCCATGTAGTTGATGCAAGATCACGCAGAAGGCTCAAGGTCCCGGATGAGGAGTTCTATCATTTTGAACTGGCGCGTTCGGCAAGGCAGGTTGTAAGGGCAGGAGGCAGGGTACAGCTTGGTGCCCATGGTCAGCTGCAGGGACTGGCTGCACACTGGGAGCTCTGGATGCTGGTTCAGGGTGGCATGACAGAAATGGAAGCCTTGCGGGCGGCGACTATTCACGGAGCCGATTATATCGGACTGGCTGATGATCTTGGGTCCATCGAACCCGGCAAACTGGCCGATTTCATCGTTCTGAATCAGAATCCGCTGGATGATATTGCCTACTCGGAATCAATATACATGGTGGTCAAGAACGGCCGGGTCTGGGACAGCAATCTGAATGAGTTGTTTCCCCGAGAATCGGAGAGAAAGCCGTTTCGGTTTGAAAGGTGATTTGTTCAGAGGTGCTGTGCCTGCTTTTTTTCCGATAAGACCCAGTTGACATATAAAAACTCCAGTGCCGCGGCTTCAAAGCCCTGCCAGGGTTTAATCATCCGGCGGAACGCTTCTTCGCTGCAATGATCCGGATCTCCTCCATAGGCAAGGATGATCCAGCGGCGAACGGCTTTTTCCTGTCCTTTCTGTTTGTGGCTGGCAAACCACCCGTCTGACCTGTTTCGGAAAAGGATCAGATCCTGAGCGGTTGTCGGACCGATACCCCTGATGGAAACCAGGCTTTCATACAGCGCTTCCGGCGGCATCAGTTCAAGCCTGTTATATGTTTCTTTAAGAGAGTCAGCAGCAGATTGTTTTGAATCGTTCGCAACTCCTTCTGCTGCATGTGTATCCGGTTCGGGACCGCCTCCACCTGCAAGCCTGCCGTGAAGCAGCTCGTGTGCCAGCTCTGTCAGATACTCACCCTTTCTGAGTGACAGCCCGTATTGTTTCATGGCCCGGGGGTCGGCTGAGACAAGCCGTTGAGGACGTGGCCAGGCAGGAATGACCCTGTTGCCGCTCTCAAGACGCGTGCCGTAGGCATTGCGGACCTCATGGACCATTTTTCTGGCCGTCGGCTTGTGTTTGATCTGAGTCCGGATAATACGATTGACCGCATCTTCAAAAATGTTTGCACGACTGATGCGCTTCAGGCCGTAAAGCTCCCGGAGAGGGCCGGCCAGTACCGGATCGTTTCCAGCCTGATCATACAGGGGAGTCACATCAAGATCGGTTCCCAGGATCCGGCGAAGTATGCTGTCAGCCTCTGCTTGCTCAGCATCAGTGAGTGATTCATGTGCCCGGATGGTGAACGAGGGTGAGTCAACATCCCCGTTAAAGAAAATGGTGACCAGCACATCCCTGTCAGAAAGCGGTACGGGTCTTGTAAATCCCTGTTCAAACAGTTCTTCCGGTTGATGCTCATGATCAAAATAGGAGTCGACATCCAGACACAGGAAAAAATCGTGAGGAGGACGTGACGGAATTTTCCAGATATGTTGAGCCATTTTACTATGGGACGGAAACAGTCTGCATCAACCGAAAATGACAGTCATGATCCGGAAAGCCAGCCAGATATAAAAGGCTGATATGACTGAAACAAAGATGTTCGGTTTGAATGTGATATATTTATATCGAACCATAAGCGGGAGTACCAGAAACTCCAGGGCAATGACAATGCCCAGCATATAGAATGCCAATGGCGTGAAAAAGTATTCAAAAAACCAGAGCGCCATTGCGGCGATGAGGTTGAACAGACCAAGGGGAGTGGTGAAAACTTCTACAAGCAATCTTCCCAAAGGTTCATTGGAAAGCAGCATCTGCAAAAGTATGTTGAGAATAAACAACAGAATAAATACCGTGATGGTCAGGGAGGTCCTGGTCTCTTTTGCCATAAATTCCTTGGTGATTTTCTAAATGCCGTTGGCCGTTACATTAACAGGTGATAACTTGACAGAAAATGAATCATACAAAGATACACACGATTTGATCATAAAAAACATGTAAAACCATGAATTCATCACCTGAAATACGAATAACAAAGGCATCAGGGGAGCTTGTTCCTTTTTCTGAAAAGAAACTCCGGCAATCACTGGAACGTGCAGGTGCAGCCGAGCCGCAGATTTCGGCAGTCGTGGATGATGTCAGAGATCAGTTGTACCACGGCATCGGAACCGGCAAGATCTATCGCAAGGCCTATGACCTTTTAAGGAAAAAATCGTATGCCAATGCGGCCCGGTACAAGCTGAAAAAGGCGATAATGGAGCTGGGGCCGTCCGGATATCCATTCGAGCAGTTCGTCGCTGCCATTCTGGAACAGCAGGGATTTCAGACCAGTGTGGGAAAGGTCATCAAGGGAAAATGCGTTACGCATGAAGTCGATGTTGTTGCGCAAAAAAACGGAAAACTCATCATGGCAGAGTGTAAGTTCCACAACAGACCGGGGGTGAAATGTGATGTCAAAGTCCCGCTCTACATCGACTCCCGGTTCCGGGATGTCATGAACGGCAGTTTCAACGGCTCGTATTCTGATCATGAAGGATGGATTGTCACCAATACCCGTTTTACGGATGACGCCATCAGTTACGGCACCTGTGCAGGCCTGGTGATGCTTGGATGGGATTACCCGAAAAAAAGCAGCCTGAAAAAGCGGATAGGCCTGGCAGGACTTCATCCGCTTACCTGCCTGAGTTCGCTGCAGCAAAAGGAGAAAGCGTTCCTGCTCGAAAAGGGTGTTGTGTTATGCCGGAGAGTCCGCGAAAATGAGTATCTGCTCAGGGAGCTCGGGTTATCTGACACGCGCATCAAAAAAGTTATCAGCGAATGCGACGAACTGGTCAATGAGCTTGATGTCCCGCCGGAGTGAAATACCGGGGCAATTCTGATGGTTACCTGAGGGCTGTTTTTTCAGAACGCTACTTCTTTTCTGAGATACGGTTATCCATCAGTCTGTGGTCTGCTGAAAACAGCACCCGGTAGGCAAGCAGTACGACACCAAGGGTAGCCAGAGCCGTACAGGCAGCTACCATGAACATAATTACAATCTGATAGCGCACGGCATCCATGGGATCGGCTCCGGCCAGAATTTGTCCGGTCATCATGCCGGGCAGACTGACAATCCCCATTATCATCATCGCATTGACGGTCGGTATCATTCCCGTACGGAGTGCCTCACGTATTTGCTCGTGGGCGGCCTCCCATCGGCTTGCCCCGTGGGAAAGCATGGTTTCAATCCAGTTTCGGTTTTTAAGGCATTCCTCCATCATCCGGTCAAGTCCCAGCGAAATACCAGTGAGCGCATTGCCAAGCACCATTCCGAGCAACGGAATCATATACTGTGGGTCGTACCAGGGGGTAACATTCAAAATGCCTGTTATGGCTGCTCCCGTCACAAGAAAACCGCTGGTTCCAATGGTGACAAGGCTGTTCCAGTAAATTCCCGGAAAACGCCGGCTGGTCCGGTGCACCGCCGCAATACCGGCAAGTCCGGCCATGATCAGCGCCATTAAAATAATCAGCAACGGCTCCCGTGTCTGAAAAATCCACTCCAGAATGAATCCAACCAAAACCAGCTGTACGGTCATCCGGATGGCAGATACAATCAAATCCCTGCCCAGGCCCAGGCGCAGTGCCACTGACAATGCGATGTTCACTATGAGCAGCAGTGCGGCCAGGCCCAGCTGCACATTGCTGATGAAGATATAGGATGTATTATCCATAATTGCTGATGTGAAGGTTTTGGTTCGTCATGCAATCAAGCTGCCGGGTATCATGACTCGTCCATATTAAACTCCTGCTGCTGTCCTGCCTGATCCAATGCTCAATGAGCTGTTCAGCGTTTGAAACCATGGATTCATCCAGGTTGGATGTGGGCTCATCCAGCAGAAGCACTTCGGGCTGCAGCATAAGAGAGCGGATCAAGGCAACAATCTGTTTTTCACCGCCAGAGAGCCGGTCAGCCGTTTTTTCCAGAAAATTCGCAGGCAGCTGCAGCTGAGCTGTCAGTGAATCCAGCAGGTATTCATCAAGCTGCAGATCGCGGTTGGCTTTGAACCGAAAAAAAAGCGAGATGCTGTCCTTTACGGTACCTGTGATGAATGAGGCGTCCTGGGGTATATATCTTACCCGGCGTCTGTAATCGGGAAGGTGCCAGTCATCCAGGCTGCGGCCGTCATACAAAATTTCACCGCCATCAATCTCGTCAAGACCAACCAGGGAGCGCATCAGCAGTGTTTTTCCGGATCCGGACGGTCCGCGCAAGGCCAGACGATCTCCGGGTTTCAATTTAAATGATAGTCCCGACCAGATCGGCACACCATCGATCAGTCTGCGGATATTTTTTGCTGCAAGCATGAAGGTCAGAAGGCGGTAAATGTTTTCCTGTGCGTATGTGTTATTTAAGATAATGAGCAGGCTGATGGCCATGAAATAAGATGTATTGACTGCCCAAAAATACGGTGTAATATGATTAAAAAAAGTCTGATCTGGACGGTTTTGCTGATCATTGCCGGCATGACGGATGCATTGGCGAATCCTGCTGCCGGAGATACACTGAGCTGGCGGCCGGCCGAAGTTTTTCCCGCAACCAGAGAGCACAAAGCTCCCGATTTCGAGCTCAAGGATCCGGAGGGAAAAGTTGTAAAGCTGAGTGACTTTGACGGAAAAATCGTGCTTTTGAATATCTGGGCTACGTGGTGCCCGCCATGTCGTGATGAGGTTCCCGCATTGATCCGTCTTCAGGAGGCATTTGAGGATGATGGCGTGCAGATTGTCGGCGTGGCCATAGATGAAAACGGTGCAGCCGCCGCGGTCTCCGATTTTGCAGCTTCCTTTGAGATTAACTATCCCGTACCGCTTGATGACGGATCTGTACAGGACGCCTACGGACCGCTGAGTGCAATTCCGACTACATATATTCTTGACAGGCAAAGAAATGTCCGCTTTTATGCCGCAGGATATCTGGAGTATGATCAAATGGAGAATGCGGTTAAGGAACTCCTTGAAAATTAGCCCGGCCCGGCAAGGTCAGAATGCAAATTTTTGAGATAATCAGGTATGAGAATATCCGAAAATCGCCCTATTTTACGTGTCCATAAAAAATATTTATTTCAGCGGACAACTATGATAAGAGCATTTACTGACAATGATTTTGACGCCGTACTTCAACTTTTACAAGAGGCACTGATACACGACACTATTGATGAAGGACTTCTGAGGGAAAAAATTTACGGCGATCCCGACTTTTCTTATGACACGACTCTTGTTGCCGAAGAAAACGAAAGTCTTTCCGGATTCATGCAGGGTGTGCTGCGGGATGTACGCGGCGAACTCATCGGCTACCTCAAGCTTATGGCCGTTGACTCCGGCAAAAGGAAGAGCGGTGTGGGAAAAGAAATGTATGAGCAGCTGGAAAGCCATTTTATTTCAAAGAATGCCGGCAAAATCAGGATTTTTGATGCGCCGCTGAACTATTTTCAGCCCGGCATCGATCCCCGGTACACCGAAGCTTTGTGTTTTGCCTGGCGGATGGGGTTTGAGCGCTTCGATGATACGACTAACCTGACGGCCGATCTGCATGCCCGTGACTGGCAGACCTCTGAAAAGGAGCAGCTTCTTGCAGAGCAGGGGATTATTGTCAGCCGGGCTGATGAAGATGACCGTGTTGAACTGCTCAGGTTTATCGAGAAGGAGTTTGAGCTCTGGCGCCATGAGGTAGCCATAGCATATCAGTCCGACCCGGTTGCCGTACATATCGCCCGGCTGAACGGTAAAATCCGGGCTTTTTCCGCCTACAACGGGAATAATGTCGGAACAGGCTGGTTTGGCCCTATGGGCACTTCGAAAGAATTACGGGGCAAAGGTATAGGTGCGGTGCTGCTCAAACGGTGCCTGAAAGACCTCAGAGATGAGGGCAACAAACAGGCGATTATTCCATGGGTGGGCCCCATACCATTTTACGCTTATCATGCCGGTGCCAAAGTGGATCGTGTATTCTGGCGATTCGAGAAAAAATTGTAAGTTGTTACTGCTTTATTCATGGCAGTAACCGGCACCGTGCTGCATGAAGAGATACATTACGGGACATTCAATTATTATTAACAACGATTATCGTGAACACCTCTGCCAAATACCGTGTACGACTCATTGCTGTTGCAGCGCTTCTCATTATCATCCAGTCATGCCGCACTCCGGATCCCGCTGTGACACCCGAACCTGAACCCGAAGATCCGCGCATAGAACGCATCCGCGATGCCGTCAATAAAACCATCGATGAAATGTATGAAACCGGCGAACCGGTTGAACTGACCACCGCCGTTGAAGTGGACACCATCCTGCTGGACGATGAAGCCATGACCATCGATATCCATATGAATGAGCGGTTTTCATACTCTCCGCTGCGGCCGGATATCAATGATCAGATTTACAGCCTGCTGGATGAAAACATGCACCGCAGATTCCGGAATTACAAGGTAACCCTTTATTCCCTTGAAGAACCCATTTCGAATCTGGTTCCCAATATGTACCGGCGATCGCCGGAAGCTTATGACCGCGAGCGCATGCCTTATGCCGATGAACTGCGGCCGCTGCCCATTGTGCGGCGGCATGACCGGAACGTTGAGCCCGGCCACGGCCTCGAGGGCCGGCAGATTGCTTTATGGCACAGCCACGGATGGTATTATGAAAAGCAGAAGCAGCGATGGGAATGGCAGCGCCCCAGATTGTTTCATACTTCGGAGGACCTGCTGCCGATGGCATTCACCATCCCGTATCTGATCCCGATGCTGGAAAACGCCGGTGCCCATGTCTGGGTGCCCCGGGAGCGCGACATCCAGAAAAACAAAGTGGTGGTCGATTTTGACAGCTCATCGTTCGAAAGCCGCGTCGCATTTCGCAGTTTCACAGGCAGTACACCGGTCAGCCGCGATGGCCATGATACCGCAGGTGAGGAGTGGGAGGATGCTGATCCTCAGACATGGCAAACCGACGAGCCAGGCTTTGCAATTGGCAGTCCTCCCTATAAGGATGGAGAAAATCCGTTCCGGATGGGATCCTATCGCTACATCGAATCAGATGAAGATGGTGCATCGGCCATTCAATGGATACCTGATATTCCGGAAGACGGGAAATATGCCGTTTATATCTCTTATGCCTCGCTTGAAGAGTCGGCGGAGGATGCATTCTATTCGGTATATCACCGCGGTGGCCGGACCGATTTTTCTGTCAATCAGACCATCGGCGGCGGGACCTGGGTCTATCTTGGCCATTTTGAGTTTGATGAAGGCGTGAATCCGGAGCAGGGAAGGGTAGATCTGGTCTCCTACAGCCAGGAATCATCGCTGATTACCGCCGACGCCGTCCGTTTCGGTGGCGGAATGGGCAACATCGAAAGAGAAGGACAGACAGGAGGCCGGCCCCGCTATCTCGAGGCGGCTCGTTACCATTTGCAATACTCCGGCATGCCCGACTCCCTGGTTTATGCGCTCAGTGACGGACGCTCCGATGTTGTTGACGATTTTCAGGGCCGCGGGGAGTGGGTGAATTACTTGCGAGGTGCACCATACGGACCCAACAAAGACCGTGACACCCCCGGACTCGGCATCCCCATTGATGCCTCGCTTTCGTTCCACACCGACGCCGGAATCACCCGCAACGATACGGTTGTAGGCACGCTTATGATCTACAGCATTGAAGACGGCGACTCACTGCGCAGGTTCCCCGATGAGGTTTCCAGGCTGACCAACCGGGATTTTGCAGATATCATGCAGACGGAAATTGTTGAGGACATCCGCAGCACCTGGGATCCGGCATGGAACCGGAGGCACCTGTTCAACCGGAAGTACAGTGAAGCATTTCGCCCGAACGTCCCGGCCGTGCTGCTCGAGCTGCTGTCCCATCAGAATTTCCTGGATATGCAGTATGCGCTGGATCCGAGGTTCCGCTTTGATGTCAGCAGAACGCTGTATAAATCCATGCTGCGGTTTATTTCAGATCGCTATCAGGTAGATTATATCGTGCAGCCGCTTCCCGTCAGCAATTTCCGCATCACGGCAACCGGTGATGATAGTGTCAGGCTGCGCTGGAATGCAGTTTCTGATACCCTCGAGCCTACGGCAGATCCGGACCGCTACATCGTCTACAAGAAGAAAGGGGACAAGCCCTTTGACAACGGACGGATCACTGAACAGACTCAGATTACAGTTGACGGTCTGACTCCCGGCGAGATGTATCAGTTCAAGGTGGTGGCGGCCAATGATGGAGGAAAAAGCTTTCCATCCGAAAAACTGGCGGTTTCTCTGCAGGACAACCCGGGCCCCTCGGTGCTTATCGTAAATGGATTTGAAAGGGTGTCCGGTCCTGCCATTGTGGATGAACCCGGTTTCAAGGGATTTGCCAATTTTTCGGACCGCGGTGTTCCGGACCGGTATGATATCAGTTTTACCGGTGATCAGTTTGATTTTGACCCGGATTCAGAATGGCTGACAAACGATGCGCCCGGCCACGGAGCCAGTTACGCTGACTATGAAACCCGGGTTATTCCCGGCAACAGTTTTGCCTTTCCTGCTGTTTACGGTGAATCATTGCAGCAGCTTGGACTTTCGTTTTCATCGGCAAGCATGGCCTCAATACGTGACCGGCAGGTTGATATGTCAGATTATGACGCCGTAATTTTGATTTTTGGAATGCAAAAATCAACGCCCTGGCCCAAACAGGAGCTGCTTGACCGTGAACCCGCTTTCCCCGTTTTCCCTGAACGGACACGGGAAGAGATTGCAAGATATCTCAAGCTCGGGGGAAGATTGTTCATAAGCGGAGCACATGTAGGGTCTGATGCAGCAGATCGGGCCGGTGACGATCCCGGGGTATTGGATTTCATTCAGGACACTCTGGGCTATTCCAGCGAAACAAATCATGCTGCCAGGACCGGGGATGTCAGGGTCGTTTCAGATTCGTTGCTGCCGGTAAATACCCGCTTTTCCTTCAATACGGAGTACCACCGGGATATCTACATTACAGATGCTCCGGATGCCATTGAGCCGTACGGAGATCCGGTGGAACCCGGTGTTTCATCCGTGGATGACGGCGGGGCGCAGAATGATGCCCTGATCATGAAAACGGCCGATACTTCCGGCACAGCAAGTGAAGAAACCATCAAAAACAAGAAGCGGCTTTCTACCGGAAATCTGTATCCGTTAGGACCGGAAACACTGATACGCTTTGAAGAGAATCAGTTCAGTGCCGGGGTTGGTAAAAGAACGGGCACGCACGCAGTGGTGACATTCGGCTTCCCCTTTGAGACCATCAAAGAGCGGGATGAACGCCGGCTTGTCCTCGAAGGTGTAATGAAGTATCTGGGAGTTCTGGAGGCTGCGGATTAGCAATCAGCAGAAGCAGGTGTGACTCAGCAGGCGGGATGCTGATCCGGTCTGCGATGTGACATTCAAAGCGTGCCGTACTGTCCCGGCAGAGAGCCGCTACTGTGCCGTCAGTTTGCCGGTCAAGCTTTTTGCCATTCCGAGGATGCTCGTCGCCCTTTACATCGTCACCGTTGAGGAATTTCATATTGGGATCACACATGCCCATAACGATGTAGCCAATCTCCTCCGGTTCGGCTATGCGGCCCATCGGGCTGTTTGCGCCGGCTCCGTCGAGGCTTCCGCCCATGAAGCGTTTCAAAAGATCGGTCCGGGTTCCGCCGGGCGACAGGCTCATGACGCGGATTCCGTGCTGTGCGTTGGGAATAGCCGCAGAGCGTGTCATACCGATGACAGCGTGCTTGCTGGCAGCATAGGCTCCCCAGGTATCGGAGCCGCGGTGGGAAAGCATCGAGCCGACATTAATGATAATGCCGCTTTGCTGTTCTCTCATGACCGGAAGCTGATATCTCATGGAATAGATAACCCCGTCGACATTCGTCTTTATCAGATCATGGTAGCCCATCTCACCATCCATGCTGATTTCGTCAAAACCCCCATTTGGCCCTTCTATTCCGGCATTGTTAAACGCAATGTCAATACGTCCGTAGGTATCCTTGCAGGCATCAACAAAATCCCTGACCTTGGACTCTTCACGTACATCGGCATAGTAATATGTTACTTCTCCACCGTCATTTCTGATAGATTCTTCAACCTGCTTGCCAAGTTCACGGCGGCGTCCGCAGAAAAACACTTTGGCACCGGCTCCGGCAAACAAACGCGCTGTAGCCTCGCCAATTCCGGATGTCGCTCCCGTTATCAGTACCACAGCATCCCGGAAGTGTGAGTAGTCCGATTCTCCGGGACTGGTTCTGGAAGCAGATGCTGTTCCGGCTGAACCGCTGGCAGCTGAGCCGCCGAGTGCAAGTCCGGCCATTCCAAGGGCGCTGTTTTCAATGAAATTTTTCCGGCTGATTCCTTTTTTAGGCATGACTGGAGATGGTTTGGTTTAGGTTCCGGGGATGAGCCTCTTACAGTTCTTACTCACACAACAAAAAATAGGTCTGATAATGTTTCAGCAGAAAACAGGTCACGGCAGCCAGGGATATTTACGGAAGTCCGGCTTTCGCTTTTCGTTATACGCATTTTTGCCCTCCTGGCCCTCTTCGCTCATGTAGTAGAGCAGTGTGGCATTTCCGGCCAGCTCCTGGATACCGGCCTGCCCGTCAATATCCGCATTGAAGGCAGATTTCAGGCAGCGAATCGCGATCGGACTTTTCTCCAGTATTTCCTTTGCCCATTGAACTCCCTCTGCTTCAAGCTGATCAACGGGTACGACCTTGTTAACCAGCCCCATCTTTTCGGCTTCTTCGGCATTGTATTGACGGCATAAATACCAGATTTCACGCGCTTTTTTCTGGCCTACTATACTGGCAAGATAGCTTGAACCAAATCCGCCGTCAAAGCTGCCGACCTTGGGGCCGGTCTGACCGAAAACGGCATTGTCCGCTGCAATGGTAAGGTCGCAGATCACATGCAGCACATGTCCGCCTCCGATAGCGTACCCCGCTACAAGTGCAATGACCGGTTTGGGCATCGAACGTATCAGCTTTTGCAGATCCAGCACATTCAGTCTCGGAATGCCATCGTCACCGACATAACCGGCATCTCCCCGGATTTTCTGATCACCACCGGAACTGAATGCATATTTTCCGTCGGCAGCAGGTCCTTCTCCCGTCAGCAGTACCACCCCGATTTCATTGTCCTCACGTGCATCGGTGAAAGCTTCGTACATTTCAAAAATGGTTTTGGGGCGGAATGCATTGCGGACTTCCGGACGGTTGAATGCAATCCGGGCGATACCGTCTGATTTTTTGTAGGTAATGTCCTCAAAATTTTTGACAGTGTTCCAGTTCATAAAAGGCAGATTTGTTTGGTAGTTTTTGAAAGTTATGCTGTATTCGGGATTACTCCGGCCGGACAGAAAAGTCAATCTTGTTATTCGTCCCGCAGGTGTTTAAAAAATCCCGAAGTGTTGAAATATAATGATCGGGTGAATCGATATGAACCCGGTGAGCGGCATCCGGTACAATGGTGTGGTGAGCATCCGGCAGCTTTTTTGTCATCCGTCCGGCGATGTCACAAAATTTCGAATCCATCCGGCCGGTTATCATAATAACCGGGCATCTGATCCGGTCGAGTTGATCCCATACAGGCGGCATAACGCCGGCACCGAATCCTTCAAGCCAGGCAGCGGCGGTTTCGGGGTGTTGGCTTCGCTGAATGGTTTCCAGGCGGTTACGTGCTCCGGAGGTTACTTGTGTGCCGGAATTGTCCTTTTTTTGCCGGATATAACGCGGCACGGATGCCGCACTTCCGCCATCGTCTATCTGAAACAGCGGATTTTTTTCCCATTCATTCAGAAACGCGGGAAAATCGGCACGGATCCGGTCAGCATTTTCAGCATCCCGTATTCTCCGCTGCTCGCGTTTACGCTCATCAAAAATACCAGCAGTGGTGCTTTCAAGAATCAGTCCCGAAAGATGTCCCGGAAACCGAGTTGCCCAGCTGAGAGCCAGCCGACCGCCCATGCTGTAACCTGCAACAAAAGGATGATCGAAATGATCGCCGCCATTCAGGTATCCGGACACGATCTGATGAATGCCGCGGCTCAGTGGTTCGGCAAGAGAACCGGCCGGACTGTGAGTCGGACCGGGGATGGAAATGTCTGCAGTTGCGGGATTTACGATATCAGATATGCCCGTGAAAAGATGCCTGAACTGCATTCCAGAACCCATGAATCCATGCAGAAACAAAAGGTCAGGCAGGCGGGGGTTATCGACATATTTTCGGATATCAAACCGAAGTTCGGCTTCGTAATGCTTTTCCGTATGGGTGAATTCGGTCACCATCGATTCATTTCCTCGACAGACACATCATTTTGAAATTTTGAAGGCCGGATCATGGCCCATTCGCTAAAACCCGCGTTTTTTCATAGAAATGACGGGGTCGGTCCGGCATTCCAGGATTCCTGACGGATGGACACTCAGCTTTTTCCACGCGTTCCGGATCTGATCTTCGGTCTCCGCAACTTCACAGGGCAGGCCATGCGCACGTGCAATATCCGGAATGGAGACCTGCTGCGGTGTTTCGACAAAGTCGGTAAAGACATCATCCCGCTTTTCAAAGGGAAGCATGCGGAAAATATTACCGCCGCGGTTGTTTACAACCACGATTTTCAGGGACAACTCCCGGAAAGTCAGATTATTTAGTCCTGATACATCATGCAAAAAAGCCAGATCTCCGGTAAACAATACGGTGGGAATTCCATCCGTCAAAGCTGCTCCAATTGCTGTTGAAGTCACGCCATCGATGCCGCTGCCGCCACGATTATAAATAACCGGTATTTTTGTGACCTGCTCAGCCGGTCCGTACAGCAGATAGTCCCGGATTGGCATGGAGTTGGAAAGAACAATACGGCAGGCACCATTGTTGTCAACTACAGGCAAAAGCGTTCTGTACACATCCGGATCACCGAAACCGTTGATTTTTTTATTAGCGGATGTTTGCTCAGCAGTTGTTTGCCAAAACTCATGCCATGACTGGTACTTATTGTCGTTATTACCGGTAGTGGATTCGCAGTTCCAGTCGTAAGAGGAGGCCGGTCCATTCACAATATGGGTGGATGAAAGCGTGGCATCATCCAGGTTCTCGTAGTCGCTGAAGATAATTTGATGACACTGCCATTTTTGCAGGGCATGTATGGTCGCAGTGTGTACCGGGCCGCTGCCGGTTCGGAAAACCAGGTCGGGATCAGGGTTTTTCGCATCTTTCAGTATCTCCGGGTGATGGGTGATCCCGGAAACCCCGCCGGTTTCACAGAGTATCGGAATGGCTCTTGCCTGACACCATTGCCAGAATGCATCTTCATGTTCGGATCCCGGTCCGGCAATGGCAAGCGGACGCTGCGCTTGCTTCAGAAGGTCTGTGATTTCTCCGGGAACCGGATTGTTTTTTTGACCGGGGGGCACGATTAATTTGGCAGCATGATCCCGTACGTCCGGTTCGCTGCCACTGCCGAATCCGTATGCGTCAAGACAATCCGAAATTTCTTTTCCCGATGGCTCAAGCGGCTTGCGGAAGGGCAGGTTGATGTGAACCGGTCCCTGTTTATGCATTGCAAAATAAACTGACTGTGCAGCGAGATGAGCCAGGCGGCGGGCATCCTGTGACGCAGTGAAGGACTCTCCGGTTTGCGTCATAACAGGTTCTCCGGTATCAAAGAAAAAAACCGGATAATCCCCGAAAATTTTAATCTGGTCGATGGTTTGAGATGATCCGATATCGCGGAGTGCGGGAGGCCGGTCGGCAGAAAGCACAATCAGCGGTGAACCTGACTTGCGGGCTTCCACGACGGCAGGAAAGGCATTGGCAAGTGCTGTTCCGGAGGTGCATATGAAAAGAGCAGGTGAGCCGGATGCTTTTCCTGCTCCAAGAGCCATGAATGAAGCGGCCCGCTCATCCAGAACAGAATGGCATCGTATTTCGGGATGATGTACAAGTGCTGTCATTAGCGGCGTGGAACGGGACCCCGGACTGATAAAAGCTTCGCGCACCCCGTATTGAGATAAAGCATCGGCCAGATGGAAACACCATTGAAAAGAAATAGCGGCCTGGCTTCTGTTTATTTTCTCGGTCATTATCTCGTCCGGAATTATACCATAAATCTTTGCACTGCAGTTAATTTACTCCAAAGCATATTCAAGTGCCTTTTGCATGGGTATGAATTTGATACGGGTCTCTTCCCACTCGGCTTCCGGATTGGAGTCTTCCACAATGCCGCAACCAGAAAAGAACTGGACGTGATTCCGGCGGATCAATCCGCTTCTGATAGCTACGGAAAATTCAGCCCTCCGGTTTGAGTTGAACCAGCCAACAGGTCCGGCATACCATCCCCGCTCAATCTGTTCAAGTTCCTGTATCTTCTGCATGGCATCAAGCTCCGGGTATCCTCCGACTGCAGGTGTCGGATGGAGTTGTTCAATGATGTCAACCGGATTCATGTTGTTCCGCAACGACGCGGCAACAGGTGTGCAAAGATGTTGTACATTGGCATACTTTTTTATTACCGGCTCGGGTGCATACTCAAGGGAATCACTAAGCATGCTCAGTTTGTCCTTTATGGCATCCAGCACATAAGCATGCTCTTCACGGTTTTTGCTGCTTTCCTGCAGTTTTTTTTCAAGAATGGCGTCCTGGGTGGCTGTATTGCCCCGGGGGATACTGCCGGCCAGTGCTTCTGTCTTTATATACTGGGAGTGCAGTGAAAGCAGTTTTTCGGGGGTGCTTCCCAGAAATGTGGCATCTCCGTTAAGCTGGTACATGAAAGTATAGCAGGACGGATATTCTTTTCTGAGAAAATGGACAAGCTTGGTACTTGATACTTTGTTTTTTGTCCGCAGCTTAAGATCGCGGGCAATCACAATTTTACGGTAATGTCCCTCGCTGATATGCTGCCTGGCTTTGGTAACGTTATGAATCCATCTGATCCGTTCTGCCTCGGATTCAACAGGCATGATATCTCCGCCCGGAGTCACGGAATACCTTAGTATTCTGCTTCTTTCGATGTTGTTGCTCAAACGGCTCACGAACTGGTTAATCCAGTCAAGGAACCAGTTTTGAATTTCTTCCAGACTGTCTTTTTTATTCCATGGCCTGGTGATATTGATCATAGAAAATTGTCCGTCCCGGACAAGAAGCCATTCAGGCAGAAAAAATGAGGCGTTGCCGAGTGAACTCCAGGATCCGGACATAGACTGATCAAAGAACGAAAAGCCACCCGCCAAATGGGCGCCCGCCATACTGTGATTGATTTCACTAAAATAGCGGACGGTTTGCAGCAAACTGTCTGACTGCCGGGAAATGTTTCTGAATCGCCCCGATCCGCTGTTGCGAAGGACAGCTACTTTGTTTCCTGCAGCAAGCGCCATTTCATATTCCGGACGCTCCCAGTAAAAGCGTGTTCCGTCAGAATCCCCGTTGAGTTCCAGAACGGCAAGCGGGTCGATGTTCTCAAAAGGAACACCTAATGTTACATAGGCAGTTTGGTCATCCTGGTGAAAGGCATGGTAAAAATCTGAAAATCTGTCGGACAGTACCAGAGATTCCATGAATGAAACCGGTTGTCTTGAAATCTTGTCTGTGAAATCCGACATGTTAAAATTAATTGTTTTCTTTGTAACCTGACAAGCCTGCCGGTATTGTCAGGTTTGTAATGAACAATGTAAATGTATATGAGGTGAAAAAAGTTCGAATCACTGAATATGCAGGCGGAAATACGCCGAATTCGGGCTGCATGCCGGCTGGAATTCTCAGCGCAGTCCAGACAGTAGGTTCTTACAAGGCGTCATCAACCCCATCGACTTCGTATGGATTTTGGATGCCGTAGTCACGGGGATCGTATTCGGCCAGCCGGTAGAAATGAGTCCAGGCTTCCTCACTGCATCCGTTTTCATCTACCCAGCTGATATGGCTTTGTTTAATGAGTCCGACTATGCGTTTGGCATATTCAACACGTTTTTGTTCATCCTGAATCCGGGGCAATGCCTCAATCATCAGATCGAGATTAAGCCCGCAATCATAATCTTTAGGTTTTCGTTTGGGAAGAAACATAATTAATGGCTGATGTGTTATAGAATAACATAGTAACAGAGGAAGTTATCGGCACAAGGACTGTCTTTAAATAACTGATTTCCTTGCATTTTGAAATATACCGCTATGTACTGTGCAATAAAAACCCGTAATATAGTATCTTTCTGAGTCTTTAACATCAATACAATGAACAGGAAATGCCATTATTGCCCAAACGTCACCCGCTGCAGTACCAAGGAAGCAGAAGCAACTTTTTGGCAAGAAATGAGCAGCATCATCACGTGATGAATCACATTCCGGCATTGAATGTATTAAAACAAAATAAATATGTGGCACCATTCCATTATTGATACCATCGGTAACACCCCTTTGGTTAAACTGAATACCTTTCATGTAGATCAGCCGGGTACCGTACTTGCCAAAGTGGAGTATTTTAATCCCGGACAAAGCGTTAAGGATCGCATAGCATTGAAAATGATTGAAGATGCTGAAAAAAGGGGAGAGCTGAAACCCGGTGGAACCATTATCGAGGGAACATCCGGAAACACCGGAATGGGTTTGGCTCTTGCTGCAGCCGTAAAGGGATACAAATGTGTTTTTACTACCACCGACAAGCAAAGCATGGAAAAGGTGAATTTGCTGCGGGCGCTGGGATGTGAAGTACAGATATGTCCGACAAATGTCGAACCCGATGATCCGCGCAGCTATTATTCCGTTGCCAAACGGTTGAATGATGAAATCCCGAATTCCTTCTACCCTGACCAGTACAACAATCTAAGCAACAAGGCATCACATTACGAGATGACCGGACCAGAAATCTGGGAACAAACGGAGGGTAAAATTACCCATTTTGTTGCAGGCATCGGTACCGGCGGAACCATTTCCGGAACCGGACAGTATCTCAAGGAACAAAATCCGGATATTAAAATAATTGGTGTGGACTCAGTCGGGTCCATTTTCAAATCCTATTTTGAAACCGGTGAATTTGACAAGCGCCACATCGCACCCTATCTGACAGAAGGAATCGGTGAGGACATCATCCCCGAAAACGTCGATTTTTCACTAATCGATGATATCATCCAGTGTCCGGACAGGGAAGCTTTTGTAACCACGCGCAAACTGGCACGGAAAGAGGGCCTGTTTGTCGGAGGTTCATGCGGAGCAGCTGTCTGGGGTGCAATGAACTATATAAAAAAGAATCCGCTCAAACCGGACGATCTGATGGTCATAATTCTTCCGGACAGCGGTACCCGTTATATATCAAAGGTATACAACGACGAGTGGATGCGGACCAATGGCTTTCTTGACGACCGGCAGGTACCCGAACTCGATGAGGTCATCAAAGTAAATGACTCACGGGACCGCGGGCTGGTCACTGTGGATATGGATGAGACGCTTGACGATGCCATCAAGCGGATGAATGATCACAATATATCCCAGCTTCCTGTGAGTTCCGGGGACAAACTGGTCGGCAGTCTTACTGAAAATCAAATTCTGGGCTTGCTCACACAACAGACAAATGTTAGAAATAAAAAAGTAGGCGAGGTCATGGAAGAGCCTTTCCCGGTTGTTTCTGCCGACTTGAAAGTCGATCAGATTACCCGGATGTTGTCGGACGGTCAGCCGGCAGTGATCCTGCGCCTTGACGATGGCCGGCATACCATCATTACGCGCAGCGATCTGATCAATGCCATGTCAAAGTCCGGGTGACAATCACCTGACAGAATTACTTCTCACTATTCAATACAAATGACTTATGGAAAAGAAAAAAGATAAAAAAATGGAGATTGAGCTTACGAAAGAGGAGGCGCCTGGCACCTATGCCAACCTTGTCATGATTACTCATTCTCCCTCGGAATTTGTTTTCGATTTTATTGCCATCATGCCGGGCCTGACAAAAGCGAAAGTAATGAAGCGCATGATTCTGACACCGGAGCACGCAAAACGATTTTCAAATGCTCTTCAGGATAATATCAAGCGCTATGAAGAGCTTCACGGGGAGATAAAATCCAAAAGCAAGAACGATCCCCATCAACCCTTCAAATATCGCGGTCCTCTGCCGGAAGCGTGAAACTGCTTCGTTTTATTTTCTTGCTGAAAAAAGCAGGAAGAGAGCTACGATGAAGAAAATTCCGTGTGGTGCGATCGCCGCATGCATCGGATCCATGGCACCGGTGTAGCCGAAAGGCTCAAATAGTTTCATCAGTGCCAGGTAGAGAAAACTGATGACCAGTCCCACGGCGATGTGTACCCCGCGTCCGCCTTTTCGTCTTACCGAGGCAACGGCAACACCTATAATCGTAACCAGTATAATTGAAAACGGATAGCTTAATTTTCCGTAATACTGAACCTTCGGCATGTCAATTCCGCCGGCACCGCTTCGTTCTATTGATTCGAGGTAGTCACGAATTTCCGGGTAGGTGAGCTGGTAGACATCCGAGGAGGTCCGGCCGAAATCCCGCGGATAGAGGTTGAGCGTTGTATCCCGCTCGTCGAAGGATATCTCTTCATACCCTCTGTCATTGAATTTTTTAATGGTGCCGTTGACCAGGCGCCATTTCTCTGTGCTGTCCTGCCAGGAAATGCGGCCAACTTCCATGGTTTCGGTAAGCTTGTCGTCATCAAACGTGTAAAAAGTCACCCTGTAGCCGGTTTTCTGGCGGATGTCGAAATAGTTCACAAGCATGAGCCGGTCCGGTGATTCCTGCCGGAAAATACGGTTGCGGTCAAGCCGCTCCGTCCGGTTCATTATATATTTCTGTTCGAATTCAGCCCTGATGGCATTGGAACGCGGCACGACATACCCGTCAAGGTAGCTGATGGTGGCTGCAACAAGAATGGCAAAGACCATGTAGGGGGCCAGCAGACGGTAGAGACTGATTCCGGCTGCACGCAGTGCGATGATTTCAAGCCGGTTGGCCATTTGCCCCGTAAGCCACAGACAGGCTGCAAACACGGCTACCGGCGATACCAGCCTGATCATTTCGGGGATGTAATTCAAATAGTAATCATACCAGATCTCGCTCAGCGACGCTCCGCGATCGGTGAATTCTCCGCTGTTTTCCGAAAAATCAATGATGATGAAAATGAAGATCAGCAGACCCACAACAAAGCTGCTGGTCAAAAGCATCCGGAAGAAGATATATTTATCGAATGTTTTGATCATTTTTTCACGATAACAAGATACAGCAGGATGATTGCGGCAATCGCCATGGTGAAATTCGCAAACCACATGCCCACAAACGGAGAAATGTACAGCCGGTCGGCAAGTTTTTCACCCTGTATGATACTGATCCAGTAATAGGTGAAAAGGACGGTGCTGATAATGGTATGGATACCCATGTTTCCTTTTCTGACCAGCAGACCAAGTGGTGCACCAATCAACGCAAACAGAATGCATGCAACCGGAATGGATGCTTTTTTGTGCACTTCTACCATGAACCGGGCAATGCGCTCATCACGCCATTGCAGGTTGTTTACAAGATTATCGGCCATGGTCTGGGTATTGCGTATCTGTGTGAGTCCCCTCATGGAAACTTCGCGCTGCTCCTGAGCGGATGAAAGATTGCGCAATGTTACGAAGGATAACGATTCAAGAGGTTTGAACTCCTCTTGTGCACCGATTGTGCGGTCCGGCCGGTCATCACTGTGGTCATGGGCATCCCGGTCCTGCATATAGTCATATTCCTCATCCACACTGGCCGTTTCGACAGTGGTGTCCGGGTCTTCGTGGAGTGTGATGTGGGAAGCCAGCAGGGAGTTTTTGAAATTCCTGATCTCGCGCTGTTTGTCCTGCTCAAGTGAATCTACCAGCGCAAGCATGGCCTGGGCACGCATTGAGCGCCCGTCACGGCTTCGGTCTTCGGGATTTGTTCGCGAAAAAGTAAGATCTGACAAATCGAAAGATATCCGGTAAGAGTCAAATCCGGTCTCCTCATGCAATGTACCCCCGGAACCCCGTCCGCGTTCAAGATACCGCATGATGGTGCCGTCAAACAAATTCAGCGTCAGGCTCATGTTGCGTTCGTCGCTTTCAAGCAAGCCTTTTTTTGCCTTGATGACGGCGCGGTCACGTCCTTTTTCCGGCCTTTGGAACAATGTGATATCAAACAGCGAATCGGAGTCCTGCGGGACATCCCTTACCAGGAAGGTGTACCCTTCAATACCTTCATAAAAGGTGTTTTCCTGCAGATCAAATCCGGGTTTTTGCATTCGGATGTCCATGAACAGAGCCCTGGCCTTGTAGTTGGCCTCCGGCAGCACCTCATTTGAGAACCATCCGAGAAAGATAGTCATCATAATCGCAACTCCGAGAACAGGACGGATGATCCGGAAGGGGTGGACACCGGCTGCACGAACGGCTGTATATTCATTCTGCTCTGAAAATTTCCCGTATGCGATGAGAGAGGCGGCAAGTATGGTCATCGGCACAGCCAGTACCACCATGTAGGCAAGGTTGACCATGATCAGCTCTACGATAACGGTGAACGGAATACCCTTCCCGACAAGATGATCCATGAACTGGATGAGAAACTGCATCAGCAGCAGGAACATAATGGTAAAAAAGCAGAAAACGAAAGGCCCTATATGCTGCTTGAGCAAGTTTCGTTCGATACTGCCGGGTAATAACTTCTTCAGAAAATTGACCGCCATTTTGAATAAAAATGCAGAATAATCGTTATTTTAGATATGTCTTTACACAAGATAACGGCAAAATATCAGAAATCTGTCGTATCCTGCCAATTAATTAACGAATGGGCATTGATTCATTGTTGCAGGGGTTCTAATTTCCCTGTCTGAATATGACCAAGAATCTTGAAAACCTGTCAGCCTATAGACCAATATTTACCGTTTGCTCACTTCAACCGTAGTATTTTTGGACCAGGGATAAACTGAGTTTTTTTCATTGTATTTTGTAACGGTTTGTAATGGTTTGGCAGGCCTGCTGACAGGTATTGCCTTTTTGTTGTTCCTTCCGCTTTTGGTACTCGCGCAGGAAACGGATACGTTGCGGGAAAACGGTATTGATGATCGCATCAACAACAGGGCTGCGTCTCAGATGGGGACGGATGTGGAGTCAAACCTGCCGCGGACCAGTCAGAAAAAGTTCCCCTCACCGCGCGGCTCCCGCGTTACCGATCCTTTTCCGCGCAAACGCTCCCCGCTGATTGAGATAGACCTGCCAAGAGATCGCGTGCTTACAACCCTTGATTCGCTTGATCATTATACTGTTCAAAGAGAAGTGTATGGTGTGCCCATTGGTTTTTCCAGGAAACTGGATTTTCAAACCATGTCGGAACTGAGTTTTGAACATACAGCCAGAGCCAACTGGAGACGTCTGGTAAATGAAATGCGACGCCAGAGAGATGCCCGGCGCGGCCTGCTGGATTTTACACTGGATCTGCCTGTTGGGGAGCGATCGGCATTCACCACCATTTTCGGGCGGCCCGAAGTGAATCTCCGTGTTACGGGAACGGCAAACATGAATGTGGGTGCAACTATCAGAGAAACCGAGGATCCGTCGCTGCCTCCTGATCAGCAAACGCGCATCGACCCCGTATTTGAACAAAACCTGAGACTGAATATCCAGGGGTCGATAGGGGACAAGCTTACCATCCGGACTGACTGGGACACAGAGCGATCGTTTGATTTTGAAAACCGGTTGAGCATACGTTATGAGGGTTATGAAGATGAAATACTGCAGAGTATCGAAATGGGAAATGTTTCGATGCAGACCGGAAATTCCCTGATCCGGGGCGGAAGTTCGCTTTTCGGGATTAAATCGGAAGCCAAATTCGGTCCGCTTCGGCTGACTTCCGTTGTTTCTCAGCAAGAGGGGCAGAGCGAAACCCAGACCATTACAGGCGGTACTGAGGAAAGTACGATTGAGATACGACCTGCATCATATGATAATGACCGGCACTTTTTCCTGAGTTTCTATGCCAGGCAAGAGTTCGAAGATGCCATGTCTGATCCGCAAACCGACCGCCGGATGTTCAATATTGAACGTATGGATGTATATGTCCTGAATACTTCATCTACCGAACAGTCCGGACAGCGCCGCGCTGTGGCACTGACGGATCTAGGGGTGGTCATGCAGGGTGACCGTTACATGCTGCCCGATACCGATGCCGATCCATTTGATGAAGATCTGATCGAATTTTACAGAGATCCGTCTGAAACTCCGTCAGCCTCGGATTTCGGTGTGGCCGGTGATGAGTTCGTAGAAGGGAACTTTGTTCCGCTCGAAGAGGGGGAAGACTACACGTTCAATGAGAGCAACGGGTACTTGTCGCTGGAGTCCAGGCTGAGTTCCAACCAGGCTCTGGCCATATCTTTTGCATACTCATCGGGAGGCGAATATATTGATGTCGGTGACGAAAATATCGGCGATGAGCGCCGTCTGTTTCTCAAGCTCCTCCGCCCGTCCAATATGACATCGAGCAGCTCGGCATGGGGCCTGACCATGCGTAACGTGTACAGTCTGAATGCCACCGACCTCACTCCGGATGACCTGGAAGTGGACATTCTTTTTGACGGGGGAAATACCAGCCAGACCAATTTGCCGGGACTCAGCAACGTTCTGCTTCAGGATCTCGGACTTGACCGTGTAGGGTCGGACCAGTCTCTGGGGTCAAATAATCAGATCGATTTTGGAACCGGTACGCTTGATGCCAGACGGGGCCGCATTATTTTTCCCTACCTGGAACCATTTGGCGGCCGGATTCGCGAAATTTACGAAAACAGCGATCTGCCTCAGGCCGAAATAGAGGAAAACATCAATCGATATGCGTTTACCGAGCTTTATGAGAGTTCGCAGGATAACGCCAGGCGCGAATCCGGAAATAATCTCTACTACATCGGCGGAGTGAGCACAGGCGCCGTTCAGGACAGCTATAACCTGGGTTTTGCTTTAGTCGAAGGCTCGGTCAGTGTAAGAGCCAATGGTGTGGAACTCTCCGAGGGGGTCGATTACGAAGTGGATTATTCCATTGGTAACATTGTCATTACAAACGACCGCTATCTGCAGAGCGGGCAGGAAATAGTTATTGATTATGAGAGCAATCAGATGCTCCAGATTCAGCAAACCACATTTGCCGGTGTGAGGGCTGAGTACACGGTAAATGACAACATCCGTTTCGGCAGCACGTATTTTACCCTTCGCGAACGCCCCCTGCAGGACAAGATTCCGATCGGGGATGAACCTATCCAGAATTCCATCATCGGATTTGACGGATCTGCTGAATTTGATGCTCCCTGGCTTACAAGGGCCATCAACTGGATCCCGCTGCTTCAGACCAGGGCCGACTCGGACATCCGTATCAGTGGTGAGTTCGCCCAGCTTCGGCCAAATGTTGCACAAACGCGTGCGGTTTCACGGGCTGCTGACCGCGGTGAGCTGTACCCGGATGAAGAAACCGGCCTGTCATTTATTGACGATTTTGAAGGCTCCAAGACAACGATCAATTTCCTGAGTCCGGGACGCTGGAATATTGCCGCGGCACCTCATGCCATTCCGGGGTATGACTCCGACATGAATACCGATGACAACAGCATGGGATCCCGCATCGCGCGGTCCGACATGCGCGGGAAGTTTTCATGGTACATGATTCCGCTTAATGTCGGGCGTGTTACCGATGCTGCAAGAACTCCGGAGTCACTGCCGGTTTCGGTATCGGATGTGTTCCCCAACCGGGAAGTGCTTCGTCAGGAAGACCGTCTGCAAACACTCGACATCCATTACAATCCGCGCAAACGAGGTCCATATAACTACAATGAAAACCTCAGAGACCTGCTTGAAGGACGTCCGGAGGACACATGGGGTGGAATGACCGCCACACTTCCCAGCGGCCAGAGTGATCTGCGCCAGAACAACGTGGAATTTCTTGAGTTCTGGGTACAGCCCCTGCTTCCGGATGGCCGTACACCGTCAGCCGGTGATCTCGAAGATTATGACGGCAAAATTTACATCGACCTTGGACTGGTTTCCGAGGATGTGATTCCCAATAATCAGCTTAACACCGAGGACGGTCTGGCACGCGCCCAGGACGGCAATAATATCAATGTAGGAAATGCCGGCCGGTCTTATGTTATTCCATCCGACAGAATCAATCTCACCGGTCAATTTTCCGTCGAAACACAGGAAAGAGAGGATGTCGGTCTGGATGGCGCCCACAGCACCGATGGTGAATTCAATGAGCAGACGCTGTTTGCCGATTGGCTCGAGCTCATGGAAGTTCAGTATTCAGACCAGCCGGAAATGCTGCAGCAGATACAGGAAGACCCCTCCAATGACCGGTACTACTATTTTAACCATCCTGCAGTAAGCGATCTGCCCCTTCACGAGCGTTTTCACCGGATGTACGGTTTTCTGGAAGGCAACTCCCTGTCCGACGGGGACTCACGGTCCATAACCAACCGGCCGGATACCGAAGGTCTCGAAAATCCGGCACGTGTAAACCGGGACAATTCCTATTTCCAGTATGAAATACCGATGAATCCGGCAGATACCAGTTCCATGCAGGTCGGGAAAAACTACATTGTGGACCGCGTGGAAGGGAGCGATCCTACGGATCGCTGGTATTTGGTACGTGTTCCGCTTCGGGAAATCGCCCGGGAAGTTGGCACGATAGAAGATCTTGAGCGGGTTCAGCATATTCGTTTCTGGATGAGCGGCTACCGCGAACCAATGACCATGCGTTTTGCTACATTTGAGCTTGTCGGCAATCAGTGGCGTGAATTTGAAGAAATCAGCAGGGACGGATATCAAAATACCATTTTCGACGTGGCTACGGTAAACATCGAAGAAAACTCGAACCGTGAGCCTATCCCGTATCGTGTGCCCAACGGGGCAATCCGTGCCACTCAGCGAAGCGGACAGCAGGAGCAGGTGCTTGCTAACGAGCAGTCGCTGTCGATGCGGGTTGAGGACCTGCGTTCTGGTGAGTACCGGATGATTCAGCGTCTCTACCCAAGCGGACTTAATCTGTTGAATTTCTCCAATCTGAGAATGTTTGTTCACGGGGAAGGATACGAAAGGCGTTCGGATCTGGAAGTGGTCATCCGGATGGGCAACGACCTGACGGATAATTATTATGAATACAGGCAGCCGGTTTCACCGACCGATCCGGACTTCAACTTTACACCGCTGGCACAGGATCCCGACCGCTCCATCCTGGAGGAAGAAACCGACCGCATCTGGATTCCGGACTCCAATAGTGTGAACATTGTACTATCATCGCTGAATGCGCTCAAGCAGGCCCGTGACCTTGAGGAATTTGATGCGGGCGAACTGTATGAGCGCACGGACTTGCCGGAAGACGCCCCTCCCGGAACCGTGATCGGAATCAAAGGCAATCCGTCACTGCAGCGGGTCAGGGAAGTGGCTATTGGTATCCGGAATCCGCACGACAGTGAGAGCGGTGGAAGCGGAGGAGGCGGGAAGCCGTCACTGGATGCCGAGGTATGGGTCAATGAGCTGCGGGTTTCAGGAGCTGATGATGAAAAAGGCTGGGCTGCAAACATGTCTACAGACATCCGGTTTGCCGATCTGGCAACAGTCAGGGCCAGGTTCTCCCGGTCTACCGATGGGTTCGGCGCCCTGGATGCCAGTCTGGCTGACAGGCAGATGTATGATGATTATTCGTATGACTTGTCAACTACCATCAACATGCACCGTTTCATTCCGGAGCGCTATGGCTGGAATATCCCGGTTCAGCTATCTGCCCGGAGAAGCCAGCGCACCCCCCGCTTTCTGCCGCAGGAGGGCGACATCCGGTTTTCGGATTTTGAGGATGCCGTCAGAGCCAGTGACGAGCCGCAGGATGAGCAGGACCGGCTGATTGACGAGATGCTCAGGCAAATCAGGACAGAAGACCGGCGGTACAGCGTAAATATTTCCAATGTGTCTAAAAGTGATTCCGAGTCGTGGTTTCTGAGAAATACTGTTGATAACCTGACCCTGGGCTATGTCTACAATATTCGGGAAGAAAGCAGCGACCGGCTTGAATTCAGGGATTCCTGGGATTACCGGACGAGCTTGAATTACAGATTGAATATCCGTGATATCCGGGTGGTCAGGCCATTGATATTTCTGGAAAACGTGCCCGTTCTGAACTGGATTTCCGAAACTGGCTTCACGTTTGTACCCAGTCAGGTATCCTTTGGAGGAAACCTGAATCGCGATTACTCGGAAGAGCGTCGAAGAAGCTTCACGGATAGTCAGTTCGATCTGCAGCAGCGGCACAACTTTGACTTCCGGTCTAATGTGTCCGTTAATTACAATTTGACGCAAACCATTTCAACTTCGTTCAGCAACCAGACCCGGCTGAATCTGGAGTCTATCGGACAAAGGCCTGTCTCGGAGACCATTGACACAGATTTTCCGTTGCAGCCGCCGGACGAGGATGAGGTGGAGTACCGGCTGAAACCAACGTTTGAAGTCATGGAAGACTGGCTTCTTGATCCGGCCGTGTCTCCGCGCCGCGACAATTACCAGGAGTCATGGACGGCATCGTGGCGTCCGCGGCTCAACCAGATCGACGGGCTCGACTGGTTCAATTATTCTGCTTCCTACCGCGGACAGTTCCGCTGGCAGAACAGTCCGGAAGGATCGGGCCTTGGTGCCAATCTGACCAACCAGTACAGTCTGGATCAAAATCCGGAGATCAGAACCCAGAACCTGCTGGAACGGATTTCTCTCTACGAACGGGCAAAGCAGGCGGATGAGCAGGCTCAGCAGGAGCGAAGGAGAGAACGGCAGCAAAGCCGAGATAACGGAGAATCTGTTGACAGGGAGTTGAGCGAGCAGGTCGTCTACTATGGCCGGCGCTTTCTGCTTGGCATCTTGAGTATCCAGAATCTGAATATTTCCTATAATATTAGCGGCAGTTCCGCACAAAGCGGATATGACGGCGGTTCCCAGATTTACCACATGTTCGGTTCTGCGGATGATTCCAATTTTTCTCCACCATTCGCTTACCGCCTTGGCCTGCAAAGTGAGATACCCCGGAACAAACTGATCACCAATCCCGAACCCGGGACCGAGTTATCGCTCAGGGCAACCAAGGATTCGCGCCAGCAGCTGAACGTCCGATCAGGATTGCGCCCGTTCAGTGACTTCACTGTGAATGTCGACTGGCGGACCAGCTGGCAGGATACCCGCACGCAAAATCAGACTCTTATTTTCCCGGATGAACTCAGTGTGCAAAGAGAGCACTCCGGAAGAGTGGAAACATCTGTATGGGCATTCGGCGCGGGTTATGATGCGTTATTTGACCGGCAGCTGAGCAGAGCCCTGGATGAGTTCGGCGAAGATCCGGAAATTACCGATCTTGATGCGGATGATGTCCCGCTGACATCAGGCAGCCTTGAAAAAGATTTTCGCCGCTCCTATCTCGGATTTGCATCGGGTACGATCGGCGAACGGGGGTATATGCCCATACCGCTGCCAAACTGGAGTATCAACTGGTCGGGCTGGGAGCGACGCCTGCAATTTCTGGATGATTTCATCCAGCGCGCGACCATCAATCACAGCTATTCCAGCCGCTATGAAACCGGATGGCAGCTCAATGCCAACAGAGGAGCAGACCGGTCCAGGTCACTTGGCGGGTATACATTTTTGTATGAACAGCCGGATTATTCAAGCCGCTCCATCAGTCTGCAACGCTCTTTCTCTCCGCTGATTGGTGTCAACATTACATGGGCAAACAACCTCAGGACCCAGATACAATACAATCGCAGCAAAAGGGTCAGCATAAGTTTTTCCAATAATACCATCACCGAGAGCAACAGTCAGGGAATCACCTCTACCTTCAGCTACTCAAAAAGAGGATTTCGGATCCCGTTTTTCCGGCAGCTTAACAACCAGATTGAATTGAATCTCTCAGTCAGTTACAGTGACGACCTGACCTATACGTTCCGCCTTAATCAGGACATCGCAGATGCCCTTCAGCTTCCGCCTGATGAAATTGACCAGTTTACCCGGTCCACACCGGATGAAAGAGGAACAGCACAGTTTCAGCTCAGACCATCCGTCAAGTATCAGTTCTCACGGACGATCAATGCCGGCCTGGAGTACAGTTATACCCGCCTGATGCCGAGATCCACAGGGACCTATCCCAGAACCGACCAGGATATCCGCTTCAATATCCAGGTATCGATCCGTTCAAACTAACCTGACCGTTTCAATTAAGGATTCCGCCGACCTGTCATCTTCGTCCTGCTCATCATGCCCGATGCGATGAGTGTGAGAGCAAGTGACAGCCATCCGATCCAGTCCCCGTAACGGACATAAAACGTTTTGTGATCGTAAATCGGCACATCGTAGACAAACCGGTCCTGCGTCCAGTAGGTCGTTTTCACGGCGACATTCCCGTTGGCATGAATCACGCCGGACAATCCGTTATTGGCACTGCGCAGAACGGTCCGGCGCGTTTCGACGGCCCTGAGCCGTGCAAACTCATAGTGTTGAATATGTCCGCTTGTATTGCCCCACCAGCCGTCATTGGTGATGACCATCAGAAAGCCTGCGTTATTGTTGACAAAACTGCGTACCCAGTCGGGATAAACCGAGTCGTAGCAGATAAGGGCAGGGACCTTGTGGCCGCCCACGTCGAACATATCTAACGTTTTTCCCTTGCCAAACATGGCCAGGCTGCTCCAGTCGATCCATCCGAACAGGTCGATCCGGTATAGCGTATGCAGAAACGGAACCCGCTCAACCATGGGCACCAGCTTGGCTTTTTTGTAGAAATCAAGCGAACCGTCCGGATAAAAACCAAGTGCGGAGTTGTAAATGTTGTAGGGACGCCCGCCAAATTCGCCGCGGACTACAGGCGGCTCCTGGCCGGGTTCGTATCTTCTGAGAAAGGATGACCCGGCAATGAGAGGGATATCCCATGATTCCACATAATCGCGGATGACGACATCCGCCTGTCCCGGATCGTCTTGCCGGATCAGTGCTTTGATGGCATTTTCCGGCCAGAAGACGGCGCGTGTCTCGGATGTAATGGTTTCATCGCTCAGCTCAAGGAGTTCTTCAAGCGGTGTAATGGCATCGGGGTATCCTGAAAGATGGAGATAGGAGTCATAATTTGGCTGCATGACGGCGACTTCGGTTGTATCCACCGGTTTCAGTTCATACAAGTGGTACCATGCAGCTGAGCCCAGAGCCGGAACAGCCAGCACTGCAAGAACCAGGTAGCGATGAGCTTTGCGGAAGATCAGCCAGGCACATAAAACTATCCAGAATGTGATACCAAGCATACCGGTCACCGAAATGTACTGCACGAGCCAGGGTGCGGTTGCAAAGCTGTTTCCCAGACTGATCCAGGGCCATGACAGATCCCACCGGAAGTGCAGGAATTCGTAGGTGAGCCAGACGGCAGGGGTGCTCGGCGCAGTCAGCCAGAAGGGCAGCCTGCTGTGCCGGATCATCCATATCAGCATGAGGGGCAACGTCATGATGGCACTGTTGGCCAGTATGGCGGCAATACCGCCGGCGATGGTGGCAAAGGTGAGCCAGTACGTTGTAATAATATTCCACAAGAGCAGACCCGCATAGGAAACATAGGCCATTTCCCGTGCGGACCCGGTAAGTTCGGTCAGACGGAGCATCAGCACAAAGGCGGGAATGATCAGCAATGGAAATGGAAAGGGAAACGGGGAGAAGCTGATGCCGAGCAACAGCCCGGAGACAAGGCTGGCTGTCCACTTCCGGTTCCAGATATGCAAAAAAAGGTTTGTAAGGCCTGCTGTCATGTTGTCTTAACTGATGAATTGGTTGCCGGGGTTAACATTAGGTTGTCACGTGAGAAGAGGTCATTATAAGCCGGGCTTGTCTGCATCCGGGCTGACCGGATCTTCCCGGTAATTCTTGCCGGCAAGAATTATGACGAACTCTCCCTTCAGGTTCGCATGCTCCCGGAGCTTATTGCTTACAACAGGTACCGGCCCGCGGATAATTTCCTCAAAGTGCTTGGAAAGTTCGCGGCAGACGGCGATCATCCTGTCCGGTGTGCAGCGCTCAGAGAGCTCTTCTGCAAGTTTTATCACACGATGAACGCTCTCGAAAAGCACAACCGTACATTCCTGATCAACAATGGCATCAATTCTGCCGGAGCGTCCCTTTTTTGCCGGCAGAAATCCTTCGAAAAGAAACCGGTCGCTCGGCAGTCCGCTGGCCGACAATGCGGTAATCAGGGCAGACGGTCCCGGAACGGCGCAAACCCGGTGACCATTTCTGTGAGCTTCCCTGGCAGGAAGAAAGCCGGGATCTGAGATTCCCGGTGTTCCGGCGTCACTGATCAGGGCGATGTCCTTGCCGGAATCCAGGTATTCAATTACAGAAGCCGTTTTCCGGTGCTCGTTGTGCTGATGGAAAGAGAGGGTCGGTGTACCGATATTGAAGTGGCGCAAAAGCTGGCCGGAAGTCCGGGTGTCTTCGCAGGCAATGGCGTGAACCGAATTGAGTACGTCTATGGACCGGGGTGAAAAGTCGGAAAGATTGCCGATGGGTGTTGCTACAAGATACAGTGTGCTCACAGCGTTTTGTCTAATTTTTGGGAGAATACTGACCTAAAGTATGACTAAACTGAAATAAAGAAAAATGCGTTATATTAGGCGCGGCGGGTGATCACCGGCGGGTATTCAACGAAAACTATCTATTACAAACGACAACAGACTGAACAAAAATGACAAAAAAAAGATTTAAAGGGCTTAATCATATTACACTCAGAGTAAATAACATCGAGAAGGCAGAGGAGTTTTACGGGGAGGTGCTTGGATTTGAGGTTGAAAAGAAAATGGGCCGGAGCATGACGGTATACCGGATCGGGAAGGATTCGCTGGTGCTTGTAGAGGCTGAAACAGAATACGAGCGCGCTTCCAAGGACTACCGCGTCGACCATTTCGGTTTTTTTGTGGATTCCCCGGAGGAGGTTGATCAGCTGGCAGAATATTTCAAGGAGCGGGAAGTGACCATTTTGAGCGGGCCGTCAAACAGGAAAACAGGTCGTTTTGTCTTCATATCGGATCCTGATGGTAACATGATTGAGATTTTCAACGAAGGCGGCTGAACTTGTGCAACTGGCCGGGTGATTTCAATTGGCTGTTTTTTTTGTTAACTTACCAAGTTACAAAAGAAAAATTAGCGACGACTGTGATGAAACTGACAGGGTTTTCCGAACTGACAAACAGAGAGCAGGAGGTGCTCAGATACATTATCCAGAACTTCATTGTGACGGCCAGTCCCGTTGCATCGAAGACACTGGTGGACAGGTATCGTCTGAATATCAGCTCCGCGACAGTCCGGAATGCAATGAACAGTCTGGAAAGCAAAGGGTTGCTGGATCATCCCCACACATCTTCGGGTCGCATACCCACCGAAGACGGGTACCGGCTGTATGTCAATTCCCTGATGCAGGTTTCCGAGCTGAGCAGGGAGGAGAAGCAAATTCTCGATACTATCCAGAACTTTCTGACCAATGATGTGGATGATGCGGTGCAGTCGGCGGCGCGCATCCTGGCCCGGCTGTCCAATCTGCTGGCTGTCGTCATCGCACCGAAACTCGGACACGGAGTATTCCGCAAAATTGAACTCGTATCCATCAGTTCGAACCGCATACTTGTGGTTTTGACTGTGGAAAGCGGCATCGTCAAAACGCTGTCCGTTGAAGTGCAGACCGAAATAAAGCCGGATGAGCTGGAACGTGTTGCCAGATTTCTAAACGAACGTCTTCACGGTTACAAACTGAGCGAAATCGCTAAAAAGATCGACGAAATGCTGGCCAATTATGACCAAGGCGATTATTCCGGTCTAATAAGGGTGTTTATTGACAGCGCCGACACGATTTTTGATGATAACCATCTGCGCAGGTTTCATTTCGGTGGTGTGGAATACATGGCACTTCAGCCGGAGTTCAATGATCTCGGAAATTACAAGGGGATTGTAGAACTGCTGGAAAACGAAGACATGATTATCCACCTGTTTGACGATCCCCGGGTGGAAAGCAGCGAAAAGGATGTCCGTATCCGGATTGGAAAAGAGAATAAAATTCAGCAGGTGGAACAGTGCAGTGTCGTCTCTGCCAATTATCACTATGGCGGCATTAAGGGCACCATAGGACTGGTGGGGCCTACGAGAATGAATTACAGCAGGATGGTAGCTCTTGTTGAGCAGCTTGCCAACCGCTTTAATGTATACAATCCCGGAGCATAGATCATGCCGGTAAGGTTTGCAGGGTTCCGGTATCCAATAGAATAAAAACGGTTTCGTTAACTGGTGTTTGCGGAAGGAATTGTGAATTACAGGGCAGTCGCCGGAATCAACGAAATCAAGGATATAGATCAACAGAAATTTTTCGAAGAGTTTACAAGTTATTTATGAACACGATTGACAATGAAAAAATGAAAGCAAATTCTTCTGAACAGGCAGGTAATTCGGCTGATATGAATGAAAACAGCGATCATCTGAATGAATCAGGTAATTCAGCCGGCAGTCGCGGCGCATCCTCTGAATCAGGGGACCAGTCAAAAACGCAGGAACAGGAGCTGAATTCCGGAAATAAAAAGGATGATGAAGCAGCATCCTCAGATCAGGCCGGTCAACAGGCAGCAGATGAGAAAGACGAAAAAATCGCGCAGCTGGAAGAGGAGCTTCAGAAAACCCGTGACAGCATGCTCCGTAAGGCTGCCGAATTCGAAAATCTGAAGCGGCGCACTCAGAAGGAAAAGGAGCACATATACGATGAGGCCCGCGCGGCTTCCATATCAAAATTCTTAAGTATACGTGAAGATCTCAAACGAAGCATTGAGCTGTCCCGCGAAAAAAACGTGGATAAAGGGTTTCACGACGGACTGAAAATGCTTCTGAATAATTTTGACCGGATTCTGGAGGAGTACAATGTGGAACCTGTAGAAGAGACCGGTGTTCCTTTTGATGTGGACAAGCATGATGCCATGCTGACACAACCTGCCGAAGATGATTCTGTCGAAAGCAATACAGTCCTCCAGGTCCTCGAACCGGGGTACATGATGGGAGACCGCGTAATCAAGCACGCCAAAGTTATAGTCAGTCAATAATCGTAACACATGTCTAAACGAGATTACTACGAAGTTTTAGGAGTTGATAAAGGTGCCGGCGAAGCCGAGCTCAAACGGGCATACCGCAAGCTCGCCATGAAATACCACCCTGACCGCAACTCCGATAACCCGGATGCAGAACAAAAATTCAAGGAAGCTGCTGAAGCTTTTGAAGTCCTCAAAGATCCGGATAAAAGGGCACGATATGACCAGTTCGGTCATGACGGACTCCGCAATGCCGGTGGATTCGGAGCAGACTTCGAAGACATCAGTTTTGATGATATTTTCAGCCGCTTCAGTGACATTTTCGGCGGTGACATATTCGGAGGTATGGGAGGAGCGCAGGGCAGAAGCCGGCGCCGTTCCGGTACCGGACGCCCGGGTGATGATATGAAAATATCGCTGAACCTGACCCTCGAAGAGATCGCTTTCGGAACGGATAAAGAGGTCAAGGTCAAAAAATTTGTGGTCTGTGATTCCTGTGAAGGTTCCGGTGCGGAGACCGAAGATGATTACATGACCTGCGATGCCTGTAATGGTGTCGGAGAAGTACGCCAGGTAACCAAAACCATGTTCGGACAGTTTGTGAATGTGCAGCCCTGCCCAACCTGTCAGGGAGAAGGCCGCACTATTCGTGACAAATGCAACTCCTGCAAGGGTGAAGGTCGCGTAAGGGGTGAAGAGACAGTGAAAATTCAGATCCCGAGCGGAGTAACCAAAGGAAACTATATCAGCCTGCGCGGACAGGGACATGCCGGGATTCGCGGAGGCGATGCCGGTACACTAATCGTACTGATCGAAGAGAAAGAGCATGAACATTTCAAGCGTGACGGAGACAACATCCTCTACGATCTGAATGTCAGTATACCGGATGTCATCCTCGGCACGACGACCGAGGTGCCCACGCTCAGAGGCAAAGCCCGGATCAAAATTGATCCCGGTACGCAACCCGGCAAGATGCTCCGCATGCGTGAAAAAGGTATCAAAGGGCTGAACACCAAAAGATTCGGTGATCAGTATGTCCGGATAAATGTATTTGTTCCGACATCAGTTTCTGAAGAGGAGAAACAGATGATTGAGTCGCTGAAAGAATCCAGCAATTTTGATCCTGCCGAGAGTAAGGAAGTCCGGGAAAATCTGTTTGAACGGGTGAAATCGGTGTTTACCTGAATGTGACAGAAGGTATTTCTGTCATTTAAGCCTTACTGAAGCAGATCGCTTTTTTTGACCGAAGCCTCTTGCTGTTCCTTGCGCCATGCAGACAGATGTTCTGCCAGTTTCTGATCCTGAAGTGAGAGAATTTGCAGCGCCAGGAGTCCGGCATTCATGGCATTGTCGATGGCTACCGTGGCAACGGGAACTCCCCGGGGCATCTGGACTATGGAAAGCAGGCTGTCCATTCCCTTGAGATGACGCGTGGATACCGGAACACCAATAACCGGCAATGTGGTGTGTGCAGCAACCATACCCGGCAGATGTGCGGCACCACCTGCACCTGCTATGATAACTCCAATGCCTCTTTCCCTGGCAGTGCGGGCATACTCTGCCATAAGATCCGGAGTACGATGCGCTGAAACGACCTTTTTCTCGATATCCGCATCAAACTGCCCGCAAATTTCAGCAGCTGCCTTCATGACAGGCCAGTCAGAATCGCTGCCCATAATAATACCAATCCGGAAGTTTTTTTCTTTCATGCGTCTGGGAATTTCGGTTTATAATGACAGATGAAATGAACATGACCGGGCTGTCGCAGAGTCACACAGGCTCATGATAAACATGGTCATGGAATTACATCTGACCATATGAATCTGAAAAACTAAACAGATGAAATGACATTGCATTTTTTTTGACTCGCCTGTGTGTGTCCGGACGCCGGACCGGTCACGGGTATTCCAAATATTTCAGTTTAAATTCTGATTTGTTGCGCAAGATCTGAAACTGCAGATAGGGTTTGCTTATGCTGCTCTCCAAGCAGGGTTATATGGCCCATTTTGCGGCCTTTTTTGCTGTCACGTTTGCCGTAGATGTGCAAATGGGCATCTGGGCTCTTGAAAAGATCACTGGAGTTTTCAACAACAGCCGGTGCATCGGCAAAACCCAGCAGATTCTCCATCACGGCCACCGGCCTGCGCATTTCGGTTGAACCCAGCGGCAAGCCCATAACAGCCCGGATGTGATTTTCGAACTGGGACGTAACACATCCTTCAATGCTGTAGTGTCCCGAATTGTGGGGCCTGGGCGCCGATTCGTTGAGCAGCAGCCTGCCATCATCCGAAAGAAAAAACTCGAAGGCAAACAAACCCCTTCCGTCAATCGCTTCAACAGCATCAACGGAAATCCGGCAGGCTTCATCACGGATTCCCGGGTCAATATCGGCGGGAGCAATGACCGTTTTACAGATGTGTCCCTGCTGTATGGTTTCACAGCAGGGGTAAACGGCGGTTCCGTGATGATTGCGCGCCACCTGTACGGCAAGCTCTTTTCTGAAAGGAATAAATGCTTCGGCTATAAGCTCGCGGTTATCATCACCGCCAAGTGACTGGAATGCAGAAACAGCCTGATCTTCGGAACGGATAGTTACGTTTCCGTATCCGTCATATCCGCCTTTTGATGATTTCAGAACCCATGGGTACCCGAATGCATTGCCTGCTTCTTTCAGATCATCCCGGCAGGTTACTTTCCTGTAGGGCGTTACCGGAATTCCGGCCTTACTGAACGTCTCTTTCTCAATCCATTTGGACTCAAGAAGTGAAAATGTTTTCGGGGACGGGTAAATAGGGGTGCCCGAGGCCTGTTCCACATCAGCCAGCAAGGATCCGTCAAGGAACTCATTTTCCAGGGTTACAATAGTGCATTGACGTGCAAAGCGGATGAGCGCATCCCGGTCATCAAATGCACCGGGCGTCCTCAGCGGCGTCATCCACTCCAGAGGCTGGAAATTGCCGGTATTTTCAGATTTGTTGTCTGATTCATCGGAATCAGTTGGGTCAGTAATTCTGCCCGAGCCGCCGGTGCTGCTGCGGGATGCAGTTCCGGGGTAAGCTGACACTTTCATACCCATCCGGAAGACCTCGGCTGCCGACATCCTGGCAAGCTGTCCTGCACCAAGAAATCCGATTGTGGTATTTGCCGATATTTCAATATGGTTGCTGCTGTTCATGCGAATGAAGAATAATGCTTGGAAATTGCCTATTTTGCTCCGGCCGAAAAATACAGTAAAACCGGCACAAAAGAATCATTTGATTATTTCCCGCGTTAGGAAAGAAAACAGAGGATTACAGAGACATCATGGATATTGAAAAAAAACTGGAGCAGCTGAAATCCCGCTACGAAGAACTTGCAGTGGCGTTGAGTGACCCGGGTATATACGATCAGCCTGAAAAGCTTACCGAGGTCACCAAGGAACACAGTTCTCTGAAATCTCTGGTTGAAGATTTTGAAAAATGGAAGAATCTGAAAAACCAGATTCGTGGTAACGAAGAGGTAATCGCCCAGAATGAGGATCCGGAACTGACGGAAATGGCTCGGATGGAACTAAAGGAGCTGAAGCAGGAGCTGGAGTCACTGGAGGAGAAGATCCGGATGGATCTGATCCCGAAAGATCCCGAGGACTCCAAAAATGCCATAATGGAAATCAGGGCCGGAACCGGCGGTGATGAAGCTGCAATATTCGCCGGGGACCTGTTCGAGATGTACCGCCGCTATGCTGATGAGCGCAAATGGAAAATTGAGCTGATGGACCTTCATGAATCGGAAAAGGGCGGATATAAAGATATTGTTTTCAAGCTGACCGGACAGGATGTGTTTGCCGAGATGAAGTATGAAAGCGGAGTCCACAGGGTGCAGCGGGTTCCGGAGACGGAATCCCAGGGGCGGGTTCACACCTCGGCAGCAACGGTCGCCGTACTTCCGGAGGCCGAAGAAGTTGATGTTAAAATCAATCCGGCGGATCTTGAATTTGAAGCGTACCGGGCGAGCGGAGCCGGCGGGCAGCATGTTAACACTACGGATTCGGCTGTCCGTATCCGGCATGTTCCGTCCGGCGTGGTGGTGACCTGCCAGCAGGAGCGCTCTCAGCATAAAAACCGGGAGAAGGCCATGGCGATGCTGCGTTCCAAACTCTATGAACACGAACTTAAAAAAACACACTCGGAACGGGCCGAAGCAAGAAAATCACAGGTGTCAACCGGTGACCGCAGTGCCAAAATACGGACCTATAATTTCCCGCAAGGCCGTCTGACGGATCACAGAATCGGGCTTACGCTTTACAATCTGGATGCCATCATGAAAGGAAATCTCGGCGAGGTGATCAAAGCTCTGCGTATCCAGGACAACCTGGAACGGATGGAACAGGTATCCTGAAGATTGAGAACAGTCGGGTTTGCATCATTAAAAGCTCTGACAAAAAACAATACGAAAAGACTCTATAGAATAGAGCGATTTATCAGAGAAGAAAACGCAGTTCCACACTGTTTCCTTTTTTGTTGTAATTCACTTCATCAGCAAATTCAGACAGCAGCCAGACACCTCTGCCACCGGTTTTCATCAGGTTCTCTTTTTTTCTGGGATCCGGAATGGCGTCCGGGTCAAAACCGTCACCCTGATCAGTCACTGTCACGGTTACGTCCTGTCTGCTTATCACTGCCGTGACTCGCACTACCTTGGCCGGATCCTGTTTGTTCCCATGCAGTATCGCATTGGTTACTGCTTCATTCAGTGCAAGATGCAGATTGTGCTTTTTATCTTCGTCAGCTCCGGAAGCGACAGCAATTTCGTTGACAAATTCAGCCAGCCGATCCATTTCTCCGGGATCGGATGCCAGTTGAATAGAATACTTTTTGTCCGTCATTCTGTTGTTACTGTGCAACGAATAATTGCCAATTAAGCGTAAATACCCCGGATCTTCAATGTTTTTGAAACTTTTTCGATGGCATGAACATATGCGGCCTGCCGCAAGGTAATATTGTACTTCTGTTTTACATCATAAAGGAGCTGGAATGCATCACCCATCATCCTGTTCAGCCGCCGGTTTACGCGATCTTCGGTCCAGAAATATCCGTGCCGGTCCTGAACCCATTCGAAGTAGGAGACGGTTACACCCCCGGCATTGGCAAGTATGTCCGGAATAATAAGAATGCCCATATCATCAAGCATGGCGTCGGCATTTGCCGTAACCGGTCCGTTCGCGCCTTCCACAATAGCCCTGGCCTTTATTTTGCGCGCATTGTCCTTGTTTATCTGATCCTGAAGAGCGGCAGGTATCAGCACATCACATGGCAGCTCGAGCAGCTCCTTGTTCGAGATCCGGTCGGCCCCGTCAAATCCATCGAGGGTACCTTTATTGTTCTGCACATACTTCAGGGCATAATCGATGTCTATTCCATCGGCATTGTAGTAACCGCCTGAAATATCGCTGATACCTGTAATACAGGTGCCTCGCTCATAGAGAAGCCGCGCTGTCACGGAGCCGACATTCCCGAAACCCTGAATAACTGCCCGGCACTTGTTGGGCATGATACTCAGCTTGTTAAGAGCAGCAAGCGTAACTGTCACGACTCCGCGGCCGGTTGCTTCTTTTCGCCCTTTTGATCCACCCAGGATTACCGGTTTGCCGGTCACCACCGCATTTTCCGTTCTGCGGGCATGCATGCTGTAGGTGTCCATCATCCAGGCCATAATCTGCTCATTGGTATTCATGTCGGGTGCGGGGATATCCCGGTCGGGTCCGATAACTTCTATCATTTCCGCTGTGTACCTTCTTGTGATTTGCTCAAGCTCCCGGCCGGACAGATGTTTCGGGTTGCATTTGACGCCCCCCTTTGCGCCCCCGAAAGGAACATTGACGACGGCACACTTCCATGTCATCCATGCCGCAAGTGCCTTGACTTCTTCAAGAGTCACACCGGGCGTAAAACGGATGCCGCCCTTTGACGGTCCCAGAACATTGTCATGTATGACACGATACCCCTCAAAAACCCTGACTTCTCCGTTATCCATGATAATCGGTATGGAAACAATAACGGTTTTTACCGGGTTCGAAAGATACTGAAACATTCCCTCATCAAGATCGAGTATTCTGGCGGCAAACCGGAACCGCTCCATCATTGACTCAAAAGGTGATTCTTTATCCAGTGCAGGACCCGGTTCCTTGTAGTACGGTGAGCTGTAGCTTTCTTCTTTTTTAGTCATGTAATCCAGGGATATTTGATTGACTCTCTCACTTCAGGTATTCCTGAAATATACCAAGTGCAACTGAAAGAGAAAGAAAAAAAAGTGACATTCGTTATATAACTTTTCAAGTGACGTTGCATCAAAAACAAGGCTTTTCGATATTATGCCGAAATATAAGTTCAGATCCTATGAATGAATCCAACCGCCATGGGGTAGCCCGGATTGGGGTTGTTCCGGTTCGCAACACTCCTTCAGAGACCTCTGAGATGGTCAATCAGCTCCTTCTTGGAGAAACGATGCGCATCGTCTCCGGGGATGAGGTGTGGACCCGGGTGGTTGCTGATTTTGATGGTTACGAAGGATGGGTGAGCAGCAATCAGATAACCAGTTTGACATCATCAGAATTCGAGGAATGGACCCAACACCCTGCACGCAAGCGTTTTCCCTTTCACAGTACTCTGGCTGTACGACCGTCGCACCGATATGTACAGGTGCCGGCCGGTGCTTATGTTCCACTCACTGAAAACGGGATAGAATGGTTTGGCGATGAATTCCGTTTTCAGTCGGAACCGGATACCCTTGCCGGCAAAACGGTCATTGAAACAGCAATGGGATTTTTGGGTGTATCCTATTTGTGGGGTGGCCGGACAGACAACGGAATAGACTGCTCCGGTTTCATCCAGACAGCTCACATGCTTCATGACATCACTGTTCCGCGTGACAGTTCAGATCAGTATGAGGCCGGGCACAGAAAGGGTGTTTTTTTAAACGAAGCGGATCCGGGTGACATCATTTTTTTTAAATACCAGGATCGTCCGGTTACACATATCGGTTTTTATCTTGGAGAAGGATTGCTTCTGCACGCATCAGGCCAGGTCCGCATTGATCAAATTAATACCGACTTCAGGTCTGATGAACGTTTTCAGTTTAATGAGTCGCTGTCAGAAGGCCTTGTCGGAATCATCCGGCCGTTCCAGGCTCATTCACTTAATGACAACCTAAAACAATGATACTCAACGGAAATGTTCTGGTTCTGAATCAGGACTATCAGCCGCTCAGCATCTGCAATGTAAAGAAGTCGATGGTGCTGTTGCTGATGGAAAAGGCGGAAATGCTGCATGACCATCCCAGAAAAAAAATCCGGACCATCCGGGATGAGTTTGACTATCCTACCGTTATCCGTCTCAGAAAATATGCCCGGATTCCATACAAAAACATTGTCATGTCGCGAAAAAATATTTTGAAGCGCGACAGCCACACGTGCATGTATTGCGGGGTGCGTGACAGGCTTACCATAGATCACGTCATCCCCAGAAGCCGGGGCGGTGACGATTCCTGGGAAAATCTGGTTTCCGCATGTACCACGTGCAATCACAGAAAAGGCAACCGGACCCCCCGTGAGGCCGGCATGAAGCTGCGGTCGAAACCGTTCCGGCCTAATCACATCATTTATCTCAGAGATTTTTACGGTAATGTCCACGAAAGTTGGAAACCGTATTTATACTATTAACAGGGAAATGCCGGATGCTCCGGAAAGCATGCGAATTTTGAGCTAAATATTTGTAACTTCTCTGCTCAAATGCTGACCCGTATCATGTTCTGAAATATGTGGATTTGGCGACGGGTAATGTTCTGACGGGCACCGGAATGACAAGGACTGTACGGGCTTCCCGCAGGACTCATACCTTTAGAGCCGGTTTTGCAGCAGGATCATGGGGGGACGGGTCGCATGTTTTGTTTTAAACAAAGTAACAGAGTGTCATCCATCCTGTAAAAGAAATCACGGCATGCCCGCTGATTGTATTTCCGGATGGATATAAGTCATAGTGAATTATAATTTCAGTGAAAATGCAAGTATTTAAATTTGGCGGATCTTCGGTTGGTACACCGGAACGTATTCAGGAAATAGCATCCTGGTTTCCAGATGCTGTCGGGAAACAGCAGTGCGGGGGAGTGGTTTTCTCTGCTTTCCAGGGAGTGACCGATCAGCTTATATCAATGGCCGAGCGGGCCGGGGCAGGTGACGACAGCTACACTACCGACCTGGGCAGTATGGAAGGCCGGCATATCGATGCCATCCGCAAAATGCTTCCTTCATCCCAGCAGAGTCAGGCTATTGCCGGGGTGAAATTTCTGCTCAATGACCTGGAAGACATCCTGCAGGGAGTGTATCTGGTAAAAGAGCTTACTCCGCGCAGCATGGATTTTATTACCAGCTTTGGTGAGCAGCTATCCAATTACATCATCCATCTGGTTTTTCGCCATCACGGAATCGACTGTGATTATCTGGATGCCCGGACCGTCATTGTAACCGATGATCAGTTCGGAAATGCCGAGGTGGACATGGATGCCACTCTTCAAAATATCCGCAATCATTACAAAAACCGGGATAACCGGCTGCAGGTGATCACCGGATTTATTGCCGCTACCGAAACCGGTGTTACCACCACACTCGGAAGAGGTGGGTCCGACTACACCGCATCCATTTTTGCCGCTGCTCTTGAAGCAGAAGAACTGCAGATCTGGACCGATGTTGACGGTGTGCTCACATCGGATCCGCGCGTGGTCAAAGAGGCTTTCACGATGGATGTCCTCTCATATGAAGAGGCCATGGAGCTTTCCCATTTCGGTGCGAAAGTCATCCATCCACCGACAATTGAACCGGCCATGAGCCGGGAGATACCCATCCGCATCAAAAATACCATGAATCCGTCTTTCCCCGGTACCGTGATCGGGAAGATGGAATCAAAGCAGGAGCACATCATCAAGGGGATATCTTCCATTGATAATGTCGCGCTGATCCGTGTTCAGGGGAGCGGACTTGTGGGAATGGCCGGTGTCGCCCAGAGAATTTTCGGTGCACTTGCAGCCGGCAGGATCAATATTATTCTCATTACCCAGGCTTCATCCGAACATTCTGTGTGTCTGGCAGTAATGCCGAAAGATGCCGCCAAGGCGAAAAAGCTGCTTGAAAAGGAGCTTCGCCATGAACTTTCCATCAGGAAGGTCGCCGATATCATAGTTGAAAAGGATCTGAGCATCATTGCCGTCGTTGGTGAAAACATGCGCAATACTCCCGGAATTGCAGGCAAGATATTTCAGGCTCTGGGCCGCAGCCGGATCAACATATCGGCCATTGCCCAGGGCTCATCGGAGCTTAACATTTCGGCTGTCATACAGCAGCGCGATAAAGCCAAGGCACTGCGTGTCATTCATGATGCCTTTTTCTACGGCCCCCGCAAAACAGCCAATATCTATGTATTCGGAGCGGGACTTATCGGCGGCCAGCTGCTTAACGATATCAGGGATAAACAGGACTGGTTTCTCACCAGCCGGCACCTTGATCTCAGAGTCAACGGCATCATGAACAGCAAGAAGCTGCTGCTGGATGAGGATGGAATTGAGCTGGGGGGATGGGAGAAAAAACTGGCCTCCACGCGGAAACAGGCTGATCCCGGTGCGCTGCTGGAATTCGTGAAGAAAAATCAGTCACCCAATACGATCATAGTAGATGCAACGGCTGATGAAGCCATCGTTGAATGGTATGATGCCTTTCTGAAACAGGGAGTTGCCGTAGTCACTCCCAACAAGAAAGCCAACACGAATGACTGGGAACAGTACCGGAGGCTCTCCGATCTCGCAAGAGACAACGACACACAGTTTCTGTATGAAACCAATGTAGGTGCAGGGCTGCCGTTTGTTGAGGCCGTGAAGCAGCGTGTGGCAAGCGGAGATGAAATCCACCGCATTGAGGGTGTTTTCTCCGGAACCCTGAGCTATCTGTTCAACAAATTTGACGGAAGCAAGCCATTCAGCGAGCTGGTGCGTGTTGCAAGGGAAAACGGATACACTGAACCGGATCCGCGCGATGATCTGAATGGAATGGATGCTGCCCGGAAACTGCTGATTCTTGCGCGTACTCAGGGCAAGGCTCTTTCACTCGATGACATTGAGGTTGAAAATCTCGTGCCGGAGGAGTTGCGCGGCGACATGGATCCGGACACGTTTCTTGAAAAGCTTAAGGTATATGACGAAGCCTTTGAACAACGGCTTGATCAGGCTAAAAAGGAAGGGAAGCTGCTGCGCTATCTCGCCATTCTGGACGATGGAACACCGCGGGTCCGGCTGGAAGCTGTGGACTCCGGACATCCGGTCTCAGGACTTGAAGGTTCAGAAAATATGCTTAACATAACAACGGATGCCTATTCGGAAACACCACTCGTTATAAAGGGACCGGGTGCCGGGCCGGTCGTGACGGCAAACGGCGTGCTGAACGACATCCTGAAAACGATCAAATAGATCACCCTGGCAGCAGAATCTTTACATGCATCCGGAATGACTGAATATTTCGACAACAAAATACGGGTTTTTGCTCCGGCAACGGTGGCCAATGTTGCCTGCGGTTTCGACTCTCTGGGCTTCGCTATAAATCAGCCAGGGGATATTGTCGAAGCTGTACTGCAGGATGAACCGGGTGTGCGGATAAGTGAAATTACCGGTGAAAACGGACGTTTGCCTACTGAACCGGAAAAAAATACGGCCGGTGTGGCGGTTCTGGCTTTGCTGGAACACCTTGAAGAAACCCGCGGCATCGAAATGTCACTGCACAAGCGAATGCCTCTCGGCAGTGGTCTCGGGTCCAGTGCAGCCAGTTCTGTTGCCGCTCTGTTTGCTGCGAACGAATTGCTGGGACGGCCCCTGAAAAAAGGGGAGATGCTTCCGTTTGCCATGAAAGCCGAAGCAAGTGCCTGCGGATCGCCGCATGCAGACAATGTCGCCCCGGGACTGCTCGGCGGCTTTGCCTTGATACGCAGTTACGATCCGCTTGATGTTGTTTCAATAGAATATCCGGAAAACCTTTGCTGTACCGTATTGCACCCGCATATTGAACTGCGTACAGAAGACTCCCGCAGAATACTCAGAAAACATATAAAGCTTCAGGATGCGGTTATTCAGTGGAGCAATCTTGCCGGACTCATAGCAGGGCTGGCAAAATCCGACTTTGATCTGATCAGCCGGTCGCTGAACGACATCATCTTTGAACCTGTGCGCTCACTTTTGATCCCCGGATTTGACAACGTCAAGGGAGCCGCCATTGAGGCCGGAGCACTGGGATGCAGTATCTCCGGATCGGGTCCCTCCGTCTTTGCCCTGAGCACAACCATGGACAAGGCTTATGAAGTTGGCGCGGCCATGAAGGAGGCTTTTTCAGAGTTGCAGCTCGACAGTGACATATATGTCTCAGCAGTCAACAAAAAAGGCCCCAGAGTACTTCAGCCGGAAGAAGATCCCGTTCAGCCGGATCTCTGACCGCCGGGAAATCTGATTTTTTTTCTTTTACATGAGACTACACAGCACTTCCGATAATAAAGTTACTGCTGACTTCAGGACAGCCGTAAAACAGGGACTGGCACCGGATGGCGGGCTCTACATGCCGGATTCTCTTCCGGTGCTGCCCGACACATTCTGGGTGGATGCGGGAAAGAAAGACATCGCTTCGGTGGCTCAGCACGTATTTGACACGTTGCTGAAAGACGATTTTTCTGACGCAGAAAGGAAAGAGATCGTAGATCGTGCCTTCACATTCGATGCCCCGGTTGTCTCACTTGACGACACATTCCACATTCTGGAACTGTTCCATGGCCCGACCCTGGCATTCAAGGATTTCGGCGCCCGTACCATGGCTGCCATTCTTTCCGTCATAGCAGAAAAGGAGGGAGAAAAGCTGACCATAGTTACCGCCACATCGGGTGACACCGGTGCCGCCGTGGCGCACGGCTTTCACAAGACCCCCGGCGTTGAAGTATTCGTCCTTTATCCCCGTGGACAGGTTAGTCCGCTTCAGGAAAAGCAATTCACCACACTGGGGGATAATATTATAGCCCTTGAAGTAAATGGCACCTTTGATGACTGCCAGCGCCTGGTAAAAGCCTGTTTCAGTGATGATCAGATCAGGGCTCAGAAACAGCTGAGCACGGCAAACTCTATCAATATTGCCCGGCTTTTGCCGCAGATGATTTATTACATGCATGCCGTATCCGTTCTGATTGCGGAAAAAGGGTCCGGCAACCCGATAGTCTGTTCCGTGCCAAGCGGCAATTTCGGCAATTTGACAGCCGGACTGATGGCACACAGGATGGGACTTCCGGTTGACCGTTTTGTCGCCGCAACAAATTGCAACCACGTTGTGCCGGACTATCTTGAGGAAGGAGAATTTATCCCCAAACCATCCATGCGCACCCTGTCCAACGCCATGGATGTCGGCAACCCCAGCAACTTCGACCGAATGCAGTCACTGTATAACCACGACCATGAAGCCATGTCGCGCGATATAAAAGGGGCGTGGTTCGATGATTTTCAGACACAGTCAGCCATTGTAGATATCTGGGTAAAGCACGGTTACCTGATGGATCCGCATACGGCTGTCGGCTACCTTGGCTGCCGGGAGTATCTGCAGGAGGGGGAGACCGGGCTTGTCCTTGCAACGGCGCATCCGGCCAAATTCCCGGAATCGATCGAAAAATTTGTGCCCGGCGCTCTGGAAACGCCGGAGCAGCTGAAGCGCCTGGCTGATCGGGACAAGAAATCCATCCCGGTTTCGGCCGGGATCGAATCCGTACGGGATGCCATCCTCCGGGTTGTTTAACTGCATTCTGTTATGCAGATAAAACTAAACACGTATAACATGCGTTTAGTTTTAGTAATATAGTGGACAAAATTTTCTAAACGGCTTTTAATTCTGTTAAAATGAGTAGAAAAGGACGCGTACTGGTGGCAATGAGCGGCGGAGTTGATTCTTCGGTTGCTGCCGTTATGCTCAGAGAGCAGGGCTATGAAGTGATCGGCATCACCATGAAAACATGGGATTATGCCCAAAGCGGAGGCAATTCAGACAAAGAAACCGGCTGCTGTACACTTGAGTCGATGAACGATGCCCGCCAGGTATCCATGCGCTTCGGATTCAACCACTTTATCGTTGATATCAGAGATGAGTTCGGAGACTGGGTGATCGACCGGTTCGTCGATGAATATATGCAGGGGCGCACCCCCAACCCGTGCGTTCTTTGCAATACCCACATTAAATGGGCCGCCCTGCTAAAGCGCGCGGACAAGCTGAACTGTGACTTCATCGCCACAGGACACTACGCAAATGTCCGCGAACAGGACGGGCAGTATGTCATATCCCGCGGAAAAGATGCGCACAAAGACCAGTCCTATGCGCTCTGGGGTGTAGACCAGAAACATCTTGCCCGGACAAGGTTTCCGCTAGGAAGTTATCACAAAAGTGAGATCCGCCGGTTTGCTGAAGAGTTTGAGCTTTTCAACGTAGCCAATAAAAAGGATTCGTACGAAATATGCTTTGTGCCGGATAACGACTACCGCCGGTTTCTCCGGGACCGTGTCGACGGGCTTGAAGAAAAAGTGGACGGCGGATTGTTTGTGGACCGCCGGGGCAATGTACTTGGCAAACACAAGGGATATCCATTTTATACCATCGGGCAGAGGAGGGGGTTGCATCTTGCGCTTGGAAAGCCAGTGTATGTAACTCATATTGATCCTGAAACCAATACCATTACGGTCGGAGAAGAATCCGAACTTGTAAACACCACCGCTGTTGTCCGCAATGTCGTAATGGGAAAATATGACCGCATCACCGAAGAGGAAATGCCGGTAAATGCCGCAATTCGATATAATGACAGGGGGGAGCCCGGCTTTCTGACGCAGAATGGTGAAGATGAAATTACTGTACGGTTCCCGGAAGGGCGTTCTGCCATCACTCCCGGCCAGGCCCTTGTTGCATACGAAGGTGACGATGTACTGGCAGGCGGATGGATTCATAAGGCTACCGAACCTGTTTTCAATGACATAATTGAATCGCAATGAAAAAAAACACCACTTCTCCTGTTTTATCCGGTAACCGTTTGCCCGTTTCCGCAAGGGGCAGCATGTTCAACCTTCTTATGATCCTGATCGTCACCGGGGCGTTCACATTTTCTTTTCTGAAACCGGCTCAGGCAGAGTCGGCATCAGACGAGGCCGCTTTCCAGGGCAAGGTCACCCTGGCCCGGTACAGTGTGGATGCCGCCGGAGAACGGGAGATCAAATCGCGCACACCGCTGATCGTTCATCCCGATTACATCCTTCTGGAGCAGTCTGATGGCTCCTCCGTGGATCTGCTCGGCAATGTACAGGCTTCGGGCATCATTGTAAGACAAAAACAGGAAGATTTCGTATTTCTCACAACAGACCGCAATGCCGTGGTCATGAACAAGCAGGAACTGCAGCAGATGATTAATATGCTGGACTCCATGAGAGGAAACAACAATCAGTCACGCAGTGAAGCCGATGACATTAAGCTCGAACCTACCGGCGAGCAGAAAGAACTTGACGGCTATACTGTGAAAAAATGGAAACTGATTCCCGACGGAGGTGTGGCAGAATGGCACATATGGGTGACCGATGAGCTGGTGATCCCCTGGGGTTTGCTGGCGGAAAACTGGCTGACCCGAAGAACACTGTTTTCCGGCCTTCCAGTCGAAGAATGGCTGGAGGAAAAAAAACTGCCGCTGCAGGCAGAGTTCTGGAATGGCGGCAAACTTGCCGAAGTGATAAAAATAGAGGATATTGAGCACGAAAGTATTGATCATACCCGCTTTCAGATACCTGACGGGTATAAGCAAATTAACTTTCAGCAGATGCTTTTTGACCGGATGAGAAACCGGTAGGTACATCGACACCCATTGAATAATATTGATTTACAGCAGATGTCATCCATGAACAAGTACATCCGAATGCTGCTGCTCCTGATATTTTTCGCCTTTTATTCAGGATGCGGCACTACTGAGTATACATACGAATCCGTCGAAGATGATGATGTTCATATTTATTATGACATCGATGAAGATATTGAAGATGATGAGGCCATGAGTGCATTCATCCGTCCGTATGTCCGCGAACTGGAAAAGACGATGAACCGGGTGATAACGGTCAGTGAAGGCCCGTTTGAAAGAGCTCATCCTGAAGGCACTCTGGGTAATCTGACTGCTGATATCGTGCGCTACCGGGCGACGGCAGAAATGAGGGAGAAAGTGGATGTCTGCATAATGAATAACGGAGGTCTGCGCGTCCCGCTGCCGGAAGGCGAGATCACCGTTGGCCATATTTACGAACTGATGCCGTTTGAAAATCATATTGCAGTGCTGCGATTCAGCGGTGAACAGGTCAGGCAGATAGCCGGTGAGCTGGCGGAAGTTAACGGAGAGGCGGTCAGCGGCATGCGGTTCCGGATTGATGACGGTCAGGCCCGTGATATACTTGTTGATTCCATGAGCGTCCGGCCGGAGGAATATTACTGGGTGGCAACCAACAACTGGATGGCGGACGGCGGCGGTGCATCTGAAACCCTGTGGGATCCCGTAGAACGAAGAGATCTGGACGTGCTCATCCGGGATGCCATTATTGAATATCTTGACAGAAAAGAATCCATAGCGCCCTATCTCGACCAGCGCATCAGAAATTAATGGTTATGCTATGACCGCAACCGGGCTGGCTCCGAAAGATACAGTATTTGATAATAACCGGCCGGGACAAACGGGCATGACATCGCATCTGACATTGTAAATCGAAAATATAAAAAGATGAACCGAAGAGATTTTCTCAGAAACAGCGCCGTTATCGGAACAGGTCTGGGCGTCGGCGGATTCATTCCGTTCAAAGATGCTCTTGGTGATGACCGGTCCCGGGTAACCATTCTGCATACCAATGATACCCATGCCCGGATCGAGCCTTTCCCCGATTCTGCACCGGACCACGCCGGCATGGGCGGAGTGGCCCGGCGTGCGACGCTGGTCAATCAGCTGCGGGCTGAAAATCCGGACAGCCTGCTGCTCGATGCCGGCGATGTGTTTCAGGGAACACCCTATTTCAACAAATACAACGGTGCCCTGGATTTTGAGGTTATGTCAAAAATGGGCTATGACGCCACTACCATCGGCAATCATGAATTTGACAACGGTGTGGACGGTTTTGAGAAAGTGATGGGAAAGGCAAACTTTCCTTTCGTTTCTTCCAACTATGACTTCGGGACCACCATAATGGGACAGCGTGTACAGGACTTCATCGTCCGTAAAGTTGCCGGTATTAAAATCGGCATTTTCGGGATTGGCGTAGCCTTTGAAAATCTGGTCCTGCCGCATCTGCACAAAGGGGTAACCTACCTTGACCCTGTGGATGTGTCAGCCGACATGGTTGCCCGGCTCAGGCGCCATCACCATTGTGACATGATTATTTGCCTGAGTCATATCGGTTACCGGTACGATGACAACCGTGTCAGTGACCGTGTTGTTGCACAGCAGGTAGACGGTATTGATCTGATCGTCGGCGGACATACCCACACGTTCATGCCCGAACCTGAGTTGATAGAACGAGAAAACGGAGGACGCACCTGGATTTCGCAGGTAGGTTTTGCCGGTGTGGTACTTGGGAGAATGGACTTTTATTTTGACAGGCAGCGAGCGATTGCGGGTGTGCAGCATCATCAGTATCCGGTAACAGAAAAGCTCGATAACAAGGTTTGACTATGAGTAAAAAAAGGATGGCAATGGGGGAGGAGGGCCCGGATTGTTCACGAATAATTGCCGGGTTCTGGCGGCTAAGGCACTGGGGTATATCCAGAAACCAGCTGACGGATTTCGTCCATGAATGTATTGATATGGGAGTGACAACCTTTGACCACGCCGATATCTATGGTGATTATACGTGTGAGCAGCTGTTTGGTGACGCCGTCGCGGGCAATAACGGTCTCCGCGGCAAAATGCAGCTTGTTACCAAGTGCGGTATCCGGCTCCAGAACTCAGAAACGCGTCCGGGAATTTCCCATCAGCATTACAATACCGACTACGACTACATCATTGCAAGTGCCGAACGGTCTTTGAAGCTGCTTGGCACAGACCGCATTGATGTGCTGCTTATACATCGGCCCGACGCACTTATGAATGCCGATGAGACAGCCCGCGCATTTCAGCAGCTCAAAAAAGACGGAAAGGTGCTGCACTTTGGTGTTTCCAATTTCACTCCTTCCCAGGTTTCATTGCTTCAGAGCCGGTTGCCGTTTCAGCTTGTAACCAATCAGATTGAGTGTTCCGTACTTCGTATTGATCCGCTTCACGATGGAACACTTGACCAGTCCCAGCAGATGCGCATGAATCCCATGGCATGGTCACCTCTTGGTGGAGGCAGCCTGTTTACCGGTGATGGTGAAAAAGAGAAGAGGCTTAGAAACGAGCTGGCTGCCATAGGAGATGAAACCGGCGGCTACGGTATCGATCAGGTAGCACTGGCATGGCTTCTGTGCCATCCATCCGGAATATTTCCGGTAGTTGGCTCCGGAAAGCTGGCCAGGATACAGGATGCCGTTGCATCACTTGGCATTGCATTATCCCGGGAGCAGTGGTACCGCATCTGGAGTGCATCAACGGGAACACCGGTACCCTGAATTCATGGTGCGGAGAAAATATGGGCTGGCTGCAATCCTGGCAACGAAAAAAACTCGACCGAAAACCGTTTCCCGATGACTGGAGACGGATCCTGGTATCCAGGGTGCCTTCATACCGGCAGCTTGATTCTGCGAAAAAGGAAAAGCTCAGGCAGCTTGTCCGATATTTTCTTTCGGAAAAAAGCTTTGAAGGATGCGCCGGACTCGAACTTACGGATGATCATTTGGTCGTTGTTGCAGCCATGTCATGCATACCGCTTCTCGGCGGAGTTTCGGATCTTTATCCCAACTTGCGTGCCGTTCTGATTTATCCGGGACGATATCATGCCTATTACAGTGAATCAGGAGTGGACGGCGTGGTGACCGAAGGCGTGGAAAGCCGGAGCGGAGAGTCATGGGACCAGGGTGTAATCGTTTACTCCTGGGATGAAATCCTGTTTGACCTCAGGAATCCGGGGGATGGTTCCAATATCGTCTATCACGAATGTGCTCATCAACTCGATTATGAATGGGGTGCCACAATGGAGGGATTTTCCTGGCAAAAGCGCAATAAGGACGGAAAAGAAAGCATAGGAACCGTGATGAAAAGAGAGTACGCGGCATTTCTGAAACAAATGGATAAAGGATTGCCTGTGCATATTGATGACTATGCAGCTACCAACATTCATGAATTCTTTGCCGTGCTGACCGAAACATGGTTTGAAAAACCCGGAGTGGTGCGGACACATTACCCGGCTATAAACAGCGTTTTTCGCGAATTTTACAATCTGGATCCGGGCTTTTGATGTAACCTTTTTTCTGCCGGCCCTGTAATGCCCCGGGCCGGTTTCCAGCTGCTTTAATCATTAGTGCTTCTTAAGCTGTACCATTCTCTCCCGTCCGTTTTTTTTGTACATTGTCATATAGAGGCAGGTGTACCTTAAAAATATTACCCGGAGGTACTCTTATGGCTACATACAGTATTACATCTCTGAATCAGACTATTGTAGAACACCGGCATTACTGGATTGAGGGGCTTCGCATCTTCCTTGGACTGCTGCTAATTTACAAAGGCTACTATTTTGTGGAAAATCTGGAGGATATCTATCATTACATAGATGAAAACTACAGATTGTCTGCCTTTGTGATTTCACATTATGTGGTCTTTGCACACCTTGCAGGTGGCGTGATGATTGTATTCGGGATATTGACCAGGATCGGGGTGTTTGTCCAGATACCCATTGTGATCATTGGAGCGATCTATTTTACCGGAGAAGGCGGCACCTTTTTCGGTCCGACCACAGAGCTTGAGTATTCACTGCTTATCCTCGCACTGCTGATCGTATTTCTCTTCTACGGATCAGGAAAATGGTCGGTGGATCACTGCGTTTTAAGGAAAAAGGAGAGTGATGACCAGCAATAGCTGAACTGTTCGGATATGATACTGTGCTTCATGGCAATACAGCCCGGTGCTACTTGACAAGCAGCATCCGTCCGGTCTGTGTTTGTCCCGAAGTCACAAGCCGGTACATGTAAACACCGCTCGGCAATCCCGAAGCGTCAAAAATCACCTCGTGATTTCCTGCGGAGTGCATTTCATCCTTGAGCAATGTAACCTTGCGGCCCAGTGCGTCAAAGACTTCCAGTCTTGCGTTCATGGACGCGGGCAGCTCGTAACGTATGGTGGTTTCCGGATTGAAAGGATTGGGATAATTGTCCCCAACCCTGACATTATCCGGCAATTCCGAGGCAAATTCCTGATCGTCACCGGCTGAAGTAGGCTCACGATCGTAAAGAATGTCGGCGGCTTCTGTAAGTGTGACAAATCTGATGCGGTCACCGTAATATTCTGTCAGGTAATCCAGCAGCTCCTCAATCCATTCAATGATCAACCCATCCTTGTAGCCGGGTCGGATAAAGGGATCGTGCAGCATCAGATTGTAAAAACCATCGGCTTCGCCCCGGTCTTTTATATCGGCTATAGCTGTGTCCAATGATTCCTGGTAATCCCAGCTTTCCGTAACCCATGTATACTCCTGATGTACAGGAACATCGATTAAACCTTCGGTTACCTCTTTGGGATACTGTCCATCGCTGCTGCGGAAATTGGATACGACATGCAGGTCAAAGTCGACAAGGACCTCATAGGTTGTCTGATCAAGACTATGTCCCGGGGCAATGAATGAGGTCAGAGGCACATCCATGTAATCACTCAATGTTTGGATGGCATTTTCAAGGATTTCTGCCTGCTCTTCATAGGAAAAGTTGTAGTCAAGTGTGGGGCAGTACATTTCATGACCAAATGGACCGCTGTCACAATCGAGCGGACAATAATGCGTGTATCCGTGAACGGATATTTCATGTCCCCGGTCGGCGCTCTTCTGAAGATCGCGTTCCATGTGTCCACCCTCGTTGAGCCCCTCTTTCAGCCTGTGCGGAATGACGCCCCACGTCACCTTGCCGCCAAAAGCTTCGACGGCATCCTGAAAAGCAGTAAAATTGTGCGGAACGTTCCATCCGGCGTAGCTGTCCGACCGGAAATAGATATCATCCACCCGCAGCAGAAAGTAAAGGGTGTCGGATTTTTCCTGTTCAATTTGGTTGCCGGAGTCATGATAACCTGAATCAATGGCATCGGCGGGTGATGCAGTGAGAATGGAAATGAAAAAGAGCATGGACATTATGAAGAATGTCCGGATCGATGTTTGCTTTCCGGTTGTAAGTGGATTCATTGGTCTGTATTCAGTTGCAGATTGTCCCTGTTATGTTGCAACTTGGCCCTTCTAAGCTACAGATTTCCCCGTTATGTTCCTGTTTGTTATGTTCCCGCTTCAACAATATTTTCATTCTGGATCCGAACAGTGCGGGCCGGATACTTTTTTACCATGTCGTAGTTGTGCGTGACCATAAGCACTGCCATGCCGCGGTTGTTGATCTGGCGGAAGAGGTCCATGATCGAATGGGCGGCCTCCGGATCCAGGTTGCCGGTCGGCTCATCAGCAAGCATCAGTTTGGGTTCGTTGGCAAGGGCCCGGGCTATGACGACACGCTGCTGTTCGCCCCCGGATAGTTCTTCGGGCATGTCATAGCGACGGTGGCTGAGTCCGACCATGGAAAGAACTTCCATTACCCGCTGTTTGATTTTGCTGCGCCGTGTACCGGTAACCTCGAGCGCAAAAGCTACATTTTCGTATACGTTCCGGTCCGGCAAAAGCTGGAAATCCTGGAAAACAATTCCGACACTGCGTCTCAGTTCAGGCACCTTGCGTTCACTAAGTGAAGTTACCTCTGTTCCTGCAACATAGACTTCACCTTCATCGGGAAGCAGATCCCTGTAAATTAATTTTAAAAAGGAGCTTTTCCCGGACCCGGTGGAACCGATCAGATAAGTGAATTCCCCCCGGTCGAGAGTGAAATTCAGATCATCGAACAGCGTCCGGTCGTCAAACCGTACGGTAATATTTTTAAAGGAAATAACGGGCTGCTCATCCATGCGAAACCACCATGGTTATTCGGTCACTGTTGTCTGTGGCGTCTTCAAGTTCGAAATCTTCATAAGCGGCAGAGATTTGCAGGCCGCACGCTTCCACAAGGGCAGCGATTTCATGGAGGCGCCAGATCTTCTGCCGGTGAACTTCCTCGAATTCCTCGGAAACAACACCTGTTTCCGGGTCTTTTTTCCGGACTTCGAAGTGGTTGGTGTGCACTGCGTTTTTGCTGTTGTAGGAACTTCTGCGATAGAATGTCCAGGTTTTTCCGATGCTTCGTTCACCATTCAAAAGAGGGGCAACTTTCGGAGAAAAGTTGGGTGTGGTAAAATCAAAAATGAAAAAACCATTTTCTTTGAGGCATCGGGCGGCACTTTTCAACAGCGAGCGTATTTCTTCAGGTTCATGCAGATAATTCATACTGTCAAAAACCATAAAAATGATATCGAAGGATTTTCCAGGATTTAAAGTGCGCATATCCTGAACTTGCCATTCAATGCTGCTGCCGCGGACAGCCGCCTTGTTCCTGGCTATTTCTATCATTTCAGCAGATACATCGGTAGCGGTAATCCTGTAATCATCAAAACGTTCCATCATCAGCGCCATGGTTCCGGTCCCGCATGCCAGCTCAAGAAGGGATTCGGCAGCAGGGTGGTGGTACTGAATGATGCTGTCAATATATTCCGTCCACTCCTCGTAATCGACGTCTTTCATGATTTCGTCATACACAGGAGCAATCCTCCGATATATATTGTTGTTATAGGATTTGTGACGCGTAGCGGCTGATTGCATGGTGATCGAGCAGGAAAAATTCCGAACCGGTTATCATATGCGGCCGGATGTTGTCAAAGCCATTTCAAGCGATGCAATATATCTTTTTTCGAAGCAATCTTACAGTGCTTTTTTCCTGCGCGAGGTTCTTTTTTCCGCCAGTTCCCTGGCCAGATGCAGTGCCTTTTCCATGGATCCGGCATCAGCCTGATTTTGTCCTGCCAGGGAGAAAGCCGTACCGTGATCTGGGGAGGTCCGGATGATGGGCAGGCCGGTGGTGATATTGACGCCGCCACCGAAACCGGTCATTTTCAGGGGAATCAGCCCCTGGTCATGGTACATTGCCAAAACCATATCAGTGTTTTCATATGATTTGCTTGCAAAAAAACCATCAGCAGGCCATGGACCGGTGATATCCATGCCTTTGTTTTCAAGTGTCCGGATGACGGGGGATATAATATCGGCTTCCTCATTACCGATGACCCCGCCGTCTCCGGCATGCGGATTAAGTCCGAGAACGGCAATGCGGGGCGATTGTATCGAGAACGAATCCGCGAGGTAACGGTGAAACAGCAGCAGTTTCTCTTCGAGCAGCTCCGGGGTCAGAGCCGAAGGGACATCCCGCAGAGGAATGTGAATGGTGGCAAGACCGACACGCATGATGTCATTTACCAGCATCATTCCGACACTGCTGCTCCCCGTGTGTTCGGCAAGAAACTCGGTATGGCCGGGGACATTGTACCCCGCAAGATGAATGGCCTCTTTGGATATCGGTGCCGTAACCAGTGCGTCGGCCGTTCCGTCCATGCAGCAATCTACAGCGGATGCTATGGCTGTCATGGCCGCTTTTCCGGCAAGGGCGGTTATTTCCCCGGGTCTGATTTCGACAGGAGATGAGGAGACGGATATCAAATGAACATGCCCGGATTCAGGAGCAACGGTGCCAGTACTTTCTTTCCAGAATATGGGTATCTCCAGTTTCTCTGCGTAGAATTTCAGGGTTTCCGGGCATGCGAAAATCATGAAGCCGGGCAAATTTTGACCGCCCGGGTTATTATGATCCGGTCCCAATAATTTGTGCAGTGATTTAAGGATGATTTCCGGTCCGATGCCGTTCCCGTCACCCATGGATACGGCCAGAACCGGAGTTTTTTTAACGCTGCTGCCCATAATCACTTATCTCTGTTCTATGAGCCGGAAATCACCGAATCCGGTTGTGGCTTCAAACACAAACTGTTTATCACCATAATGCCAGACCTCCCGGGTTGCCTGGTTGGGTGGAAATGTTCGCTCTTTTCTATCGGGTTCGCCGTTGCGGATATACACCATGCCTTGATCTGACTCATATCCGGGTTTCTGAGGTGTAGTGAAATTGTCATAAGCGTAATCTATTCTGCGGTAATACTCAACCATCAGCTCATTGTATTCCCGGTCAGGACTGGGATCACGCTCCGCCCAAAATTCACGGAAACGCCGTTCCCGGTCTTCCCGGCTTCCTCTTCGCAGAGAGCGCATTTCACTGTCATCCGCAATGTATTCCATCATATTGATGGCAACATCAAGGTTTAGAAGACTTTTCGGCATATCAAGCCAGTAATTCTGATACGTTCGGCTTGCTATGGTATGTTCTTGTCCGTCAGCATCGGTTTTTTTCAGCCGGATCCGGTAGTGTGCATTCTGAAAAGTGCTGTTAGGGATTTTGAGTACATAAAATGATCCGATATCAGCGGTCTTTTCTGGTTTTTCAAGTCTGAAATAGGGCCGGTCATCATTCATGTAAATTTCAGGAAGATATCCTTTGCGAATCTCTTCTTGATTGATCGAATACTCCATCATTTTTTCCCGGTCGGTCGTATCGCTCCCGCTGATTCTGACTCTTGTTATATCAAGTTCGTAACCGGCGTCATCCGTTGCTTCCGGAAACCAGATGCCAAGATTGTGATCTCTTCCGTAAAACACATTATTTCCCATATTGGCAAGGGGTGTATCAAACGGTGCTTCCAGAGAATTCTCATCATCCAGGAAATAGAAATATGCGATATGGCTGTCTGATGTATCAGCGATTTTAAAACGGGACTCAAGACCGCGCCGGGTTCTTCCGCCGGCCGTTGTCGTTGTTTCGATGCGATAAGTCCCGGGTTCAAGGGATGTGGTGATCATATTCTGCACGAACTCCAGAGGGGAACTGGCCTGTTCATAGGTTTCAGCAAAGACGGTTTCATTCCAGCGGACGGTTTTGACGGCATCACGGTCGGATTGTGAATCACCGTCTGAGGCTCCTTTAAACACACGTACATTTACATCGGGCTCGGCATAGAAATTTCTCCGGCTTTCAGGATCGTCGCGGTCGCGATAGCGGCGAAAGGAAAGAAAGTTGTTCTGAATACGAAAAAGAGAAACCAGTGTGGATTCATGTGATGAGGTATCAGGGATTACCAGCTGTTCGGAAAACACCCGGGCGTCGCGGTCACGCATGCGAAGTGATTCGTATGTTATCCGCTGTGCATATAAGTCTGAAGCGCACAATAATAATATGACAAGGGTTACAGTAAATGCGGCAGTGTACTGCAGCGGGAGCAGGCGTTGAAGAAGAGACGTAATAAGGGTCAGGTGCATGATATCTCCGGATTGATGTTGACAATACATAACCTATAAGATACGGCCGTAATTCCCAAAAATTATCCTTATTGACCGGCAATTGGCTGATATATCAAACACCCATGCAAATCAGCAGATTGCTCAGATCTGACCCGGAGGTGTTTCGGGTCTTGGCCTGGCTTCATCCTGATGATGATGCGGGTGCGTGCAGTAATGGGTGTGTCGGTTGTTGCGAAAGACGGTCCAGGCAAGCAGCAGTGCTCCGGCGAAAGTTACCGAAGTCCGCACCCAGGCCATGGCCGGAACAGAACCTCCGGAAATCTGGTCATGACTGACATGCAGGAAAAACTGGCTGAACAGAATCAGAACCAGACTCGTCACATAAAGCCCCAGCAACCGGTAATCTTTATGGCGCAGCCAGGTAGGTGCAAATCCGGCAAGGCTGATCGGGACAACGGATATTACCAGGATTTGTTCAATTGTCTCTGAAAAAAAAGTGGATATCGCAGGCAGCAGCAGAAGAACCAGAGGTGTTGCCATGCAGTGTACAACGCACAAAGAAGACAGGATAATACTTAATCTGACAAACAGAGAACGTTTTTGAAATAGTTTTGTCATATGGTCAGTTGCATTCCGGACAGGTACCGTGAAGTCTGAATTCCTGGGATTTGATTATAAATCCCCGGTCACTGGGAACTGCCGGTTTAAGGTATTCCGCGTCCATAGGAAGACAATATATTCGTTCACACTCATCACAGATAAAGTGTGCGTGATCATCAGGCTGCATGGATGTTCCGCCGTCGTGCATTTGAAGTGCGTATAACCAGTTTCTGTCTTCAGTAGCTACTTTGTGCGCCAGTCCGCACGAAACGAAAGCGTTCAATGTTCTGTATAGTGTGACTTTATCCGGGCTGGCATCATCAAGACGCTCTGTAATATCATTGTGAGACAATGCAATGTCGGAGTTCATCAGGACCTCCAGCACCCGGATTCTGGTGGCTGTTGCTTTAAGTCCATGCTTCTGAAGTACTTCCCTTTGTTTTGCTTCTGTATTCATAATTTAAAATATAACAAAAGTGCAACTCAGTTGCAATACCTTGACAAGGAAACATCAGTCCGGAATACCTCTCTGATCTGCAATAATAATACTTTTTATATCTTGTTTAAATCATTTGCCGGAAGTTTCAGCACCACTTATCTTAGATTCGATTGTTTGCAGGAAACGTTCAAGGCAAACAGGCTTATTCAACGGACCGGATCTGGCGCAGGTACACACAAGCGCATGGTTAAATATGGTCATAGAATTTCACTTCGTGACCTTGGAAATTAAAAGATTAAACGCATGAAATACCCATGGTGGCTTACCGTCACACAGGAGCATGATTATAGCCAGCACGGGTACTGCATGTGACGTCAGAATCATAAAATATAAACGCATGAAAATAGGAATTATCGGAGCCGGGATTTCCGGACTCACCGCTGGCAGGGAGTTGGTAAGAGCAGGGCACGATGTTGTAGTTTTTGAGAAAAGCAATGCTCCCGGAGGCAGAATTGCTACCCGCAGAAGCAATACCCCCACGGTCTATACTTTTGATCACGGGTCACCCTACCTCTCCGGTTCCAGCAGTGAATTTACAGTATTCATCAACGAGCTGAAAGAAAACGGCATTGTTCGTGAATGGACCGACTCGGTATCTTATTACAAGGATGGAAAAATTCTTCCTGAAATACCCGGACGCGACCGTGAGACGCTTTATATAGCCCCTGAGGGTATGAACAGGATAGGCAAGTATATGGCCAGGTGGCTTGATTTCCATTTTTCCGAAAAAGTCGGCGGACTGACTCATATTGGCGGATCGCGCATCAAAAAAAGCCCCTGGATGATAAACTCCAGTACTATCAATGTGTTTGAAGCTGATGCTGTTATAATTGCAACTCCGGCAATACAGGCTTATGGCCTTGTTTCAACTGCGCAGGACGAGTTAGATCTGCGAAAAATGATTTCTGTACTCGATGAAATCCCATACAATTCCACTTATTCGTTTATGGCAGGGTATGGCAAGCGGGATCTTCCAGATTGGTCACTCGTCAGCTGCCAGCATCCGGTGATATCATGGTTGAGCAATGAAAGCCGGAAAAAAGTCAATATGGATGAGCTTGCAATTGTTGCTCACACTACACATGAATTCACCCGGGAGCATATTGAAGACGAGTCGCCTGAGGCGACCGACCGGGAAATAAAAAAAGGGCTGGGGGAAGTCCTCGGATCATGGGCATCGAGACCGGAATGGTCGCAGTCGCATTTATGGCGCTACAAGCGTCCGAGAAAGAGCCTGGGTATGCCATTTCTGGAGTCGGAAAACGATTTGGCTCCACTGGCTGTTATTGGAGATTACTTTCAGGGAACAACCCTTGAAGCCGCTTATCTGTCCGGTTTGCGACTCGGCAAGCACTGGGCAGAGAAACTTACCTGAAAACAGCCTGATTTGTGAAGGAACTTCGCAAGCTTAATCGCTTCTTTCTGAATTATAAGTGGACCCTGCTCCTGGGTACCATTCTGCTTGTTGCAGCCAATTTCTTTCTTATCTGGATACCCATTCTGATACGGCGGACCATGGATCAGATTGAGAAGGTTGCAGAGGAGATGGACGTGCCTTATGAAAGTGCGGTCGCCACCCTGTTTTCGGACGAGGCCGGATGGTTTTTGCTGCAGAACACGGCCATGCTTGTCACAGCCGTTCTGATTTACGGATTTCTTCTGTTTGCGACCCGTCAGACGCTTATAGTTACATCCCGGAAAATTGAGTTCGATCTGCGAAACGAGATTTACCGGCATCTTCAGAAACTCCCGAAATCTTTTTTCGACACCAACAAGACGGGAGATATCTACACCCGGACAACGGAGGATGTTGTACGTGTCAGGGAGTATTTTGGCCCGGCATTCATGTACACGATCAATACCATGTCACGGGCCGGAATTATCATAACCATCATGATAATGGTTCATCCGGGCCTGACTTTCTGGGCTCTGCTGCCACTGCCGTTTCTGGCTGCAATGGCCTACTGGGTGAGCCGCTATATTAACCGCCGGTCCGCTGAAATTCAGCAGCAGTATGCCCTTATGGCAGGAAAAATTCAGGAAGTGTTTTCGAGCATCCGGATGATCAAGGCTTTCAACCGAGAAAACCATCAATCCGAACAGTTTCTCAGAGAAAGCAGTCGTTACCGGCGGAAAAAGCTTCGTCTGGATGTCGTTGAAGCTTTGTTTCATCCCATGCTGCTGTTTCTTATCGGTCTTTCAATTGTTCTGGTAGTCTGGCAGGGCGGGCTCATGGTGATGGCCGGAGCAGTGACTGTGGGAAATATCGCCGAATTTGTGATCTATGTCACTTATCTGACATGGCCGGTGGCATCGCTCGGATATACTCTGAATCTTCTGCAGCGCTCTGCCGCATCCAATTCCAGAATACAAAAACTGCTGAGTATCCCGGCAGAAACAAGCGGACGCGAAATTACCGGTCACGAAGCGTCGGGCGCCGGCCAGGAACCTGCAGGATTCAATAAAGAGCTTGTTTTCGAAAATGTGACCTTTACGTATCCGGGAGCGGATGATCCCGCACTGAAAAATATCAGTTTCAAAGTAAAACCCGGCGAAAGAATCGGTATAGTGGGCAGGACAGGATCCGGAAAAACGACTCTGGTGCAGCTAATTCCAAGAATGTATGACCCTGACAGCGGCCGGATAGTGATTGACGGCACGGATATCCGTAAATGGGACCTGTCACATCTGCGTTCAATGATTGGTTTTGTACCTCAGGAAAATTTTCTATTTTCAGATACCATCCAGGAAAATATCGCCTTTGGCAAAGATGGTGCATCCGGGGAGGAAGTTCAGGATGCTGCAGAAAAAGCCGAAGTTCTTGAAAATATTTTGGAATTTGAAAAAAAATTCGACACTATACTTGGAGAACGTGGTATCACGTTGTCCGGGGGACAAAAACAGCGTACCAGCATAGCTCGTGCTCTCATACGCAAACCCGGAATCCTTGTTTTGGACGATTCACTAAGTGCTGTGGACACAAAAACAGAAGAATACATTATACAAAATCTGGAGACTGAGTCCCACCACATGACGATGTTTATCATTTGCCACAGGTTGTCTTCGCTCAGACATGTTGACAGAATTTTAGTATTGGATGATGGAAGGATTGTAGAAAACGGTGCTCATGAGGACTTGATGGCAAAGAACGGATATTTTGCAAACATGTACCGTAAACAACTGATTGAAAAAGAACTGGAACAAATATAATTGCAAAGGGTTCTTGCGTTTGAAAGCGGAAGACCCGAAATCTAATATAATGGAGAGGAAACCATGATAGTAATTCCACTTGGTGTGTCATCTGCGACGCCTACAGCTGTCAGGCATCTGCCTTCAGTAGCGCTATGGAGAGAAGGCTCGGTCTTCTTGTTTGATTGTGGAGAAAATGCTCAGATGAGATTGCTGCAGGCAGGAATCAAACGTTCCAAAGTAGACACCATTTTTATTTCTCATCTCGACGGAGACCATATATTCGGCTTGTTCGGACTTTTGAGTACACTCCAGCTCCAGAGAAGAGACAAAACGCTGCACATTGTGGGTCCTCAGGGACTGAAGAAAATGGTTGATACTGTTTTCAAGACAACGGAAGTCGAGCTTGAGTTTGACATAAAATACAAAGAGCTGAAAGACGGATTCGAGCATGAGGTCGTACTCGAGGATGAAGAGTACTATGTCGAAGCGCGGCCGCTGAAACATACCAAACTCTGTATTGGCTACCGTTTCCAGGAAAAGGACAAACCGGGCAAGGTTGATGCAGAAAAAGCTGAAACAGCCGGTATTTCCGAGGATGCCCAGTTTAAGGCGCTGAAAAACGGAGAAGATGTCACACTTGAAGATGGCACCGTCGTTCACTCAGCTGATATTGTAGGTGATCCCAGACCGGGGCAGAGCTTTGTTTATGTAACTGACACCGAGTTTTGTGAAAATGCCATCCGCCTGGCAGAGAACGCTACCATCCTGTACCACGAAGCCACCTTTGGCGAGCCGCTAAAGGAAAAAGCAGAAGATACAGGTCACTCCAGTGCCCAGGATGCCGCCATCGTTGCCAAAACTGCAAAAGTGGAACGACTGGTTATCGGTCACTTCTCGGCCAGGTACTCAAACCAGTTCCTTTTGCTTAAGGAAGCAAGGGGCGTATTTGAAAAAACATGGCTTGCTTATGAGCTTCGTCCGATCTTTACAAATCCGGCACAGGAAAAGGATATCATCAGCCCGCGTGTTGAAATCATTGACCTGAAAGATAAACGTGCTCAGAAATCCAGAAAGACATTCAAACCCGAAGCAAAGCGGAAAGGCAGCTTTAAGAAAAGGAGATTCAAACGGAAACCGGCGAACGCGCGTTACTACAAAAGCGATTCGGATCAGTCCAGACGCGGACGTTATAAAAAACCTTACAAGCAGCGTCCCGAAGAAGACCAGTCCAAATCAAGTCCGCACCGCCCGGGCAAGCCTTTACCCATAACACCTCGAACTCCGTTTGATGACTTCGACCGCTTCTGACAAGCGTTCCGGAAATAATAAATCAGCACAAGGTAAAGCCGTCGACAGCTATCTGATACGACGGCTTTACTACTTTTTGGCACCGTACAAGTGGTTCATGGTCCTGGCGCTTGTACTGACACTTTCAGTTGCCTTTCTGGGGCCGTTACGGCCATATCTGACCCAGATAGCAGTTGATGATTATATTGCCGACCGGGATGCCGGCGGACTGGCCCGGCTGATGCTTCTGTATCTCGGTGTGCTGATGCTGGAGACGATCATATTGATCGGAAACACCTATCTGATGCGGTGGGTCGGTCAGGGAGCGCTCTTCAGGCTGCGAAATGCCGTTTTTGAAAAGATTCAGAATCTGCATGTCCAGTTTTTCGACAAAAATCCGATTGGGCGGCTGATTACCAGAACCACCAGCGACATTGAAGCGCTCAACGATCTTCTTTCAACCGGTGTCGTCAATATTATCGGAGACCTCTTTCGGATCGTATTCATCATAGGTTTCATGCTCAGCATGAGCTGGGAGCTCTCCATCGTAAGTCTTAGTGTTCTTCCGGTCCTCGTGTATGCCACATTCTGGTTCAAAGCCAAAGTCAGAGTCGCATTTCTCAATGTCCGGGATCAGATCGCGCGCCTGCACTCATTCATCCAGGAGCACATCAACGGAATGAATATTGTGCAGCTGTTCGGAAGGGGGGAAAAAGAAGCAGAAAAATTTGCATCTATAAACAAGGACCACACCGATGCACATATCCGTACTATCTTCTATTTTGCGCTTTTCTGGCCTGCTGTTGAGGTTATCGCTTCACTGGCGATGGCACTTGTCATTTGGTATGGAGGAGCACAGGCCCTTTCCGGCCAGGTGACGTTTGGTGTGCTGCTGGCATTTATTCAGTATGTCCGTCAGTTTTTTGTGCCTATCCGTGACCTTTCTGAGAAGTTTAATACCCTGCAGAGCGCACTGGCTTCCTCCGAGCGTATTTTTGGTGTACTGGATACTGAAAATGAAATCACCGATGCGGAACACCCCGTTACACCGGCAAAGCAGGACGGACACATCCGCTTTGAGGATGTATCATTCCGGTACAATGAAAACGAAACGGAAGGGGATGTTCTCAAGAACGCCTCTTTTGAGGTTCGGCCCGGTGAGGTCGTTGCAATTGTTGGTGCCACGGGTGCCGGAAAAACGACAATCATCAATTTGCTGATGCGTTTTTATGATGTCTCAGCCGGCAGGATAACCATTGATGGCGTTGACATTCGACAAATGAGCCAGTCCTGTCTCCGGTCCTACTTCGGTCTGGTCCTTCAGGATAACCTGCTTTTTGAAGGCACAATTATGGATAATATCACACTCGGAAATAATGATATTACGAGAGAGCAGGTAATGCAGGCATCGCAGGCGGTTCAGGCAGACCGTTTTATCCGGAAACTGCCCGGCGGGTACATGCACCGCATAGCGGAGCGGGGTGCGTCACTGTCAATGGGACAACGCCAGCTGATCTGCTTTGTCCGGGCAATTGTATTTGATCCCAAAGTGCTTGTTCTGGACGAAGCTACCTCAAATGTAGACTCCGAAACTGAGTATCTGGTATCGCGGGCACTGGACTCCATAATGGAAGGCAGAACAACCCTGGTCATTGCGCATCGTCTTTCAACCATACAGCATGCCGATAACATACTGGTAATGCATAAAGGCCGGATACGGGAAACAGGCACCCATGAGCAGCTGCTGGCAAAGACCGATGGCATATACCGCAGGCTGTATGAACTGCAATACCGCGATCAAAAAGTCAACCCGTTGACGTAGTCGATGATGTCGGACGGCGTATCTGGCGGAAGACAATAAAAACGGTCACAGAATATGTTGCCGTCATGGTAGGATGCAGGCTCACCATTAGAGAATATCCTGGTCTGAAATCCGGCCGCCTCCATGATGGCTGCAGGTGCCGCCAAATCCCAGTATGCAGTTTTACGGAAACTTAAAAACCCGGTATTCGGCCCGTTCAGCGGTCCTATGATATTGTGAGCTGCTGCAGATGTACGCTTGACCGGCAGGTGGGTAAGCTCTTCCAGCCTGTTTCTCAATGCGGGTTCGGCTCCTTTGACAACAAGCGGCATTTGATGGCGCCAGCTTATTGTGTGATGAATTTCACGATACTCATGCAGTGATGTGTAAAGTCTTGTGCGAACATATGGGTTTCCGTAAAGGATGCAATTGCGCTCGGGCTGATAAAGCATGCCGAATCGCGCTTCGCCCTCAACGCACAGGCTTATAAGCACAAAATAGTTCGGTGAGCCGTCAACGAACTTGCTGGTTCCGTCAATGGGATCGATATACCAGACCAGCCTGCTTTTTGAATGGTAGGAATGAGAAGATTCATCTTCTTCACTTACAACGGTTTCGCCCGGGAAAGCCCGGTTGAGCAGCTCCAGCCAGTATTCACTCATCTCCTCATCCACACTCGTGACTTTTGAACCGTCCTTCTTATACCGTGTTTCAAAGTTTTTGTTGTGACGATACAACCTGAGCTTGCGTCCGGCCTCCTCAAGATGCGGGTACAGCCACTTGAACCGTAAATTAAACTCCTTTTCAGACATCATCGGTCAATCCGTTTATCAACATTTGCTTCAAGCAGCTCCATTTCGAACAAACTCGCCTGTTTCCTGTAAAAGGAAAATTTATATATTTCAGAGTCAGAAAAATTTGAAACCATAAATCAACCGGGTAACAATATGGAAGAAGATAAGGGCAATGAACAAGTTAAGTTTGATGATTTGTCAAAAAAATTTGACAGTACATACAAGGATATTATTGAAAAGCTGAATGAAGAAAAAGACCGGCTTGAAAATGAGTTGCGGCAGGAGTACCGGTCCGCAAGGAAATATGTGCGTTCACATCCGGAAGAAGGACTGGCCTACTCATTTCTCGGCGGCCTTGTGGCAGGCGTCATCATAGCAAAAATTTTTTCCAGAAGGTGACGTTCCCTGCAAAGGAACCGGGTTGATATTTCCCGGCTTCCTTTTATTACAGGACAAATACTTTTATCTTTCATTATAAGCGGTTGCTCCTGCGGGGTAACCGTTTTTTTTGGGATGCAATCGATTTTTATATTTAAATAACCCGGATGCTGCAACACGCATCCAAACGATCCATAGGAGTTGACATGGCAGAGCTGAATTATACATCAGACCAGATAAACGAATTGCTGCAGCGCGTAGATGCGCTGAGGAGGTATCTTTGACTATGACGGACGCAAAGAAAGGATAGGTGAACTGGAATACAAGGCTCAGCAACCAGGATTCTGGGACGATGCCGATCAGGCCCAAAAGCTGATGCAGGATCTGAATCATGAAAAATCATGGGTGCAGCAATGGGATGAAATTGATGAAAAGAGGCAGAATATTCTGCTTTTTCAGGAGATTCTGGCGGAAGGAGATGACGTGACCGATGATCTGAACTCCGAAATAACCAGCCTGAAAGAACAGGTCGAAGACCTTGAATTCAAAAACATGCTTGATGAGGCAGATGACCGCAGGGATGCATTGCTGACTATCAATCCGGGTGCCGGCGGAACCGAAAGCCAGGACTGGGCGGAAATGCTGTACCGCATGTATGTACGATGGGCAGATGACAATGATTTTGATGCAACCGTTCTTGAATATCAGCCGGGCGATGTAGCTGGTATCAAAAGTGCAACAATAGAGGTAAAGGGAAGTTTTGCATACGGATATCTGAAAGCTGAAAACGGTGTGCACCGGCTGGTCCGGATATCTCCGTTTGACAGCAACGCCCGCCGGCATACCTCGTTTTGCTCGGTATTTGTCACACCCCTTGTAGACGATGAAATTGAAGTCGATCTGAATCAGGATGATATCGAAATGCAGCGGTTTCATGCCGGCGGCAAAGGCGGCCAGAATGTCAACAAGGTTGAAACAGGTGTCCGCCTGATATGGACCGGAACACTGTCAAATGGAAAAGAGGAGCGCGTAGTGGCTGAATGTCAGCAGGAGCGTTCGCAGCTTCAGAATCGCGAAAAAGCCATGGTGATGCTCAAGTCAAGAGTTTATGATCTTGAAAAAAAGATCAAGGAGGAGGAAAAGGACAAAATCGAAAGCAGTAAAATGAAAAATGAGTGGGGCTCCCAGATTCGCTCCTATGTCTTCCATCCGTACAACATGGTCAAAGATCATCGCACAGGACATGAAACATCCAATGTGGAGTCTGTGATGGATGGAGATATTGACCCGTTTATTAAAGCCTACCTGATGTCCAATGCCTGATAGATTTGATTTTCTTGTTCTTGGCAGTGGCGGTGCGGGCTTGTCGTATGCCTTGCGTGTGGCAAAGTTCGGAAGCGTAGCCATTATTACAAAAAAAGAGTCGGCCGAATCCAATACGAATTATGCCCAGGGCGGACTGGCAAGTGTTATTGATAAAAACGACACTTTTGAGTCACACATTCAGGATACTCTGACAGCAGGTGCCGGTCTGTGTGACCCGGAAATTGTGGAGATTGTTGTCAGGCAGGGGCCTGATGTGGTTCGCGAGCTTCTGGAATGGGGGGCGCAGTTCACATCGAAAGACGGAGAGCTGGATCTGGGCCGTGAAGGCGGACACTCCCGCAACAGAATCGTCCATGCTGCTGACCGTACCGGAAAAGAAATTGAACAGGCACTGCTCTCAGCTGTTGAGAAGCACCCGAATATCAGTATGTATGAGCACCATTTCGCCCTTGAACTGATTACCGAACATCATCTTGGGAAAAAAGTCACCAGACATGACAATGATATCCACTGTTTCGGCTCTTATGTACTCAACACACAAACGGGTAAGGTGGAAACGATTCTGGCAAAGTCTACACTTATTGCAACCGGTGGTGTAGGTGAGGCCTATTTGCACAGTACCAATCCGTCGATTGCCACCGGTGACGGTATTGCAATGGCATATCGCGCCAAAGCCAGAATCGGCAATATGGAATTCATGCAGTTTCATCCGACCACATTGAATGTTCCGGGAGCCGGGTCGTTTTTGATTTCGGAGGCGGTGCGTGGCAAGGGCGGAATTCTGCGATCACGCGACGGGCGTGCCTTTATGTCCGATTACGATGAACGCGCCGAGCTTGCACCGAGAGATATTGTTGCCCGTGCGATTGATGATCATTTAAAAAAGACCGGTGATGAGAGTGTTTATCTTGATGTGACTCATATTGACAAGGAGACTCTTGACCGTAATTTTCCGCACATTTCGGCTACTTGTCTGAGGCATGGTGTTGATATTTCCGAACAGTGGATTCCTGTTGTACCGGCTGCTCATTACCTTTGCGGAGGAGTCATGACTGATCAAAATGGCAGAACATCCATTCATGGATTGTATTGTACCGGGGAGGCCTCATGCACCGGGCTGCATGGTGCCAACCGGCTCGCATCAAACAGCTTGCTGGAGGCAATCGTTTTATCAAAAAGGGCTGCTGAAGATGCCGCGAAATATGTGCTGGAGATAAATGAACACACGCCAGTTCCGGAGTGGGACGAAAGCGGCACCGTGAATGCCGAAGAGGCTGTTCTGATTTATCACAACAGGAATGAGCTCCAGAATGTGATGTGGAATTATGTGGGAATTGTACGAAGTGACCTGCGCCTGAAACGCGCTTTCCGGCGGACCAGACTTCTCTACGAGGAGACGGAGGATTTCTACCAGCGTACCCGCGTTAGTGTTCCCCTGTGTGAGCTTAGAAATCTTATAGCTAATTCATATGTCATAATTTCCTCAGCACTTTCCCGCAAAGAGAGCAGGGGACTGCATTATACCACAGATTATCCGAAACCCGTTGAAAGATTCAGAAAGAACACCGTAATTTGAATCTGTAAGACCTTTTCCTGGCTAACACAAAACAAAAACTGCTTTTGTCATGCTGCACATCGGAGTAACAGGAGGTATCGGGAGCGGAAAAAGCCTGTTCCTTAAGGAATGGGAGAAAATGGGAGCACGAGTTGTATATTCCGATGACCTTGCTCAAAAACTGATGCTTGAAAATGCCGATCTGAAAAGCGAAATTATTCGCATTTTCGGCGAGCAGGCCTATAACGAAGACGGATCGCTCAACCGGGAGTTTCTTGCTGCTGAAGCGTTCGGAAAAGGCCGCATTTCAGAACTGAACACTCTTGTTCATCCCGTTGTGGTCAATGAGCTCACCATGCTTAAGGAGCAGGCGGAACGTGAGGGCTTCGGATTATTCGCTCATGAGTCGGCACTCTTACTTGATTCTCCAACTGCCGAAATGTGTGATGTGATCATCATGGTTGCCAGTGAGCCTGAAGAGCGTATCCGGCGGGTTGTCAAAAGGGACAAATCAAGTGAAGAGGCGGTACGCCACCGGATGGATAAGCAGCCTGATTTTGATGCGCTTTCCGACCGGGCAAATCTCGTTATCCACAATGATGGTGATGAAAAGCAGCTGAAACGGAAGGCTGAAGAAGTATATAAAGAGCTCGAAGCGGTTGCAGCCGGTCAGACCTGATCATCCTGCAAGAATTTATCATTCAATCTCAAAACCGGCTCACGTACAATGCCGGTCTGCACCACGGGCATCGGGGGGGCAAGCTCATTCAAACTGGCACACTGGATCAGAACAACGGTGAATTCATACTAACGTATGATGATAACCGCTTCTTGAACGGCAAACGCCGACTTCATCCGGCGTCTTATTCCTGATGCCGGAAGTGACAATGGCATGGCAGAGCAGCGGAGCCGGTTTATTCCTGCGTCACTGATTCAGAACAACATGCATGCCTTCCCGGATATCATACTCCCTCACAAATCCGGCATTAACCTCCAGAACATACTGGGCCGGTGATTCAGATGGAATCTGCCGGTCTGAATACGGTGTGGTGTTGGTGTGGATGCGCACAATCCGGTCATTGCTGTCCATATAAATAATATCAAGGGACAGAGGCGTATTGACCATCCAGAAACTTCGCTCTCTTTCGTCTTCAAAAATGAAGTACATTCCGGTGTCAAAGTCCATCTCCTGAACCTCCATCAGACCTCTGTTACGCTCATTTTCGGTCTGGGCAAGAGCGACATTGACCTCAGCCACGGTCTCCTGGCGGTCTTCCGTAAGAATTTCGACGGTGTGTGTCGGATCGATGGTCCTGCCGTTGCTTTCGGTATCTCGGATTCTTTCGGGTGAATCATCATTCCCGCAGGAAATGAGAAACGGCAGTAATATCAACAATGCAGAACATCGGAATATCTTCATAATCGTAATAAATCGGGGTGCAGGGTAGTCTTTTATCTTCGGTTAATGTGTTGCCGGATAAAATACCCAATCATTAACAAAATTACAGTTGTCAATGTTGACGGAACCGTTCAGAAAGTGTTATTGAAGGGGTTCGTTTTTGGCTATTGTTAAATTTTGCCGTATATTTCCTTCTTGTAAGTGAGCTCTTGGCGGGCTCACTTTTTTTGTATCAGGAAACAGGTAAAACGGAGTCCCTGATGGAAGAACATAATGAAATAAAGTCATTGACAGAACAGGTTCTGCAGAATTTCGACCTGTTTCTTGTTGATATTGAACTGAAAGGTTCTCAGGGAAATCGTATCGTCTGGATTTTTGTCGAATCTGAGCATGGCAATGTATCGCTGGACGCCTGTGCGGAGGTGAGTCGTGAACTTGAGTTTTTACTTGATGCAGCCGGCTGGCGTGGTAAAAAGTATACGCTGAATGTCTCTTCGCCGGGACTCGATCGGCCACTGAAGGATATCAGGCAATATGTTAACAACCTGGGACGTAAAGCAACTGTAATCTATGAAAAAAGTGGCGAAAACGTTCAGGAAGAAGGAAAACTTGTCAGTGCTGACGGGGACAGCATCGTGCTGCAAAAAGACAGCAAGCAGCAGATCAGCATCCCGTTTGAGAACATCGTAGAAACCATGATACAACCAGTTTTTAACAAACAATAACGGCAGGCTCGAAACACAGTTACATGCAAACGGATATTTCAAAACAGATTATTCAGTCTTTTGCCGAAATTGCAAAAGACAAGGGAATTGACAGGGATCTGCTTCTGTCGATTCTGGAAGACGTATTTCGGTCCATGATCAAGAAAAAGTACGAATCGGATGATGCGTTTTCCGTTATTCTGAATCCCGACCGCGGTGAAATTCAGATTATGCATATCCGTGAAGTGGTCCCGGATGAGGAGCTCAATGACCCGGTCAACGAAATCGGCATTACCGAAGCCAAAAAGCTGGATCCCGACCTGGAGTTGTATGATGAATTTGCCCAGGAGATCAGAATCGAAGATTTTGGTCGCCGTGCAGTGATGATGGCCAGGCAGACACTTGCCCAGCGCATACGTGAAATAGAGAAGGACAACATTTTCGAAGATTACAGCGATCGTATCGGCGAAATCGTTCTGGGGGATGTTTACCAGGTCCGGAACCGGGACATCCTGGTAAATCATAACGGTGTTGAACTGATTCTGCCCAAGGGGCATCAGATTTACAAGGACAGATACCGAAAGGGGGATACCATCCGCGCTGTGGTTGTTGAGGTGAAGCGGCAGGAAGGGAATCCGGCGGTAATCATATCCCGAACGTCACCGCTTTTTCTTGAACGCCTGTTTGAGAATGAAATCCCCGAGGTATTTGACGGGGTGATAGAAATAATCAAAACGGTTCGTGAACCGGGTGACCGGTCGAAGGTGGCCGTTGTTTCCCATGATGAGAGGGTGGATCCCGTAGGTGCCTGCGTCGGAATGAAGGGTATCCGCATTCACTCCATTGTCAGGGAGCTTTGCAACGAGAATATTGATGTGATCAACTTCACCGAAGATGATCACGAATTTATAAAACGGGCACTGCAGCCCGCTCATGTCCAGTCAGTTGAGATTGACAAGGGTAAAAAGCGGGCAAAAGTTGTTGTCCCCGCCGACCAGGTTTCCAAGGCTATAGGCAAGGGCGGTGTCAATATCAGGCTGGCAACGCAGCTTACCGGGTTTGAGATTGATGTATACAGAGAAGTGGAAGATGAGGATGACATTGACATTTTCGAGTTTGCCGATGACTTCGGAGACGAAATCGTGCAGATGCTCTTTGATATCGGATGCGATACAGCGCGTGCCGTCCTCGATCTCAGCCCTGAAGAGTTGCAGCGGCGAACGGAAGGCAAACTTGAACTGAAGGATGCCAAACACATCATCCGTACCATAGAAGAAGAGTTCGAAGAAGACGAGGCCTGACGAAAGCCAATTAGCGAAGACAATACAACAGAATAATAGATCTATATGACAGCAGCTGGTAAACCGAAACGCTTATTCAAGGTGGCATCGGAATTCAATGTTTCCACACAATCTATCGTGGATTCACTGAATGACAATGGGTTTCCTATAGAAAACAAACCCAATGCCAAAATCACACCTGAAATGTACTCAGCTTTGGAGTCGGTTTACGGGGAAGATAAAGCAAAGAGCAGGGATCATGTCAGGGCAAGAGAGGAATACGAAGAACGCAGAAGTACCTTTCGGACAAGCAGAAATGAATCTGTTACCATTGACAGTTTTCTGGAACCGCTGGATGATCTGGAGCCTGCCGATGAGAAGACTGAAAAGGACGAGGATCTGCCTCTCAAGCCCGCCGATGATGCTGAGAGCAGTGAAGACCAGCTGAAACCATCCGATTCAGAAACACAGGAGGAAGAAGACGTACCGGTACCTGCAAGGGATGAGCAGAGAGAAGATGATACTGCCGGGTCAGATGCAGGAAAAGAGGCACCGGAAGTTTCTGAAACCGAACCTGCAGAAAAGCAGGAAGTGGCAGAAGATGAAGAGACTGCGGAAGCCGGATCAGATCAGGATTTCGAACCGGAAGAAGAGGTCGAGACAGACGATGAGCCGGAAGAAGAGGTCGAACCTGCCGGAAAAGAAGCGATACAGTTGCCCGAAGCGGATGACGAGCTGGATATTGTTGAAGGTGATGATGAAGAAGAGGAACAGGAACCGCATGAAATAATCCGCGGGCGGAAGGAAAAGCTTGCCGGGACAAGAGTTCTTGGAAAAATCCAGATTGCTGACCCTGCCGAAGAAGGCAAAAAGAAAAAGAAGAAAAAGGGTAAAAAGGCCAAGAAAGAAGAGACGAAGCAGGCTGATGCGGTTGAAGCGGATGAAAAGGAAAAGCCCAAAAAGAAAAAAATTGCCGCAAAGCGGGTGAAGGGAGACAGTCCGGCAGCCGATGTTACAGAGGAAGCTCCGAAGTCCAAGAAGAAGAAAAAACGGATAAAAGCGCGGAAGGCACCGAAGGTTGATGACTCGGATGTTGAATCCAAGCTCAAAGAGACCATGGCCATGCTGAACACCGGCGGTTCTGTCGGCAGAAAACGTCAGAAGAGAAGAAAACAAAAGCGTGAGGAGATGGCCGCCGAGCGTGAAATCCTTGAGACGGAAAAGTCGGAACAGGAACAAAAGATACTTGAAGTCACCGAGTTTATAACCGTAAGTGATCTGGCAGATCTTCTGGATGTATCGCCTAATGAAATCATCATGCACTGCATGAATCTGGGCATGGTTGTTTCGATCAATCAGCGGCTTGAGGCCAGTACCATTGAACTGCTTGCCGAGCAGTATGACAGAGAAGTGGTCTTCGTTGACGCCGAAGAACTGACGGATGATATTGAAGAAGATGATGATGACGACCCGGCAGATCTGGAGCCGAGATCCCCGGTTGTCACCGTAATGGGGCACGTAGATCACGGAAAAACATCACTGCTTGATTTTATCAGGGAGGCCAAGGTAACTGCCGGTGAAGCAGGCGGAATAACGCAGCATATTGGTGCCTACGAAGTCAGACTGCCTGACAAGCGGAATATTACTTTCCTTGACACACCAGGCCACGAGGCATTCACAGCCATGCGTGCCAGAGGTGCCCAGGTGACCGATATGGTGATCCTTGTTGTTGCGGCAGATGATGCAGTTATGCCGCAGACAATCGAGGCCATCAACCATGCTCAGGCAGGTGGTGTCCCCATGGTCGTTGCCATCAACAAAATGGACAAAGAGGGATCTAACCCCGACCGTATCAAGCAGCAGCTTGCCGATCACAACGTGATCGTCGAGGAATGGGGCGGAAGCGTGCAGATTGCCGAGGTTTCAGCACATACCGGTGCCGGTATAGATGAACTGCTGGACAAGGTGCTTATTGAAGCCGAATTGATGGAATTGAAAGCCAATCCGAACCGGAAGGCATCAGGGATTATTCTCGAATCCAAGGTTGACCGCGGAAAAGGTGTTGTGTCAAACATCCTTATACAAAAAGGAACATTGCGTGTCGGAGATCCGTTTGTAGCAGGCTCATATTCCGGACGCGTAAGAGCTCTGGAGAATGAGTTTGGTGAGCGTATTGACTCCGTCGGACCTGCGCAACCGGCACAGCTGACCGGATTTGACGGACTTCCCCAGGCGGGCGACAAAATTGTGACGGTTCAGGATGAACGCACTGCAAAAGAGATCGCCCAGCAACGGCAGCAGATCAAACGCGAACAGTCACTTCGCAAAGTCAAACACGTCACACTTGATGACATTTCCAGAAGACTTGCACTTGGAGAGGTCGCCGAACTCAATATCATCATCAAGGGTGATGTTGACGGTTCCATCGAGGCTTTGGCAGGAGCACTGCAAAAACTGTCTGACGAAGAGGTAAAGGTCAACATCATTCATACCGGTGTGGGCGCCATAACAGAATCAGACGTACTTCTGGCCTCCGCATCCGATGCGATTATAATCGGCTTCCAGGTCAGGCCATCGGCCAATGCCCGGAAGCTTGCCGAAAACGAGGAAATCGACATTCGACTGTTCAGTGTCATTTACGATGCTGTCGATGCCGTTCGTGATGCACTTGAAGGTATGCTTTCGCCGGAAGTCAACGAGAAGACTGTGGCTACACTCGAAGTCCTTGACATATTCAAGGTTCCGAAAGTGGGAACTGTTGCCGGCTGCAAAGTTACTGATGGAAAGATTTCCAGAAATACGAAAATCCGTCTGATACGTGACGGTATTGTAATCTATGAAGGTGAGCTTGCCTCTCTGAAACGCTTCAAGGATGACGTACGCGAAGTAACAAGCGGCTATGAGTGCGGCTTGGGTATCAAGAATTACAATGATATCAAAGTCGGAGATGTCATCGAGGGGTACGAAGTCACTGAAACGAAACGCAAACTCAAGCAGGAAACCAGCTGATGAGTATCAGAACCGAGCGGGTAGCGGCACTTCTGAAGTCGGATATCGGCGGGATACTACAAATGGAATATCAGCATGATGCCATGCTGACGGTCACTACGGTGCGAGTTTCCCCGGATCTTATGCAGGCTCATGTCTATCTCAGTATTTTTTCGAACCAGGATAACAACACTGAGATTTTTGAGTTCATAAGAGAAAAAACACCGGAAATCCGGAAAAAACTGGCATCAAGAATTCGTCACCAGGTTCGCAGAATACCGGAAATTCACTTCCATCTCGATGATACTGCGGAGTATGTGGAAAAAATTGATGCTCTGTTCCGAAAAATTCATGACGAAAACAAAGATGCCGGTGACCGGGATCAGGGTTCAGAGGATTCAGGCTCTGAAGACAAGGGGAGTAGCTAAACATTGACAACCGATTCGGACAGACGCATGACATCTGATTCTGGTTTACCAGTGTTCCCGGTTTACAATCACCGCCGCCTTCCTGATCCCGATGATAATCTGGATGACGGTGCCGTATTTCTCGCAGACAAGCCTTCCGGATGGAGCAGTTTTGACGTAGTCAAGTTCCTGCGGAACCGCATCCGAACCCGCAAAATCGGACATGCCGGCACCCTGGATCCTCTTGCGACCGGTTTGCTGATACTATGCACCGGAAAAGCCACTAAATCCATTTCCATTTTTCAGGATTATGCCAAACGCTATAAAGCTTCGGTAGTTTTCGGCATGTCTACTCCCAGCCATGACGCTGCCACAGAGCCTGACGGTCATGCTCCGGCCGGTCATCTTGATGAAGAAAAAATCCGGCATGTCCTTGAAAACCGGTTTCAGGGAAAGATAACACAGATTCCTCCCATGTATTCAGCACTGTGGAAAGACGGAAAACGACTATATACATATGCACGAAAGGGAAAGGTTGTAGAGAGGGAGCCCAGAGACATTGAGATATTTGAGACACGTATTCTCAGGTTTGAAGGTATGAAACTTGAGCTGGAGGTACTGTGCAGCAAGGGGACCTATATCCGCAAGCTGGCTTACGATCTGGGCCTTGAGCTGGACACACTGGCCCACTTGTCCAAGCTGAGACGAACTCAAATCGGGCAGTTCAATGTTGATGATGCGATGACCATTGACCAGATACGATCTTTATCAGAATGAATGCCCGGAACAGTTGCAAAAGGAATCATGCCGCCGGACCGGCTGTAATCATAAAGGGTATAACCGTTAATCAGGTTTACGAAAATATTCAAAATGGCTGAACCGGTTTTTATAGAAAACTGCAAACGAAACCCTGCCAATGTCCTGACTGTCGGGACTTTTGACGGCGTACATCTTGGACACCAGGCCCTGCTGAAAAACGTAATTGATCGTGCCAGGGCCGTTTCTGCTCCGGCTGTTGTAGTGACGTTTGATCCCCATCCAAGGGATGTCATAACCCCGGCACGGGAGGGTATCCGCCTGCTCACCAATTTGCAGGAAAGAGCGGCAATTATGAATCAATACGGAATTGACCAGATGATAGTCATTCCGTTCAACCGCGATTTTTCCATGCTGTCATCAGAACAGTTCATCAGGGATTACATTCACAAGCGGATAGGAGTGCATACGTTCGTAATTGGATATGACCACCATTTCGGGCGTGACCGCGAAGGATCCATTCAGACACTGAAGGGATTATCCGAAGAACTAGGGTTTTCCGTTTATGTCGAAGAAGCCCATGAAGTCAGACACACAACGGTCAGCAGTTCGGTAATACGCAAATTGCTGGAAGAAGAGGGCAATGTGGAAATGGCTGCTGAAATGCTGGGCAGACCGTATGAGATGGCTGGTACCGTAGTAAAAGGGGATCAGCGCGGCCGGACCATCGGGTTTCCGACAGCAAATATTGAACCGGAAAACAAGAACAAAGTAATACCTGCAAAAGGTGTTTATTGTGTTGAGGCTGAACTGGACCGTCAGGTATACAATGGAATGATGAATATCGGAATTCGTCCGACATTCGGGGGGCAGGAGCGGATCGTCCCCGAAGTGTTTCTGTTTGATTTCAGCGGAACGATTTACGGCAGCAATTTACGCATCCGGTTTTTAAGGAGGATACGGGGTGAAAAAAAATTCAGTGACGGGGAAGCTTTGGTGCAGCAGCTTATCAAAGACCGTGACACTTGCAGAAAACTGGCAGGAGGTTAGCCAGTTTGCAAATAGATATGAAAACAGTTAATTTAGGATGCTAATTAAAACCAATCATCTACTTTAGCATGATATAATCTAAAGCGGAGAATCTTTACATGAACGTTACAGCAGAAGAAAAGAAGGAAGTTTTCAAAAAATACGGTAAATCCTCAGATGACACAGGATCTCCTGAAGCACAGATCGCACTTTTTACTGAGCGTATCAACAGGCTTACCGACCACTTGAAATCTCACAAGAAAGACCATTCAACCCGCCTTGGGTTGCTGCGACTGGTCGGCAAGCGCCGCCGCCTTCTCAATTACATGATGAAAAAAGACATTGAAGGATATCGCAAGTTGATCAAGGAACTTGGTATCCGGAAATAACACGCAAAAAGGCACGGGTTACTCGTGCCTTTCTTGTATAAAACACCCTTATTCAGCAATTCACCGGGCTGGTGGTTTCAGGGCGTTTCCACATAATGGGAGCAATTCCCCCCGGTAATCGCTTATACGCAAATGACGAAAGAAGAACAGAACACTATGAAAGCTGATTTTAAAACGATTGAATACGCACCAGGAAAAGAGATGACCATCGACGCAGGTCGTCTCGCAAAACAAGCCAACGGAAGCTCGTTTGTCCGAATCGGAGATACCGTTGTTATGGCTACAGCAACATCCGCACCTGAAGCCAAACCGGGTCAGCCCTTTTTCCCGCTGACCGTAGAATTCAAGGAGACCTATGCTGCCGGAGGAAAATTTCCCGGCGGATTTATCAAACGCGAAGGCCGCCCTTCAGAAAAAGAAATTTTGTCCGCACGGTTGATCGACCGTACCATCCGTCCGCTTTTTCCGGATGGATTCATGAATGAAACGCAGGTTATCTGCCAGGTCTTCTCTTCTGACGGAGAAAATGACGGCGATGTTATTGGTGCCGTAGCGGCATCCCTGTCTCTGACCATATCCGATATCCCTTTTGAAGGACCTATGGCGCAAGTCCGGATTGCGCGTATTAACGGTGAGTTTGTGGTCAATCCCACCGTTACCGAACTTAAAGCCGCTGATCTTGAAATGATTGTGGGCGGTACCCTTGAGAGTGTAGTAATGGTTGAGGGTGAAATGGAAGAGGTCTCGGAAGAAGATATGGTTGAGGCCATCAGGCATGCACACGATGCTATTAAAAAACTGTGCCAGTTCCAGCTGGATGTCCGCGAAGAGCTTGGCAAGGAAAAGTGGGAAAAACCCGAACCCGAAGTCAATACGGAGCTCGAAGCGAAGGTCCGCGAGCATGCAGGCAACAAGTTTCTGGACATCAGCCGGAGCAAACTCTCCAAAAAGGAATACTCTGCTGCCTGCAAGGATGTGCGCACAGAAGCCAAAGAAGCATTTGCAGAAGAATATCCTGAAGAGGAAGAATTTATTTCTGAGGTATGCCATGTGATGCAGAAAGAGGCTATGAGGAAAGTTCTTCTTGAGGAAAACCAGCGTATTGATGGCCGCAAGCCCGAAGAGATCAGACCCATATGGACCGAGGTGGGTTACCTTCCCCGTACACATGGTTCCGCAATTTTTACACGCGGTGAAACACAGGCACTGGCTTCGGTCACACTTGGAACCAAACGCGATGAGCAGATGATCGATACGCTGTTCTACAGTGACGCCAAGCGGTTCATGCTTGATTACAATTTCCCGCCTTTTTGTACCGGTGAGGTAAAAATGATGCGCGGTGTTTCCCGCAGGGAGATTGGTCACGGCAACCTGGCAGAGCGCGCCTTGAAGAAAATGGTTCCGTCTACTGATGAATTTGATTACACCATCCGTGTGGTATCTGACGTCCTGGAATCCAACGGATCATCTTCAATGGCAACCGTCTGTTCGGGTTCCATGTCACTGATGGATGCCGGAGTCCCGGTCAAAAAACCGGTTGCCGGAATCGCCATGGGTATGATCGTTGATGAAAATAAACACGTAGTCCTGTCCGATATTCAGGGCGAAGAAGATCACATGGGCGACATGGACTTCAAGGTTACGGGAACATCCGATGGCATCACTGCCTGCCAGATGGATATCAAGGTCAAAGGAATCTCCTATGAAGTCATGGTGGAAGCCCTGCAGCAGGCTCGCGAAGGACGCATGCATATTCTGGAGAAAATGGCGGAATCCATTTCACAGCCACGTCCTGAGGTCTCCAAATACGCACCCTCCTTTGTGAAAATAGAAGTCGACTCGGATCAGATCGGCGGTATTATCGGCCCCGGCGGCAAGGTAATACAGTCCATACAACGTGAGTCCGGCGCCGAGGTAATGATTGAGGAAGTCGGAAACAAAGGTGTCATCACCATTTCGGCAGATGAAAAGGAAAAGATTGATGCCGCGATACAAAAGATCAAAGGTATCACCGGAGACCTTGAGGAAGGTGAGGTATACCTTGGCACTGTTCGTTCAATCAAAGAATACGGCGCTTTTGTTGAGATTATGCCCGGCCGTGACGGTCTGCTGCATATCTCGGAACTTGATCACAAGCGTATCAACAAAGTGACCGACGTCCTTTCAGAAGGTGACAAAGTTGAAGTAAAGCTGCTCAAGGTGGAAGACGGAGGCAAACTTCGCCTTTCCCGCAAAGCGCTGATACCAAAAGATCAGGAATAATCTGTCGTTGCGACAGTAATGCAGATACGGGCTTTGATGCCGTATCTGTATCTTGATTCAGTATATTAAAAAGCGTCGTCACCTCAATGACGACGCTTTTTTTTCAGGTAGCGGGCCCGGCATGGGCTTCCCGGACAGCAAATACCTCTTTTATCGTCAACCCAACAGCTTTTAATTCCGCTATATGAGTACTGCAGATCGTATACAGAAAACAACACTCCCGAACGGATTGCGAATTGTAACCGAGACCATTCAGACTGTCAGAAGCTTGTCGGTCGGTATCTGGGTCAAGACCGGAAGCCGGCACGAGAAAGACGATCAGGCGGGCATCACCCACTTTCTTGAGCATATGCTGTTCAAAGGCACAGAACAGCGCACCGCCTATGATATTGCTCTGAGTATGGAATCGGTTGGCGGCTACCTCAATGCATTTACATCCCCGGAACTGACCTGTTATTATGCCAGGTGTCTGGATACCGAGCTGGATACAGCCCTGGACGTGCTGACGGACATGGTCCTGCACCCCAGGTTTCCTGAGGAGGAGATTGAAAAGGAAAAAAAGGTGGTGCTTGAAGAGATGAAAATGTACCGTGACAATCCGGAGGATTACATTTTTGAAGAATTTCACCGGCAACTGTTTCATCCTCATCCTCTTGGGCGGCCCATTATCGGATTCGAACAGACCGTAAACGGATTCAACCGGGATTCCCTTTTTGCCTATTTGCATCAGCAATACCATCCTTCAAACGTGATCATAGCTGTTGCCGGAAATGCGGAGCATGACAAGGTAGTGGATCTTGTGAACAAATATTTTCAGCCGTTGGAATCAAATGGAAAACACAATGGCGATCAGCCGATTACGGATTATGAGCCAAGCAAGAACGTACTCACCAAGCCAATCGAGCAGACACATTTCATGCTGGGACGACGGGCCATGTCGGCGGTTGATCCTGACAGGTACAAACTGCTGCTGGCTAATACGGTTCTGGGAGCCGGCATGAGCTCCCGGCTTCATCAGAACATCAGGGAGAAATACGGATACTGTTATCACATTCAGTCGTTCATGGAAGCTTTCCGGGACAGCGGAATTTTCGGCATTTATGCAGGTACTGATCGTGACTATATAGATCACATGCGTGAATTGATTTTGAAAGAGCTTAAACAGCTGCGCAATGAAGCGATTTCCGCAAAAGAACTCGACGAGGCCAAATCACAGCTGAAAGGAAAGCTGCTGCTTGCACAGGAAAGCATGAGCAACAGAATGACCCGCCTTGCCAAGAGCGAGGTGTTTTATGACCGTTATATCACCCTGGATGAACTTGTCGCTGAAATTGATCGTGCAGATGCCGGACAAATTCGCGATCTTTGTGGTGATTTTTTCGATGAAAACGAATTCTCCGAGACGATTCTGAAGCCGGACGGACATCAGGTCGAATAACCGGATAATCATGCTCTAAAATTATTCAAAATGGTATATATCAATGAGATATCAGCACATTCCGGAAAGAATGTCACGCTGAAGGGATGGGTTTACAATATTCGTACCAGCAAAAAGCTGGTGTTTCTTATAGTCAGAGACGGAACCGGACTTTGTCAGACCGTTGTGGCCAAAGAAGATGTGCCGGATCAGGTTTGGGAGCTGGCCATGTCACTCCAGCAGGAAAGTGCCATAGAGATCACCGGCAGGGTAAATGCCGATGACCGGAGTATCGGAGGTTATGAACTTCATGTCAGTGACCTGTCCCTTGTCTCTCAGGCTGAAGATTATCCTATCACGCCAAAAGAGCATGGTGTGGAGTTTTTGATGGAACACCGGCATCTGTGGCTGCGTAGCCGAAAGCAATGGGCCGCCATGCGTGTCAGGAACACCATTATTTATGGTCTTCATCGTTTTTTTCAGGACAGGGGATTTATACAGATGGATGCGCCCATTTTTACGGGAAATGCAGCAGAAGGTACAACAAACCTGTTTGAAACGGATTATTTTGACCGCAAAGCGTATCTCACACAATCCGGGCAGCTTTACGGGGAAGCCATGGCCATGGCGCATGGAAAAATTTACACGTTCGGTCCTACATTTCGTGCCGAAAAAAGCAAGACACGCCGGCATTTGACCGAGTTCTGGATGATCGAACCCGAAATGGCCTACTATGATCTTGCAATGAATATGGATCTGGCCGAAGAAATGGTCAGTTTTGTTGTCTCGGAAGTGCTGAGACAAAACCGAGATGAACTGGAAATCCTTGACCGCGATATAGCACGGCTTGAAAAGATTAAGGCTCCGTTTCCTCGTATCAGTTACACTGAGGCCGTTGAACGATTGAATTCAAAGGAGATGCAGGAAAAACTGGACGAAATGGAGGCCGACAGAAAAAAGGAAGCAGAGGTACTCAAAGAGGAACTCTCATCACTGGATACCGAGTTCGGCCAGGCAAAAAAGGGCAGAAAGTTCCAGATTGACCGGAGAAGAGGAGAAATAAACGCCCGCATCGATCAGATTGAAGAAGACCTGAGAAATATTCCGGTCTGGAAGAAATCAGCTCTGAAAAAAAAATGGGGCGAAGATTTTGGCGGCAGTGATGAAACGCTGCTGACCATGGATGAAGATACGCCGGTCATGGTTTACGGGTATCCCGCCGAGGTAAAGGCGTTCTACATGAAAAGAGATCCGGAAAACGAAGACATTGCACTTGGTGTAGATATGCTTGCCCCGGAAGGGTACGGGGAAATCATTGGAGGAGGACAGCGAGAGGAGGATCTTGAAATCCTGAAAAAGCGTCTTCAGGAGCACAATCTGCCGGAAGAACAGTTCCGCTGGTATCTTGATCTTCGCCGATACGGTACGGTTCCGCATTCAGGCTTTGGACTGGGACTCGAACGAACCGTTGCATGGCTGTGCGGACTGAAACACGTACGGGAAACCATTCCGTTTCCAAGAATGATGGGACGTTTGTATCCGTAGCCGACACTGCTATAAAGCCATTGACGGCATCCGGAACAGGATCTGCAGATCAAAATAAATTTATACAGCATGGCCAGAAAGTCATCGAGTCTTGAATTGTACCAATCGTTTCTGGAAGAACTTCGCAGTTCGGACGTGAAACCTGTGTATGCTTTTTTTGGTGAAGAAACCTTTTTCATAGACCGGTTGCAGGATGCCGCTGTGGAAACTGTTCCGGAGGAGTCACGGGACTTTAATCTGGATATTCTTTATGGACAGGATGTCAAGGCCAACTCGGTCATCGACATGTGCAAGAGTTATCCGATGATGGCGGAGCGCCGCGTCGTGATTGTCCGCGACTTCATGAAAATGTTCAGCGACAGAAGAGGCGGGAGTGCCGGGGAACCGGCCGGAACGCTTTCCATCGGAGAGGATGAACACAAGGGCGGATCTGATGAAATAAGTCTGGATGATGTTTCACCGCAAGGCAGTCGTGATGATTTTGCCGCATACCTGAAGCAGCCCAATCCGACTACGCTCCTATTTTTGACCAACGATACCAGACCGGCTCAGCACAGTGCTCTTGGGAAAGCATTGAAAAAGGGGAAAACAGTTACTTCGCACACTTTTGAAGCGGTACCGGACTATAAAATTCAGCAATGGATCACGGACTGGGCATCTGCAGAGCACAACCTGGAATTCGAAACCGGTGCAGCGCAGCTCCTTGCATTCCATGTCGGCACCAATCTGCAGCAGCTTACGGTCGAAATTGAAAAACTGTCCAATTTCCGGGAAGACAAAGGTCCGATAACAGAATCGGATGTCCGGCAGGTGGTCGGCCTTTCCCGTGAATACAGCTTATTTGAATTTCAGGATGCATTGCTGGAAAAGAACCGGGATAAAACCATGGCCATCACCCATCAAATGCTTAAAACGGCGGACAATGCCACCGGCGAAATTTTCAAAATGATCGGGTTCCTGTATTCAACATTCGGAAAAATCTGGCTTATACAACGTTTGTCCCGTAAGGGGCTCACACCGGGCCAAATAAGAAAAGAAGCCGGAATCAACAGTTCATTTTACTACGATAAACTCGTAAAAGCCGGGCGTAATTATTCGCTTGAAGATTGTCCGATGGTGTTTGAAACCCTTCTGGATGCGGACAAAGCCCTGAAGGGTTTCAGCCGTGAAACGCCGGAGGCCATCTGGCTCATGACGATCAAGAAACTGACCGGATGATACCGGGATCAGATGAACCGGTTTTCTTCATGACACCGGTATAAAATCGTAATGAATTGCTGTTTAATGGTTTATCGTACGGTCTGATACCCTCCCGGAACGCCATCCGGAGACAACACAACTTGCCAGAGATTGTTTTTTCTGGCTCTGAACGATCCGGCACAGCTAAGCAGATAATAACGCCACATGCGGAAAAAACGCTGGCTGTATTGTTCGCTCAACTGCTCTTTATGCTTTAACACGTTTTTGTACCAGTGCATCAGGGTTTTATCGTAATCTGCACCAAAGTTATGCCAGTCTTCCATGACAAACAGGTTTTCGAACGATAGGGCAAGCTGCCTGATGGAAGGGATCATGGAGTTAGGGAAAATATATTTATTAATCCAGGCATCACTTTTGAATACAGACCGGTTGCCACCAATCGTGTGAAGCAGAAAAAGTCCGTCCGGTTTGAGGGACCGCCTGACTACCTGCATGAATGTGCGATAGTTTTTTACCCCGACATGTTCGATCATTCCAATAGACCAGATTCTGTCAAATGATCCCCGCAAATCTCTGTAATCCTGCAGTTTTATTTCCACAGGAAGTCCGGAACACATTTTTTTCGCTTTCTCTGCCTGATTGCGTGAAACCGTTATGCCGAGACCTTTTACACCAAAATTTTCTGCTGCATATTTCAGGGCGCCACCCCATCCGCATCCGATATCAAGTACGCGCATTCCTTCGCGAAGCCCAAGTTTTTCACAGACCAGCTCCAGCTTGTTTTTCTGGGCGATGTCAAGCGAACGGGTATTTTTCCAGTAACCGCAACTGTAAGTCATAAGCTTGTCAAGCATGGCTTCATACAGATCATCACCGATATCATAATGATGCTCACCAATGCGGAATGCCCTCGAAGGACGCTGAAGATTGGAGACAAAAGCCTTTAACCAGGTTCCGATCTCTCTGACGGGTTTGATTTTTCTGTCGAGTCCGGCTGATAAAACACGATAAAAAAAGTCGTCAAGTGCTTCACAGTCCCACCAGCCTTCAATATATGCCTCCCCAAGTCCCAGGGAACCTTCGGCAAAAACTCTCTTAAACAGCTCATCATTGTGCACCTGAATGTCACATTTGCGGTTGCCGTTTATCGTAACATCTGCGTGCTTTAATAAATCCGATGCCTTCTTTCTGAATGTATCCATAATGAAACCGGGTTTTGTTATCCTGACAGAAGACCAGCACTCTTTATATATATTAAATGATGAGATTACTTTCAATAATAGAAATCAGCAGATAATGAGACAGTCAGAACAAACGTTCTCATCGCGAAATCATGATTATTTGTGTACGGATGAAGGATATTTTATTTTGATGCATAAATAATTCAGGATTTTTTTTAATTTTGTGATCTTCCGAGAAATGGCATCATTACATCATCACATCGGAAAAACAATTTTGTTCTAACGCGATTGCATCCTTTCCAAAAGGAAATTTCGCTGCATATTAACGCAACATTTTGACACAAGCGCAGGCAATGACAAGCGGGGTGGCTGTGAAAAGATGTTGTTTTTTTTCTGCTGTTTGACGGCAGCGATCATTGAAATTACCACCCAAATCCGATAGTACGTGAGAGAAATGGAAGCATTGGGACGACAAATACTCGTTGAATTTTATGAATGTGATGAAAATGTGCTGAATAACGTTGCACAAATTGAGGCGATACTGCTTGAAGGTACGCGTTTGTCCGGTGCTTCAATCATATCTCACAAATTTCACAAATTCAGTCCCCACGGTGTAAGCGGCATGGTTGTTATCGCTGAATCACATGTGGCCATTCATACCTGGCCTGAGTACTCATATGCTGCCGTAGACATTTTTACCTGTGGCGAAACCATAGACCCGTGGATTATTCAGGAGCATCTGAAGGAAAAGTTTGATTCCCAGAACACATCGGCAATGGAGCTGAAGCGGGGGATGTTCAAGGTTGCCCGGGGACAGAAACTGCTGTTCAAACCTGAAAACGCGGCACGTTTCGGCAACTGACCGTTTTTTAAGGCCATTGTTGTGCTGCAGTGCCGTCCTTGCAAGCAGCAGTATTGTTTAAGCTGCATTTTTTACTGCAAATCCCGGTATTGACTCTGATGAAGCCGGCAACGTAGCAGTAGTGTGATATTTTCCCGGCTCAGGCATTCAGAGTGATTTTATAATTAACTGATATCTTTTTTCACGGAGTTAGAATATATGAATATGGTACCAACCCCGAATACGTTCTGTCTGGTCAAGGGGGCCGGCGAAGCACGAACCCGGTTGAATGCCTTTGACAAGGCGTTGCTTGCAGCGGGTATCGGTGACACCAATATTGTTAGAATGAGCAGCATCGTGCCTCCGTCTGCAAGAAGGGTTGATACAGTTGATCTGCCAAAAGGCGGACTGATTCCCACCGCTTATGCACATATCGATTCCGAAACATCCGGCGAAATCATTTCGGCGGCAGTAGCTGTTGCATTGCCGGAAGACCCGTCACTCCCGGGGGTAATAATGGAGCACGAAGACACGCAGCCTCTGTCGGTAGTTGAAAATAAAGTCAGACAAATGGCGGAAGATGCCTTCACCTATCGCAACCGTACGTTGAAAGATCTTTTTTCTATCGGAATTGAATATCAGGTTAACAAATGCGGTGCCGTTTTTGCAGGGGCCGTCCTCTGGTACGAATAAATTATTACAGCGCAATGCAGTTCAATGAATATTACCATGGCCGGACCGGGCTGACCGTAGGCGTAAAAAAAGTTCTTTTCTCAGAATCGACACCGTATCAGAAAGTGGAGGTGTTTGAAACGGACACATGGGGAAACATGATGACCATTGACGGGATGGTCATGCTTTCCGAGAAAGATGAGTTCGTCTATCATGAAATGCTGGTTCATGTTGCGATGTTTTCGCATCCGGATCCGAAAAGAGTGCTGATCATCGGCGGCGGTGACGGCGGGTCGGCCAGAGAGGTGCTTCGACACCCGGGAGTAGAGCAGGTGGATATGGTAGAAATTGATGAGGCCGTTGTCCGTGCAGCCCGGCAGTTTCTGCCCGATGTGGGTGATTTTGACAATCCCCGGCTTAAGGTTTATTACGAAGACGGGATTACTTTTGTGAACAATATTTCTGACCCATATGATGTAATTATCATCGACGGATCCGATCCGGTGGGGCCTGCGATCGACCTTTTCAGTGATTCTTTCTACAAAAGCTGCTACCGGGCTCTTGGTCCCGACGGGGTGCTGACGTCTCAAACCGAAAGTCCATGGGTCGCATCATACCATAGCGGCATTCGCAAGTTATTCCATTCGCTGGACAGCATTTTTGAGTTGTCAGCCATGTACCTTGCGTTTATCCCCCTTTATCCGTCCGGGATGTGGTCACTCGCATTCGCCTCAAAGGGCATTCATCCACACGACCCTGAAGTACTGGACCGGGTGGCACGGGGTACCACGGCGATGAATTCTTCGTTACGCTATTATAATCCGGACATCCATAAAGGTGCATTTGCACTGCCCGGATTTGTCAAGGATATTTTGCGCTGATGCTGATTGCGCGCACAGACTGTGCAGACTGCGCGTCATCCGCATTACCGAAAATTCATTTTTCCAGCTTTTTCGCTTATCCAGGATGAAATTGCTCATTTTTCTGTTACTGACTGCAGGTCTTTTTTTAAAAGCAGACTTTGAAGGCCGGACTGTAACAGCGGCTCCATCTGAAAGTGACGGGCAAGTCGAGCTTCGTTATTATAACAACGGTGAAGCCGTCCGGCTGGAAGAAAGCATCCGGGATTCACTTCTTGATAATGTGTCGTTAGATCAGAGTGACTCAGCCGGAGTTTCGGAGAGCATCAGGCAGAATGGCTATCGCTATTACAGCCGGTTTGGCTATTTCAATGCCAGCATCGACTCAGTTCTGATACATTACGGGAGCAGAGCCGCCATTGAAGTATTCAGCAGGCCGGGTTGCCGATTTGAAATTGAAGAAATCGATTATTATTTCACCGATAACGAATCTTCGCTTCTTGAGGATTTTATCTGGTTTTTCGGAGCCGGTAATTATTATGAACAGGAGGAGCTGGAGGCGGAAATACTGCGTGTAGTAGCGCATCTGGAAGACCTGGGCTATCCGCTTGCGGAGTTATCAGTTACCCGGTTTCAGCCCAACCGCACCGATTGCACGGTTGAACTTGAGCTGGAAATAGATGCAGGAGAAGAGCTTTATGCAGCCGGAGTCTGGACTGACGGACTGTCGCAACACGATCCGGATTACATTGAAACGGCATCAGGAATCAGAGCAGATGACAAGATCACTCCGGATTTGTTCCGCAAGGGCCGGCGCAATCTTGAAAATACAGGGCTTTTTCATGATGTCAGCGAAGGTGAGATCATGTTCCGGGATGGCCTGCCGTTTGTGCATTATGAGGTTACTGAGCGCCGGGCCAACCATTTTGATTTGCTGTTCGGATATGACCCCGGCCAGGCGGATGCCTACAATGTGATCGGAAGGGGAGAAGTCATGGTCCGGAATGTGGGCTGGCAGGGAAGCTCATTGCGCATCATGTTTGAACGTCTGGAAGATATGGTGACCCGTCTGGAGACGGGATATAAAAAGCAATGGATAATGGGAATGCCGCTTGGCGCCGGAGCTTCTTTCAGGTTTGTTCAGCAGGATACCAGCTATCAGATCAGAACCGTGAATGTTGAGGGATCATATGAATGGGCAGCCGGCCGGGAACTGTCAGTCAGCCTCTCACAATCCGCGACATCGGCAAACACGAATCCGGATCTGCCTCTTCTTGCCCTTGACGGCGTGACCCGTTCCGCCGGAATCGGATTCAGATATGATAATACAGACAGCCGTTTTGCTCCAACCCGCGGCATGATCTTCAATATTAACGTTGGCAGCGGAATCAGAAGAGTGACCGACGAGCGTGCGGAAGAGCTTGAAAGCAGGGGAACCATGATGCAGCAAATGGTCAATTCTTCCCTGGAAGTTTTTTACAGTCCGTTTCAGCGGCAGGTTGCTGCTTTCAAAATTCATGGAGCAACACTGGAATCTCCCGAATACTCCGAATCAGAGCTGATGCCTCTGGGCGGTTCCGGAAGCATCCGTGGCTACCGGGAAGAACAGTTTCGTGTTGCCCGGTCTGTATGGAGTGATCTGGAATACCGGTATTTGCTGGATCCCTATTCCCATGCGTTCCTGTTTCTGGCTGGCGGGGCGTATCAGCGTCCGGATATCATAGGACGGCAGGGATCCGGAACCAGTGACTGGCTTCACTCGGGCGGATTTGGATTCCGGTACCGGACACCGATCGGTATGATGCAGTTTACATATGCGGTCTCGGGGGATGATCCCATATACAACGGCAAAATTCATTTCAGCCTGAACACCGAATTTTGATTCACGGGCCTGCGGGCGAGTTCAGGTGTGCCCTGTCAGCCCGGGTTATCACCGATCCAGCGTGAGGGTATCGGATGGTACGTATCGATACGGCGGTCACGTAAAAATGGCCATGTAGTGCGGTGTATATCCAGCTTTTCAGGATCAACGGAGCACATGACAACCTCCTCATCGCTACCTCCTTCAGCAAGGACTTCGCCAAAAGGCCCGCTCACAAATGATCTGCCCCAGAAGCTCAGGTTTCCTTCAACTCCTACACGGTTCACGGATGCAACATAACATCCGTTTGCAATGGCATGACTCTGCTGAATCGTTTGCCAGGCCTTAAGGTACTTTTGTGACAAGGCTCCTTTTTCTTCCGGAAGCGTGGCAATGGCTGTGGGATATACCAGCAGATCCGCACCCATCAGCGCTGTCAGGCGGGCTGCTTCGGGAAACCACTGGTCCCAGCAAATCAGAACGCCTATGCTGCCGAAACGGGTATCGAACACCTGATACCCATGATCTCCGGGAGTGAAATAGTACTTTTCATGAAACCCGGGATCTTCGGGAATATGCATTTTCCTGTATTTCCCAAGAAATGTTCCGTCAGCATCTATGACGACGGCCGTATTGTGATAGAGTCCGGCAGTACGTTTTTCAAAGAGCGGTACCACAATGACCACTCCCAGCTCTCCGGCAAGCTTCTGCATCCTGCTTGTAAGCGGACCCGGCACCGGTTCGGCCCGGGCGAAATGGCGGTTGTCAACTTCCCGGCAAAAATAGGGCCAGGCAAAGAGCTCTTGCAGGAGGATGACATTTGCGCCTCCGGAAGCAGCCTGACGTATGTATTTCTCTGAGTCAGCCAGATTGCGGTCTGTATCGTTACTGCACGCTGTTTGAATCAGAGCGATATTATATGCCATGGGAAAGGGATTTATTCTGAAAATCAGGGAAGACAGTAGTGTAACTATTATACCCTTTTTTACGGAACAGACAATATAATCAGAACGTTTTCGTGATTTTATCAGTGTTATATCTGGCAATTTTGAAAAATTGCTTGAAAGGTCAATACAGGGTATCTTTCGGTTTCTGAACATATTTGTATTTTGACAGCCTGAGAAGCAACCGTATTTATAATTTTTGATATGAGCAAAAAGAAAAGAAGACAGCGAACTCCGAGAAGACGCAAAAGAGGACCGTCAGTGCCCATGCTGCTGACGCCATATAACTACAAGCTGCTTTTTATGGGGGCATTGCTGGTTGTGCTGGGTTTTGGCGGCATGTACATTGAAGGCCAGCAGTACGGTATTTACTCACTGTTCATCGGACCGGTTCTGATTATGGCGGGCTTCGTAGTGGTTGCGGTTTCTGTTTTCAAAACCGATCCGGCGGTTCTTGAGAAGGAAAAAGAAGCTCAGGCTGCACCCGAATCAGAGTCAGCCACTACTGATACAACTTCAACGGCGTAGCTGTGACTGACCGGCTGCTTGATTACCTGTTCGGCTTTTTGCTTATCGTACTTTTCGTGGTTATAGCCGACAGCTCAGAGCGCATCTGGATGGTCGCAGCCTTGGGGTTGGGGACTGTTGGTGTTCTGTATACTTTTTTAAATAATTCGCTTACTATTGACGGAGCCGGCGCCGCACTGGTGACGGGTGTTGCTGCAATGGGACTTTGGGCATGGACTGGTGCCGGTTTGCTGCTGTTTTTCTTTTTCAGCAGTTATGCCCTGGCTCAATGGCTGACTGGCAGCGACAGAAAAAAGAAAACAGAAACAGATCAGCCGGGAATGCCGGAATCAGATAAAGCCGAGAAAGCACCCGCAGTCGCAACCGAAAGGCGCACAGGTATGCAGGTATGGGCAAACGCATTCTGGTTTGTGTTTTTCGTATTTGTTTTTTTTCTGATAAATGAGCAGTGGGCCGCAGTTGCTGCTGTTGCTGCTCTGGCAGCGGCTACATCCGATACATGGTCTTCCGTTGCCGGAGAACGGCTGGCACCGCAGGCAAAAATGATCACAACATTCCGGACCGTACCTGCCGGGACCGATGGTGCGGTCAGCTATCCCGGTACACTTGCCGGATTTGCCGGCGCCCTGGCCGTGACCGTTCTGTTTCTGGTTCTCAGTTTCAATCTCGATATAAGGGCATTGTGGGTAATTTTGTTATCCGGGTTTTCAGGTTGTATTGCGGATTCCTATCTTGGAGCAATTTTTCAAGCACATAACATGCCGGGACGGTGGTTTGATGATTCCGGAAAAGGTGCATTTTCGCGCGTTATCAGAAAGTGTATACCGGATAACAACGGAGTCAATTTCCTGTCCTCAGGTTTCGCCGCATTCCTGGCACTTATGCTCTATTAAAAAAGGTGTCCATGTCCAAATTGCCCTGGTATAAAACCCTGCACTGGCAGATTTTGTCCGGACTCATAGCCGGACTCATATTCGGAATTATTGCTACGCTTACCGGCCTGCAACAGTTTACTGTAGATTTCATCGAGCCGTTTGGCACCATATTCATCCGGATGCTGCAGCTTGTGGCCATTCCGCTGGTGATTGCCTCCCTCATTGTCGGCATCACCAACCTGAACGACCTCACCAAGTTATCCCGCATGGGAGGAAAAACCATCGGGATTTATATGGTTACTACTGTTTTTGCCATCACGATCGGCCTTACGGTTGTCAATATATTTGAACCCGGCAAGGTCCTTCCCGAGGAGACGCGTGACGGACTGTTTGCCAGCTATCAGGAGAATATTGAAGGGCAGGAAGAGGCCGCCACCGAATTGCTGGACCGCAGTCCGCTTCAGTTCATCGTGGATATCGTGCCGGCAAACTTCTTTGAAGCTGCCTCAGACAATACCAATATGCTTCAGATAGTATTTGTAGCACTGATTATTGGCATCGGTCTGATGAGAATTCCGGAGGATAAGTCAAAAATACTGGTCGACTTTTTCGACTCACTGAATGATGTGATTATCAAGATTGTGGAGATGATCATGAAGATTGCTCCTTTCGGTGTCTTCGCACTGATAGCATCGGTGATTGTCGATCTGGGTGGGGAAGACCTTCGCCGCACGGCCGAACTGCTGCAGGCATTGCTGATGTACGGACTGGTCGTAGTGGCCGGGTTGATACTTCATGTCCTCATTGTATACACCACTCTTTTCAAGATGTTCAGCAATATGTCATTGCTGAACTTTCTGAAGGGAATTCGTCCTGCTCAGCTTCTTGGCTTCAGTACCAGCTCCAGTCTGGCAACCCTGCCGTTAACCATGGAACGGGTTGAGAAAAAACTCGGTGTACATGAAGAAGTGGCCAGTTTTGTTCTGCCGGTAGGGGCCACAATCAATATGGATGGAACCAGCTTGTATCAGGCCGTTGCCGCCGTTTTTATTGCCCAGGCTGTTGGAATAGATCTGACCGTTTCACAGCAGCTCATCATTGTAATTACTGCCACGCTGGCATCCATCGGTACAGCCGGTGTTCCCGGTGCCGGAATTATTATGCTTGTTATCGTTCTTCAGGCAGTTGAAGTTCCCGTTGAAGGAATAGCGTTGATTCTGGGGGTCGACAGAATTCTGGATATGATCCGCACTGCGGTGAACATTACAGGCGATGCCGCTGTTTCAGTAGCTGTCGCCAGCACAGAGGGCCGGCTTGGTGAAGGACATTTTGATGATTGATTACGATAAACGCCCCTCAGAAACAGCTGTATTTTGCTTTGTTCATATATACCATGTTATTATCTGAGTCGTTTAAAGTTATTAAGACTTTACTGAGGCTTTTCCGGCATAATAGCGGAAATTATTGTTACCATGCAGGCAACGCCGGATCTTGCTTTTTTCAAGCCGGATTCAATCACTTTATTCATCCCGAATTATGATTCTGCTTCTGATTATCACAACCTTACTTGCAGGGAGTTATCTAAACAAACAAGAGATGCCGGGAGCTGAGCTTACTACTGAATACGAACAGAAGCTTGAAAGGGGAATCAAAGCTTTTTACAAGGCGGACTGGGATGAGGCAAGAATCGTTTTTGAAGAACTGAAAGAAGATGACGAGAATGACCCGCGGGCCTATTTTTTCGATGCCATGATTCCTTTCTGGAAATATTTTTTCGCAGGCGAGCCTTCTGAATCTGCAGAAGCATTCCTGGAGAAATCAGAAATAGCACTGGAAACTGGCAAGAAGAGAATGGATGAGGACCCCGGTGATACCACAACGGTGCTCATGATGGGCGGACTTTACGGATATCGCGGTCTTGTGGCCGCCGGGGAACGTCAGTACAGAACCGCGGTCCGAAGCGGTGCCAGCGGATACTCATACACTCGCAAACTCATGCAGATGAGCAGTGACAATCCCGACGCACTCATCGGGCAGGGGGTATTTCATTATATGGTAGGCACAGTGCCGGGCGAGGTCCGGTGGCTTGTCAACATGATCGGCTTGCGCGGTGACAAAGAAACCGGATTTGAAAAGCTTGAGGAGGCATCACAGACGGAAACCTACACCAGCTCGGATGCCAGAATGATTCTCACCTATTTGTATCATGAAGAGGAAAAATTCGGGGATGCTCTCCGGATTGTGGAGCCGCTTGTGCAGCAATGGCCCGAAAACATCATATTCAGGTACTACTACGCCTTGTCGCTGGAAAAAACCGGCAATAAGGACGATGCCAGGGAACAGTACCGGACCATTCTTGAAAACGATCACCCCGAACTGAGCGCCATCCGGACAAAAGGAGAAGAGCGGCTTCGGGAGATTATGGCCTCCGCAGAGTAACACCCGTTCCTCTGAAACATTCTACTTAATCAGTGTCATCAGCCCGGTATCGTTTGCACCACTGGCGGTGTCCATTCTGTAAAGATACACTCCGCTCGCCCATCCCGAAGCGTCAATCTCAACCTGATGGATACCTGCTTCATATTGCCGGCTTGTGACCGGTTCGGCCACTCGTTCTCCCATTGGATTGAATACCGATATGGTGACGGCTTCCGGTCTGCCAAGTTCAAATACGATGGATGTCTGCGAGTTGAACGGATTGGGATGGTTCCGGATTAACGCCGCCTTCTCAGCGGTGTCCCGGTCTGAGTGGCTCTTATGTGCACCCGATGGATGAGACGATGTGGCCCTGCCGGTTACATCGAACCGGACTTTTACGGGATAATGGTCGGATGTCGTGCGCGGATAGTCCTCAATATAATCCGGACGGTAAACGCGTTCAGAACCTTCCAGCCAGTATTCGAACCAGGGTTCGTTGATGGTGATGTGATCGAGCATTGTGGGAGGGAACCAGCTGTCAACGCCCGGCCAGGAGGCTTCTCCGGCCTCATCCAGCGAGTAAGTGACCACCTCATAAGCCGGATCATCGACAAAGTTGCGGTAGGGTGAAGGCATGGGGGTATCTTCAGGCCGGTATGTGGATTCGGTCACACGATCGTTGTAGTCACCCAGAAAAATTAGTGGGATTCTGCTGAAGTAAGGATCAAAGTAGTTTTCTTTGATCTCCTGAGATGCTGCTATCCGCCGCTCGTATGATGCACTGTCAGACCGTGCCATGGCGTGAACCACCACTGCACGGGCAGAAAAGGAGATGTCTTCCAGCTGCACTCGGAATATAAATTCCTTGGGTAACCGGGAAGCCCAGTAAAAGGGGGTAAGATCGGCCTGAGAGCCGCTGTCAAGCAAACGGTAATGGGTGGGGTTGACGGTCTCCGTGTTGTATATGAAACCGACATCCATTCCCGCGTCGGGATCACCGCCCCAGCCGTACCGGGTGACAAAGCCATCGTAGCGGTCAAGGTCATCAATGAGCCGTTCAAACTGGGTGATGCTGTATATCTCCTGCACACCGATCAGATCTGGCTGCAGGCTGTCGATGATTTCGACCACATTACGGTATTGCAGCTCGGTATCTGACGGACCGCGTGTTTCATCACCGAACCATTCGATATTCCATGTCACCACATCAAAGGTGCGGGAATGAGGAATATGCGAATAGTTTCCCTCGCCCGAATTCGCGGCACCGGTCATGGCCGCGGCAGCGATGATGACGCACAGCAACAAGGCAGAGAGTGCAAAACAGGCCGGGCGTGAGGACATTCTTTTCAAAAATAATCGCATAGCATGAGTACGGACTGGATGCCTGAGGAAGATGAGTATCCGGGCGGCGATCCGGGAACGAACGGGCACATCACGGCTGGTGCCATGATGTGCCAATTCAGGTTCTGTTGTTATTTGATCAGGGTCATCGACCGGGTCAGTGCCTGTCCGTCATCCAGCTGGACGCGATAGATGTACACGCCGCTGGCCAGATGGCTGGCATCAAAGGAAACATGATGCGTTCCGGCCGGCAGGGACTCATCTGAAAGCAGGGAGGCAACCTGTCTCCCAAGGGTGTCATACACCCGCAGTGTCACATTGCTTTGACTTGGAAGGTCGAATGCAATTTTGGTCGTGGGATTGAACGGGTTGGGATAGTTTTGCTGCACACGGAACGACTGCGGCAGCTCATCGGCCTCATGCCCGGCATCTACCGTAACGATGTCATCCTGTCCACCGGCCTGATAGTAACGGGCGGCAAACTCCTGGATGTACAGGTTGGCGATTCGGGCATCCTCGATAATGATGGTATTCTCGTCATTGCGCCGGTTTGCCGAACTGGACCAGTTGTGGGATCCGGTTATGACTTTGCCGTTCCATTCCGCCTGCTCACCGTCAATGACAGCGTATTTGTGATGCATCAGGGGACTGGTGAGCGTGTGCATATCGGCAAAAGCAGCAATGTCATCATACTGGCTTCCCTGCTGGCCCGGCTGACCCATGACGCCGCGGATGGTTACACCTGCGGCATTCCGGTTAAAAAGTGCGTTGGTGTAGCCGGTCCGGGTAATGAGCATGGTACCCAGGTTTACGGAATGCTCTGCCGTCCTGATGGCGTCAATGATAGCCGCCTCGGTGTTGCCCTGCGGACTGAAAAACAGGCGGACATAGCTGTCACCAATCCAGAAGGTGGATGGGTTGACTACGATTTTTTGTGAGCCGAAACGTGATTCGCCTGCATCCGGCGTGGTGGTGTCACTTCCCCATTTCTGGTTGAACTCACGTGTATAGGCCCCGGCGATGGCCACATCCTGAAACTCAATCATATTCTGGTTGTGGACGTTGGTGCCGTTGTCGGTGGCATTCCAGGAACTGGTGATAAGCCAGACATCTTCCGGGTCGCCGCCGTTGTAATCAATCACGGCGTATTTGTTGTGGTGAAGGCCCTCGCGTCCGCTGTTGGCATCGCCGAAGTCGCTTTCGATGACCGGGACATCGCTGTTTTCGAGCGCATTGACAAAATTGTCGGTTGCTGTGTTGTGATCGACAATGACCCGCACATCCAGACCGCGGTTGTGGGCACCTGCAATGGCCGATGCGATGTTGCTTCCAACTGTCCCGCTAATGCTGTAAAAGGCCAGGTCAAGCGAGTGCCCGGCGCTGTTGATGCGATCAATCAGATGATCGTCAAAGGCATAGTTGGAAATTGCCTCTTCGAACGTAGCCAGAGTGTGATCCACATCCTGATTGAAGTAGACGTTTACCTCCTGTGTGGTTCCTTCTGGGGATGAGGTTGTCACCAGATAATTGGAGGTGCGGGTGGTATCCTCGCCAAGTGCCGAACGAAGCTGAACATTGTAGACTGTGGCGGGATCCAGTCCCTCCAGTGTAATCGTATGATCGGTTTTGTGCTGATCATCTTCGACTATCCCCAGCTCGTACTCATCTGTCAGGCCATATCGTATTTCGGAGGTGCCTTCAGCATCGGTTTCCCACTCAAAGGTGATGGACGATGATGTTGCCGACACCTCGTAAGGTGTATCGCTGACGATGATCGGCGCATCGCCGACAGGCATGAAGTCGCTTCGGTCTCTCGGGAAGACCTGGACGAAATCCAGGAACCTGCTTGCTGCTCCGGTGATCTGTACTTCGTCGAACGGGATGGTCATGCCGGGGATATCGGTGTATCTGGAAATCCGGATTTCACTGGTGCCCGTTTGATCTTCTATATCGTAGTTGGTGTCACCGGAAAAACGGCCGTCATCAAGAATTCGGACAGCATCCAGCCGCACAAGCTGGCCTTCATAATCACCGGTTTCGAGCTGCTCAACGGTCAGCACAGTGGGCTCAATGTCCCTGCGTCCCTCAGGATAGACCTCAAAAATGACAGACTCGAAATCATCGGTCGGCGCGATCTGAACAAGGTCATTAAATGTCGTGAGCGGACCGGTGACCACAATGGAGTCGCCTTTGGAAACTTCAAGAGTAAATCCCAGCGAGTCGTCACGCATAAGCGGATTGTAATAAGCCGCGATACCGGCAGTTTCGTCCTGGAAGTAAATCGGACCGGAAAACTCGTCAGTTACAGTGACCCAGCCGCTGACCGATACGAGCGTGCCCATTGGCATTTCCCGGGCATCGGCAATGTCGATGGGTTCATCCGGATCAAGACCGCTTCCGGACAGTGAGGCCTCATATTGCTGCGCCTCAGGATCATTTGAGACGATGGAAAGGGTGCCGGATGCGTCGCCTTCGCTTACCGGTTCAAACACCACCTCCATCTCTGCCGATTCCGACGGGGAAAGTTCTGACGGCGCATCACCTGAAAGTGAGAACCCGTCGCCGGTGACCGACACTGAACTTATTTCAAGATCCTGCTGGCCGGTATTGCTGATGGTCAGGGTTTGGCTGTCCGAACTTTCAAGAAGGACATAACCGAAGTCGATGCTGCCACCGGACTGGACAACGCTGCCATCTGCCTCGACGCGCAGTCGCGGTTCATCCGTGTCTTCGACAAACTCGGTAACTTCGAAATTGTCGATGTTGACGCGGTTGTCTGAGCCTTCACTGGATAGAATGCGAAACCGGACGTTGCCGTCGATGTTGGCTTCGATATCCGCCTGAACCAGTTCGCTTTCCGGCTGCAGCTCATCACCGAGATCATTCCAGCTGTTTCCCCCGTCCTCAGAATATTGCAGCCGGACCAGCGCGCCGCTGTCGTTGCCGAAGTTTGCATAATAAAAACGGACGTCACCTGCGCCGAAGGTGTCGAACTGCATTTCAATGTAACCGTCACGGATACGGACGGACTGGGATCCCATTCTTCTGTCGCCATCCAGACTGCCGATCAGCGCGTCATCAAACATCCAGTCTCCGCTGGACAGTTCTACAGTTCCAGGGGCATACGCGCCTTTGGAACCGTCTTCAAAGTCTTCAAAAAGCTGCGAAAAAGCCGCAGCCGGCAGAAGCAGCAATAGTATCGTCAATAAACTGAGTAATTGTAAGGGTGATTTCATGGTAAAGCGAAGCGTTTGTGGATAAGGTGTGTAATTATAGTGTTGAGATGCAATGTCCGGAAGAACCGGTGTTCCGTCTAGCCGGAATGCAGATGTTTTTTTTCAGGGTGGATAAGGAAACATGGAAGAAATAAGGGTCCCGGAGCCGTCAAGTTATTTTACCAGCATCATGGTTTTTGCAGCTGCAGGATGCCCGTCAACCGAAATGCGGTAGAGATAGAGTCCGCTCGACAATCCCTCTGCATCAAAAGAAACCTCGTGATGCCCGGCAGATTTGTCAATGCCGTCAAGGATGCTGGAAACAAGACGCCCGGTTACATCATAGACCTGAAGTGTTACGCGCCCTGCTTCCGGCAGTTCAAATGAAATTCTGGTTGTGGGATTGAAGGGGTTGGGGTAATTCTGGTTCAGAGTAAGGACCTCCGGCACAGCGTTTTCTTCCGGATCACCGGTGGCGGAAGTGATGGTGAGATCGGCCGTCCCGCCGGCTTCATAATAGCGGGCCGCAAATTCCTGATAGTACAGGTTGGCGATGTGGTCATCGCGGATTATGATGGTGTTTTCATCGCTGTTTTCATTGCCGTTGCGGGACCAGTTCATCGAGCCGGTAATTACCTGTCCGCTGCCGGAACCCGGTTCGTAAGGGTCAATAATTGCTGTTTTGTGGTGTAGAAGAATGTCGCTTGCGGCCCCGTGATCGTGGACATCGGCAAATCCTGAAAGCTGGTTGAAAAGGCTGCTGTTGTATGTGATATCTCCTATAGCCCCCCGAACGGTTTTTCCGTCGTTATCCAGAGACCGGAGTACATCGAGGTAGGGCCATTGCGTGATAAGATACTTGGGCAGAGCCACGCCCTGTTCGGCGCTGCCGAGCCTGCTGATAATTTCGCTCTGCGTGTTTGCCTGCGGACTGAAGAAGATATCGATCTCAATATCATCAATCCAGAACCGTGTCGGATTGACAACCTCCTTGTTTTGTGAAAAATGCGCATTCCCGGCATCGGGTTCAAACCCGTCGCTTCCCCACATCTGGTTGAACTCGGCACGATAGCCTCCGGCCAACGCGGGATCCTGGAACTCGATCATATTTTGATACTGCTCTTCAGAGCCGGTATCGGTGGAATTCCATGAGCTGATAATCAGCCAGGTATCAGAAGGGTCGTCGCTGTCATAATCAATGATGGCAAATTTGTTGTGCATGAGTCCGTCCCGGCCGCGGTTATCACCAAACTCGCTTTGAATGACTTCAATATTATTTTCGAGTCTGAGGGTTTGACGGATTTGATTTGCAGGGTTGCCGAGGTTGTGATGCATGATTACGCGGACCTGAACTCCCGAACGTGCCGCGCCAATCAGGGCCCGTTCGATATCACTTCCGGTATTGCCGCTAATGTTGTAAAATGTAATATCGACAGACTGTTGGGCATTTCGTATGCGGCTGGCATAGTGCGATCCGAAATCGAAATCAGCAGTGGCTTCCGACCGCCATGCCGCATCGGAAAATACCGAACCGTTGAAGTAGGTGTTGATTTCACCCGTCGCTGCGACCGGAGACCCGGTTGAAACAATGACAGGGTCAGACCATGTGGTATCGCTGCCGGAGGCGTTTCCTACTTTGAGCCTGTAAATTTGTGCCGGGGACAGCCCGTCCAGCGTGACATTGTGTGTGGAAAGTTGATTTTCAATGGAAACAACACCTTTCTCCAGATCCGGTGTCCGTCCGTAGCGAACGACACTGTTAGCCGGAGAACCGGACTCCCAGGAAAGTGTAATGCTGCTGTCGGTAGCCGCCGTTTCATAAGGCGGGGCTGAGGTGACGGGCGGCGCATCTGCCAGCAGCTGAACCGGGGAAAAAGCAGTCAGGGTAAACAGCAACAGCAAAGAAGCAGAGAAGGGAAGAGGTTTACAAGAGAACATTCAGGAGTGCATTAATGGCGAAGATAATCAGTGGTAAAATAAGCGAAATACGGCACCGATATATTAATGAATATTACTAAATAATAAAGCTTCAAAAAAGTGTTTGAAAATTGAAAAAAGTTTGGGAATTTAGGTATATCAGATGAGCCTTAATTTTGTGTCTGATACTTCCGGGACTGCCAGGAACAAACTCGCAATCATACTGATAAATTCTGAATCCTGCAGGTGTCCTGTATCTTTTGCTTTCGCAAAAAATCACTTTATATTACTCAAACAAGCGCTTCCATAAGCACATCACGCAGTTTTAGTTTATGACGAATAATCCGCTACGAACCAGCTTATCATTTGCACTTCTTTTAACATTATTTGCAGTAACGGCCCAGGCTCAGCAGGTATTCGAGCGTAAAACGGTAGAAGTCAGCAATATGGGTATTTCCTACACCAATGTAGGAGCGATCGGAACCCCGGGCCGCCAGAATAATCCCGGCCTCGCACCCAGCATGGAGTTTCCGGCAGGATCGGGAACCGAGCACCTGTTTGAGGCCGGTCTGTGGATCGGCGCCATCCGTGACGGAGTGACCACCGTTTCAACCGGAGCCGTCACCAATCCGTCCGGTTATACGCGTGCCGGTCAGGCCGGATATGAATTTACCAACGACGGGATGCCGATCATGGAGCGGTCCAGCCTGCCTGACAGTGATTTTTTCTCTCCCGATGCAGTAAGCCACCAGGACTTTGTAGCCGAGTTCTCTGACCGGCGGGACGTCGTATCCGGCCGGCCCATCGCCGATCATGAAGACCCGCTTTACGCCGATGTGCGCATGGAGGCTTACAACTGGAATTTCGGGTTTACCGATGGCATCAGCATTATCAAATACGAAATTACCAACAACAGCCATGAACACCGCAGCGGCGGCGGGTTTACCTGGGAGGATGTCTACTTCGGCATGTATTCTGATCTTGTGGTCAGAAATATCAATACTACCGAGGAGTCCGGTAGTGCCTTTTTCAATAAAGGAGGCGTAGGCTATATAGATTCACTGTATACATTATATGCCTTTGACTCAGGATCGACGGATTTTCCCAGAACCGATACCTATGGAGCAACCGTGGTTCTCGGAGCAGAATACCGCGATGTGAACTTTCATCCCCGATATTCCGATGAGATGCTTGCCGAAGGATATGGAGAGGATGACATTCCGACCGTCGGTCCGCGTTTCTGGAAGTTCGGGCAGACCGGAGGATCTTTCAACCAGCCCAGAACAGATTCTGAACGCTATGCGGTACTTTCTGAAGACTGGGATTACACAGATTTTGAAGATCAGCTCCGCGAAGACGGTCAGGATGCCGACGGAAACTACATCCAGCTTCATCGGTTCGGACCGGTACCGGAAGTGGAACCGGGAGAGACGATAACTGTCTATTTTGCTTATGTCGCCGCACTGAAACCCGAAGAGTTTCAGAATCTCATTCCCTTTGACAATACCGCCGATCAGCTTGATAACCCCGAGTCACGCCGGTTACTGAAAGAGACTGCTGACTGGGCATTTCGTCTTTTTGAAGGTTTTGAAGACCCCGAAACCGATGAACGACAGCGGTTTCTGGTTCCCGAACCTCCCGAGGTGCCTCGTCTCCGCGTTGAGCTGGATGCCGGAAAAGCAACTCTGTACTGGGACCGCAGGGCGGAAGAAACAGTCGATCCGGTTTCCGGCGAGAAAGATTTTGACGGCTACCGGATTTACCGCAGCAAACCGGGATCGGACCTGACCGGAGATATCGCCTTTGGCCCTGAACTGATTCGTGAGTATGACACCCCCGGAACTCCGGTGGGATATGGAACCGGATTTGACGATATCAGACTTTCAGAGCCCGTTTTATTTGAAGATGATGACACTGAGTACTGGTACAGCTACACCTTTGACGGCCTGCTGAGCGGCTGGCAGTATCAGTTCTCGGTTACCGCATTTGACCGCGGCGATGCAGGCAGGGAATCACTTGAAAGCAGCAGAACAGCCAATGCGGTCAGGGTTTTTCCGGGTACTGCCGTAAATGAAAATTTTGAAAGTGATGATCCCGAGTACAAAGTCGGGGTATATCCCAATCCTTATCGCATCAATGCAGCATGGGACGGCGGGACAGAATTTACCAGGAAAATAAACTTCCGCAACCTGCCGGCCCGTGCGGAAATCAGAATTTACACACTTGCCGGTGATATCGTTGCCACACTGCACCACGAAGCAGAAAACTATGACGGAGACATCCGCTGGTACCGTGAACTAAGCGGCAGCAACCGGGTATTTTCAGGCGGCGAACATTCCTGGGATCTGCTCACAAAGGCAAATCAGAACCTCTCTACAGGCCTGTATCTGTTTTCGGTTCGTGACCGTGAGTCCGGTCATGTGCAAACCGGCAAATTTGCCATTATTAAATAGTTTATCCATCCTTTTCAGAAAACCAATCAATAATCACCTAAAGAAGAAACAATATGAAATCAGGATTACTGACTTTTGTTTTTGGATTGCTCATTCTTTCCCTGTCAGCAGGGGATCTGCTGGCTCAGGGTTACCAGGAAGTGACAATCCGGGACTTGAATACCTACGAGGAACCTCCGCAGACTTCGGATGACTTCCCCGACCATCCTCTGGTCGATGAAGCTGTTGAGTTTACGGCCATCGTACTCAGCAACCCGAGGTCATCCGGACTTTCTAATTTTGAGCCTGAAGATGCAGGCGACGACGGTGTTGAAATATCACGGATTCACTTCTTCGTAATTGACACCACCGCTTATTCCCAGGGCAAAGAGGGAATGTACATGCATGTTGTAGCCACGGATGTTGCGGCCTTTGAAACACTTGAAAGGGGTGACATGGTAACCATGCGGGGGACGCATGAGTTTTATAACAACACCGTGCAGTTTAACCCTGATGATTCCGACTTTGAAACCAATATTCTGATCGGCGGTGATGCCAATCCTGATGCCAGGTATCAGGAGCTGCTCGAGCCGATCACGCTGACAACCAGTGATCTTAATCAAATTGCCGATGAAGAAGGAGGTACATTCCGGTTCCGTCCCGAAGCCTACCCTGATTACATCAACGCCTATGTTCGAATGGAAGGCCAGGAGATAATTGGTTCCGAACTGGATGATACCGGCCGCCCCAATTATTACTGGGTTGATAATGAGGGGGTCGCTATGCAGGATCGTGACATTTCACTTCGATACCGCAATGACCGGAATGACGCACAGGGTGGCTATCGCGAAGGCTATAATTTCAGACGCGAAGATACTGACGGACCATTCCGTCCGCCATCAAGCGGAAGTATCGTGAATATCAGCGGCTTTGTGGTTTGGGACACCTTTGACGGAGCTTTTGGTCTGAACGAGGGGCCGGGTGAAGAAGCTTTGCTGCTTGCACCCATGGAAGATGGTATTCTCTGGTGGCTTGGCGAACGAACAGAAGAAGACCCGAACAGCGGTGAGCCCTGGCCGAATGACCTTGAAGTGCTCGGGTTTCCTCCAGTCATTTCCAACTTTAACCTCTCCTCCTCTGAACCTGCACAAGGTGAAACCGTAACGGTTTCTGCAGATATTGCAGGCCCCGAAGGTGAGGAAGTAGATGATGTCATCATTACCTATAACACTACAAGGGGTGATAGCGAAACCACCGATATGACTCATGATGGTGACGGATCATACAGCTATGAATTCCCTGTTTTTGATGATTTTACAGCGGTCAGTTTTGTGATTGAAGCCACAACGGAAGTGGAACTGGCTTCCGGAGAAATAATCCCGATTACAGCCCGGTTCAGCGATGGAAGCCTGGATGTTGCAGGAGAGCAGCTTTCAATGCGATTTGTATATCTCGGTGATGAAATCACTTCCATAGAGACTATCCAGCGTACCATGGACGGAACACGCGGCCCAAGTCCGTTTGAAGACTTCGAAGGCATCGGTATCAACATTGAAGCTGTTGTCGTTTCCGGCGGCAATGATGGATTTGTTGTGGTTCATGACGGAAATGAAGCATGGTCAGGTCTTCCGCTTGCTTCATCCGGTGACGTTCCGGATCTCCGGCGCGGTGACAGAATTACGATTACAGACGGGACCATTTCAAGTGCATTCGACAATGTATTTCTGGATGATGTCAGCTTTACCACAAACGGTACCGTTGAGGATTTTGACGAATACATTCCTGTGATTACTACATCCCAGGCCCGCCATAATTCGGGAAGAGCATACGAGGGAATGATCATCAAGCTCGAGAACGTGGAAGTTCAGACCAGCCAGGCTGATGCGCCGGGGAATGACTTCGGCGAGTGGGCGCTCAGACCTCAGGATGATCCTGACGGACGTGTACTTCGTGTTCGCAACCGGCCCAGTTTTGCCGATATTACCGAAGGACTGGACAGTAACATCCCGAATGATCTGAATGCCCATATGCGAGTCGGTGCCGGCATTGATGCCGTTTACGGACTTATGGCCTATTCTTTCGGCAATCCGAAAATCCAGCTCCGCACAGTGGATGACATTGTTTCAGATGAGGTATTTACCTGGCCGACCAGAGATATCGATCTGTACAGGTTCCAGCGTTCCGATGCCGCGGCTCCGTCCGAAGGTGCAGCGGATACCATCAGAACCGAACACGAAAATGTTGCCGAATGGGATTTTGCCACATCCTATGACGGAAATGATTTCACTTACCGTTTCGTCCTTGATGTTTCCGGCGGCGATTTTTCCGATCCTGTCTTTTCCTCTCCGAGCGATCAGGACGGAACCATGCCGGAAATGACTCTTTCAAGTGCAGAACTGGAAGATATCGTGGAAGAGCATATGGATGCCGATGAATCGAAAACATTCGTCTGGACGGTGTTCCTGGTAGCCGATGACGGCGAAGAAGTTCAGGTTTCCGACAAGGACGGGCCCGAATTCATTCCTGCCTACCGCGAGGTGCTTATCCAGGGAAGTCTGACAACTTCCGGCGAAGCGGAAGACGAACTGCCCAGAACCGTTGAACTGAAGCAGAATTTCCCGAACCCGTTCAACCCGACGACGGTAATCTCATTTGCTGTTCCGGAGGATACGGACGTGAGACTGACGGTTTATGATGTGCTCGGCAGGCAGGTGACACAGCTTGTGAATGAGCATAAATCAGCCGGTACGTATGAAGTCAATTTCGATGCCACGCGCCTGTCAAGCGGTGTGTACATCTACAGACTTGAAGCCGGTGAAACCATACGGACAAAGCGAATGATGCTTGTCAAATAACATCCATTGATTGACAGGCGGGAGACTGTGCTCCCGCCTGTCATTTTCATTTAAGGTTTACTCTGATATTCCCGTTTCAATGCCCAAAAGGATACCGTTACTATTACCATTACTGATTTTGTTTTTGATCTCCTCGTGTGATACCTCTTCAATAAGCGGAGAGTTCAAAGAAAATCAGCCGCCAAGAACATTTCTCTCTGTTGACCGCATTGATCTTCCTGATGAGCAGCGTCTGGCCAGCCGCGTGGATATTACCTGGTGGGGTGACGATCCTGACGGATATGTTGTTGCCTACGAAATTTGTGTTGGTGAAAATGAAGCACCCGATGATCAGTGCCATCCTGAGAGCGAAGAATGGGAATATACCGAAAGCACAGATACCACCATCACCCTGCCTTTAACCCCGGGCCAGGATACTGATGATGTGCTCTTCAGTGTCCGGGCAATAGATAATGAAGGTTTACGTGATCCCGAGGGTGCAAATGTACGTTTTCCTATCCGCAATTCACCTCCGGAAATATTTTTCGACCCGACACTCACACCGCCTGATACCACCTACTCGATTATGAGCTTTGGCTGGGAGGCAAGCGACCCGGATGGTGATGAAGATCTCAATTACATTGAAATGACCATGAATCTGGATGAGGACGATCCGGATGCCAATGACTGGATACGACTAGACCGGGATATCAATTTCATTACGCTTCAAATAAACCCCAATGACATTGATGAAAACGGAAATGCTACTGCCGATCTGTACCTCGGCAGGGGAATGAGTCCTGCCGATGATGTTGTCAACAATATCAGACTTGAAGGTGATAATACCCTGCATGTACGGGCTTTTGATCAGTCAGAAGCGCAAAGCAGAACCGCCGAACATGAGTGGTATATCAAGGAACAAACTTCCAATATCCTGTTTATCAATGATGACAACACCGCCGGTGCACCCGGCAATGTGGCGTTCCATACGGCATTTCTGGATCAGCTGGGTATAACATACGATTACTGGGACATCTCTGAAGCACTCATACCATCGGGGAACGTACTGCCGACTCCCTTTGATCCCACTCTGCCGCTGGTTCTGGCCCAGTGGGACCATATCTATTACATTTCAAACAGTCTGGAACGCAACCTGTTGTATGCACTTGAGTTTACTTCAGATTTTCTGGCTGAGGGCGGATCCATGTTCATAAACATTCCATCCCGCGGTATTTCATCCCAGAACGAGGATGCTGTCTTCAACTTCCTTCCGTTTTCCGGATTTCAGGAGCTCCCGGCAGGTGAAAGCCGGTTTATTCTCTTCCCGAATACCGAAATTGAATCGCAAAATGCCAGTATCCCCGATCTGACACTGGCATCCGGCTCTCAGAATACACTGCCGCTGGTTCCCGAAGGTGATGCAAATCTCTTCTACAATGCAGAGTTCACACTGCGGGGTGAACATGAAATAAGCAGGCTTATTGCTGCCAGCAACAATGACCAGAATATTCTCTTCTTTGGTATAGACATGCGGGATATCACCGAAGACAGCCCGCTTGACCAGACTATGGAATACTTCCTGTTGGATCATCTTGGATTTGAAACAAACTGACGCCATGCTCAGACTAATACTTATTATCGGAATAATAATTTTGCTGGGAGCACCGCTGGACAGTGTCGCCCGGGATGATAGAGGTACACTCAGAGGTCAGGTGACCGATGCAGAAACCGGCGAAGAGCTGATTGGTGTAAACATCACCATACAGGGAACCGACTTCGGTGCAGCTACCGACCTGGAAGGAAATTATGAAATCCGGAATATCCGGCCAGGTTCATATAACGTACAGGCCACGTATGTCGGTTTCGACCGGATGATGTTCACCGGAATCGAAATAAGAGCAGGTGAAACCACCGATCTGAACATTGAAATGACTCCTGAGGTGCTCACAGCAGATGATGAAGTTATAGTCATCGGCGAGCGGCCCATTTTCGACATCGAAGAATCCGGATCCAGCTCCCGTGTAGGCAGATCAGATATTGATGCGGCTCCTGTTCGCCAGATTGATGAGGTTATTGGCCGCCAGGCGGGTGTCATCCGCGACCCGACCGGAATATACATCCGGGGTGGCAGGGCAGAAGAAACCGGATTTGTTGTTGACGGTGTATCCGCTCAGGACCCCCTGTCGGGAACAGGTATGGGACTTGATCTCGGATCCGGTGCCCTGCAGGAAGTTGAAGTTACGACCGGCGGTATTGACGTGGAGCATGGCAATGTAACTTCCGGACTTGTATCTGTTCGCACCAGAGAGGGCGGAGATACGTTTTCCGGATACTTTTCGCATCAGCGTGACAATACCGGAACGGGATCAGACCCGCTTGTATCCGGTTTTGCTACTGATGTGTACGAGTTCAATCTTGGAGGACCAAGTATACTGAACAATCAGATACTCAAGCCACTGGGTATCGGCCTGCCGGGTGAACTTTCCTTTTTCGTTACTGGCCAGGTGAACCTCACGGATGAATTTTTCGGATACACTGCCGATCAGCTCGAGTCCTCACTTTACGATTCTGATTTCTGGAGTCCCAGGATGGATAACCGCTGGAGCGGCATGTTGCGCATGACCTACCGTCCGCGTTCAGCCATGCGTATCGACGCAGCGTACCAGAGATCAGTCACCGTGAATCAGAATACGAGAATGCTTCAGGTTGTTGGTGACGATGTCCAGATCAGACCCGGCTTCCAGTTTTTCCATGCACTGAACCTGGACAACGCCAACACGTACACCCATGACAGCAAACTGGCGTATATCAGGTGGACACATTCCATTGATTCCAATACCTATTACCGGTTTCAGTTCAGCCGTTTGTTTACTCGTCTGAGAGCCGATGCCAACGGACTTGACTGGAGGCCCGAACGAGTCGAAGGCGATCTCGATCCGGCCAGTATTGTTGTCCCTCCGGTTGATGAATTTGAAACCGGACAAGATTTCAGGTATGTGCTACCCGGTCCGGGACTGGTGAACAATGATGGCCTCGCAACGCTGTGGCATGATCACTATGCAGAACAGTACACTCTGCGCGGATCACTCACCAGGTACTTTTTTGACCAGAACAACAGGCTGCGCGTCGGGTTTGAAATGGTATTCAATGACTATCAGTGGATTGATATAACCAGACCCTGGGTAGGCGCCCCTATTGCAATCGGTGAAGACGAAGAGGAAGACGAAACACTAACCCAGACATCACGTCTTGGTGAATCCAGTGATATATGGGATGTTCGTCCGCGTCAGGGATCCATTTACGCCAGTGACCAGATCAGGTACCGCGGACTTATTGCAAATATCGGTGCCCGTCTTGAATACTGGTTCCCGGGTGACTTTGTTGATGAGATGGTTGACAATCCGGATGCCCCGATTCCTGATGAAGTCCGGGAAGCGTATTACAATGATACCTACAATTTCTTCGGAAACCGGTTCAAGATGCGCCTGCTTCCGCGGATCAGCGTCTCTTTCCCCGTACGTGAAAACCAGATGATGTATTTCAATTACGGACACCAGACGAAACTGCCGCATCCGTCACATGTGTATGCAGGACTTGATCCGTTTTACCAGGACCGGTCCTTCCTGGCCAGTCTGGGTAACCCCAATCTTGACCCCGAAGTCGATATCTCCTATGAAATCGGTATCAGAAACCAGCTAACCGCAAATGACGCCCTTAACATTTCTGCCTTCTGGAGTGACAAATATGACTTCATCACATCCGAGCGAATTCTTATTACCGATGTGACCGGCAGGGAAGTGGAGCGCGCGTACAGGGTAAATGGTGATTTTGCCAGAGTCAGGGGATTGGAAGTGACCTATATCAAACGTTATTCTGACTGGTTCCGCGGCAACATCTCCGCAACATACCAGCGGGCAGAAGGACTCAGCTCTACCTCGCAGGATGCGCTTCAGGATCTGATAGTCGGCGGGCAGGCTTTTGGAAGCAACGTGGAAACGCCCCTTGCTTGGGACCGTCCCTGGGATTTCAGGGCTTCCGCCACTTTCCGGTATGACCGCAATTCACCGTTCCTGGACATACCCGGGCTCAACCAGTTTCAGCTGAATATTTCCGGATACTACCGGAGTGGAATCCGCTATACACCAAGCGAATTCATACAAAACGAGCGTCATCCGATTACCGGTGAACGTACCTGGAGGCCTATCTACGAACGTAGTACCGATCCCTCCGACCGGTTTTCCGAAAGCGGACCTGCCTGGTATGAAATTGACCTGAGTTTCCAGAAATGGTTTGATATTGCAGGTGCCCAAATGCGTTTCACTATTGATGTTACCAACCTGCTGGACACAAAGAATCCTGCAATTATTAATACGGTAACCGGAGATTCTTATCGCACCGATTATCCTGACTCCCAGGAAGAACTCGAGGCGCTGCGCGATGACCGCTCCTGGGACGTACCAGGCAATGTCAGAGATCCGAGATATGTGGATCCCAGAGACAACAACCGTCCGGACTACATGAACCCTGCCAACTTCCTTAAGCCCAGGCATGTAATGTTTGGTCTTTCCGTCGAATTTTAATGTTACCTTTGCTTTTTTAATATCCGCCTGCAATGACTTACAACAGATATCTGTCTTTATTTATTCTTTTGCTGTTTTTGCCCGGGCTTGCTGCGGCTCAGGTGCTGCCGAGTTTGGGTGAGGCGCGCTCGGGAACCTACGGTTTTCAGTACTTGAAAATCGGTCCTGATGCAAGGTCGGCAAGTATGGGAAGCTCAAGTGTCGCTGATGCAGCAGACGCCTCGGCATTGTACTGGAATCCGGCCATGTCGGCTCAGCTCGACAACTCACAGGTGTTGTTCGGACATACACAGTATTTCGCGGATATCGCCATGAACTATGCTTCCTATGTTCACAGATATCGTGATATCGCACTTGGACTATCCTTCCAGATGCTTGATTCCGGTGAAATGGACGAAACAACCGAACTTCAGCCGGGAGGTACCGGCCGGACATTTCGAACAACTCACTTCGCTGTCGGATTGTCATTCGCCCAGGAACTGACGTCCCTTTTCAGCTACGGAGTCACCCTGAAATACCTTGATGAAAGTGTAGAAGAAGTAACATCGCGAACCGGTGTTATTGATGCCGGATTCTTCTATCGCGTTGGTGACACCGGTCTGCGGTTCGCCGTCGGGTTGAATAATTTTGGGTTCGATGCCGATCCTTCCGGAGAAACAAAACGCAGACCCGGTCCAAACGAAACTGGCGCTGAGACTGACGAAGACGGGTTCATTGTCTATGATGAATTTACCGACGTTTCACCGCCTACCACCTTTATCCTCGGCTCGGCCTTCGATCTGATTCAGCGCGATGATTTCAATATTACACTTACCGGACAGCTGACCAATCCGGCTGATACACAGGAACGCTTCAGTCTCGGCGCAGAGATGGACTATCTGAGAAGGTTTTTTGTCCGGACCGGCTATGAGTTTGGAGTGGATGAGTCTTATCTGCCGTCATTCGGAGCCGGGTTTAACTTTCCGCTCTACAACTACGGCATCCGTGCCGACTATGGCTTCAGCACAAGGGAGTACCTTGGAAGCATGCACAGAATTTCCTTAAGAATTGACCTCTGATTATGAAGACAATGAAGTACGTGATTTTGAACAAATGGCTGGCACTGATCGTGGTTGCCGGTCTCATCGGCGGATGTGATTCCATTTTTGGAACAAAGGGAGATGATACCACCGATGAAATATTCGAAGAGGGAAGAATTGATCCGACACTGGTACCGGACGAAATCGGGTATGCCGCCCTGCTGCCGTTCTGGGACTTTTTTGATGCTCCCACGGACGTGTATATCGGTTACGACGAACTGGTATATGTAACGGATCGCAGTGGACTCCATCTGCTCGACAGAGCCGGGCGCACCTACTACGAAACAATTGAGCTCGAGGGAGCTGTCTCGGTTACTCAGGATCGTGACCTGAATGTTTATGTGGCTGCGCGTTATGATACGGTCATTACCGCAGTTGACTCTAACCTGGTGTGGAACCTGCCGGCGGTGTACAAATTCAGAGATATAAATAAAGGCTCACCGGTTGCCGTCGACACCATCATACACCCGTTTGATGATTCCAGCCGGCCAACAGCTTCGGCCCAGCGCGGACGGCTGGACAAGGACAGTCCCAACAATCATGAGTTTGTAGAGTTCACGGATGTAACCGCACTTTATGACAACACCATTTATATCTCCAGGAGAGGTCCGCAAAATATTACCGGTCAGGCAGCTGCACCGGACAATATTGTCATGGAATTTCAGCAGGATCCCGACCGCGAAGAAGGAAAAATGCGCAATAACCGGCTGATCAGAGCGCTGAGCCCGAATACACCGTCCCTGATCAGTGCCGTGGGACCCGGCGCAATCACCGGCCTGGCCGGACCTCCACAAAGCGAAGATATCACCCAGGACAGAAGCTTTATCATTGCCCAGGCTGATACTGATGCCAATATTCCCTTCAGAGTGCTTTGGATCAATGCCGAAATGACACCTGATGGTCTTCAGTTTGATCCGCGTTCGGAGTTGCTGTCACGTGATACCACCCAGGCAGAAAAGTTCCTTTATGACCAGTTTCGCTTTACCGAGCCTTCAGGCCTGGCTTTTTCCGCGGATGACCGCAATCACATTTTTGTAACTGATATTGCTACCGACAGCTTGTACCTGTTTCAGGCCCGCGGTGTGGAGGGGGTTAATCCGCCACCGGGGTCCGAACTTGAAAGAGCACAAAGTGTCTCATTCGGGGGGACCGGAGGAGGAGACCGGCAGTTTCGTGATCCGTCCGGTGTTGCCTATTTCGACCGTATCGTTTATGTTGCCGACACCGGTAACAACCGTATTACCCGTCACCGCCTGAATACGGACTTTGAACGAAACTGAAAGCCTGTTATGAAGTATGTAAAAGCCGGATCTGAACATATTCCGGCACTGGGATTCGGGACGTACCTGCTTTCCGGTCAGACTTGTGTTGATGCGGTCAGGGATGCTGTTGCCGTCGGCTACAGGCATATCGATACCGCTGAGATGTATGGAAATGAAGCGGAAACCGGCGAAGGAATCAGGCAGTCCGGAGTTTCCAGGAACGAGCTGTTTGTTACTACAAAACTCTGGAACGACAGTCTGGCTCCGTCTGCTGTGCAGCGAACAACAGAACAAAGCCTCACATCCTTGCAGACCGATTATATCGACCTGCTGTTGATCCACTGGCCCTCATCCCGTGTTCCGCTGGAAGACACACTGGATGCGATGAACCGGCTTCGCGAGCAAGGGAAAGTACGCCATCTGGGCGTCAGCAATTTCAATATCGCATTGCTCCAGCGTGCCCTAAAAACCGGTGTCCCCCTGATTACCAATCAGGTTGAATATCACGTCATGCTCAATCAGGATAAACTGATGACCTTTATGCGTTCACATGGCATGTTCCTGACGGCGTACAGTCCTTTGGCAAAGGGCAGACTTGTTAACAATCCGGTATTGCGTGAAATTGGAGAAAAACACGATAAAACCGATGTCCAGGTCGCGCTCAGATGGCTGGTTCAGCAAGACGATGTTGCCACGGTTCCCAAAGCATCCGGACCGGATAAGCGCAGAAAAAACTTTGATATATTTGATTTCGAGCTTGATTCCGAAGATCTGGAGCTAATTGACCGTCTGGAAAAAAACAGGCGGGTTGTTGATTTTCCCGGACTCTCACCGCAATGGGATTGATTTCGGTAGTCCGGTGCGCTGCACAAGCCGGAAAAACGTTATCTGTTTCAACGTTTCAATGATTACCTAATATTTTCTATCTTAAGTGTTCTAAATTAATTCATTAATTCAGTATTTAATCCCTCAGATTACCGGATTCTGAGAACTGTACCGGCGCTCTGAAAATAATTTTCAATCTGTTTACCTGCATCATTATGCCCCTCCTCCGTTTTCTCCCTCTCTTATCTCTGATACTGTTGTTTTCCAGTTGCACACTGTTCCGCACAACCGCCGAACCGGACGAAGATATTCCGGAAGGAGTAGTCGAAGTCGGCGAACCTGAACCGGTTACCGAGTATAATGAAATCCTTGAAGATGCCGAAACCGAAGAGGGGATGTTCAATGTGCATATGGTCGATGACAAACTCTATTTTGAGATACCGGATAAAGAGCTGGGAAGAGAAGTTCTGATGGTTTCCCGCTTTGTCCGTGCTCAGGAAGGAACAGGGTACGGTGGTATCCGTCTGAGCAACTATGTTCTCAGATGGGAAAAACGCAATGATGAAATTTTGCTTAGAAGCGTCATCCATCAGTCAACGGCAGATACCACCTCGTCTGTATACCGTGCGGTCAGAGCGGCAACATTCGAGCCGATCATAGCTTCCTTTGAAATCGAGGCCATAGGGCCCGACAGCCTCTCATCGCTGATCGAAGTTACAGATCTGTTCACCACTGATATACCCGAATTTTCTCCCAGGGAACGCTTCAACGGACGCTCCATCGACTCTGACAGAAGCTATATTGAGCGGGCCCGCGCTTTCCCGGACAATGTCGAGGTGAGCAATGTGCTCACGCTGCAGACCGAGCGAGTTCCCGCCGGCGGACGTCTGCGATCCATTTCGATGATGCTGAATTTCAGCTTTCTCAGGTTGCCCGAAGAACCGATGCAGCCAAGATTGCATGATGAACGGGTCGGCTATTTCTCGGTTCGCCAGGTTGACTACAGCCGTCCGGAACATCGCGCCGAACAGCGCCGGTTCATCACCCGGTGGCGGCTGGAAAAAGAAGACCCCGATGCGGATCTGTCCGAACCTAAAGAACCCATTGTTTTTTATGTGGATCCCGGGACACCGGAATTTCTTGTTGATTATGTAATTCAGGGTGTGAATGACTGGCAGCCGGCTTTCGAAGAGGCCGGTTTCAAAAATGCGATCAAGGGAAAAAAGGCACCGGAGGATGACCCTGACTTCAGCATGGAAGATTCCCGCTATTCCATGATTCGGTGGATGCCGTCCACAACTATGAATGCGTTCGGCCCCCATGTGCATGATCCCAGAAGCGGAGAGATCATTACTTCATCCATAGGAATGTTCCATAATGTGCAGAACCTGCTGAGAAACTGGTATTTTGTCCAGGGCGGTGCCGTGGATGAACGCATGCAGGATTTGCCGATGCCGGACTCGCTCATGGGCAGGCTTGTGCAGATGGTTGTGGCTCATGAAGTAGGGCACGCACTCGGTCTGCCGCACAACATGAAAGCGAGTGCAACCGTGCCCACAGACAGCCTCCGCAGCCCGACATTTACCCGGAAATACGGCACCACTCCATCCATAATGGATTATGCCAGAATGAATTACGTTGCCCAGCCGGGGGACGATGCCTATATGTTCCCAATCGTATCCATTTACGACAAGTTTGCCATCGAATGGGGGTACTCTCCATTTCCCGAGGCCGAATCCGCTGACGAAGAACGTCCGTTTTTGAATGAAATCGCCCGCCGGCAGGAAGATGAGCCCATGCTGCTGTTCGGCAACCTCTCTTCTGTAGACCCGACCCAGCAGCGGGAGGCTCTTGGCGACAATCACGTCAAATCAACACAATATGGTATTGCGAATCTGAAGCGGATCATGGAGTTCATTGTGGATGCCGCCGGAAAGGATGGCGAGAATTATGAAACGCTTGAAGAACTGTACGGCAGCGTCATCCAGCAGCGTAACTGGATGCTCGGACACGTTGTGAACTGGATCGGAGGTGTGTACGGTGAAAGAAAAGTTTACGGTCAGGAGGGGGCCGTCTATTCACCGGTCAGCCGTGAGCGACAGACCGAAGCCCTGGAATATCTGCTGGAAGAAGGATTTCAGACACCGGATTATCTTCTCGATCAGGAGTTGCTGGATCTCATTCAGCCCTTTGGCTCCAGCAATCAGATCAAAGAGGGGCAGCGAAGATTGCTGTTTGGTGTTATGAGCAATTCCCGGCTGGAGCGAATGGCCGAACTCGAAGCGACCCGAAATCCTGATGACGTTTATCCGGTTGATGAAATGATGACCGACCTGCGTGAAGGTATCTGGATGGAACTGAGCGGCAACAGTGTGGAAATTGACCTGTATCGACGGAATCTTCAGCGTGCATATCTGGATGTGATGGAAATGCAGGTGGGGGGCACGTTCATGCGTTCATCCGGTGAAGGAGCAGCCATGATGCGCGGACATCTCCGTGATTTGCGCAGAAATGTGGATGAAGCCATTCCTGCTTCGGCCAACAATGTCACCCGGTATCACCTTGAAGATATTTCCGAACGAATCAGTGATATTCTTGACTCGGACTAATGTCGAGTCTGAGACTTATTTTGAACAATGCACACAAACCCTTTTTTCGGGCATGATCTGGATACGCCCGAAAGCAATAGGTTCTCCGCATCGGACGCATCGGCCGTAATCGGGATCGTCAACTTTCTCAAGCACATTTTTCAGCCGCTTCAACCGGGTTCTTGTGTTTCGATATGCCGCGTCATTGACAGTCTTGTTGTTGATGGCATCCATGCGTGATATACGACCTATGGAGCTGTCCGGCTCAACAGCCGCAGTAAGTTCCTTCAGAACCTTAAGTTCTTTGTCTGCTTCCTGAATCTGTTGCTCAATAATTTCACGGATTTCTTCCTTCTGCTTGTCGGTAAGTACTGATTCTTTCATTATTGTGTTACTGTCATCCTGAATCTTTTATTGCCTTGTCATTTACTGCAATGTAACAAATTGCGGTGACTTGTCGATGCAAGGAAAAAAGTAACATAACCTGATAAGCACCATGAGAATTTTATTGGAGCTCATAACGTGAAACCCGCAAAATTTATGGATTATTCGGAGATGTGATTGGTTGATGATGTTGGTGTTATTTCTGGTATCCCGACACCTTGCGATTCTTGCATCTGCCCCGGGCTTTCTTTGCGATATTTTCTGCTGAGAATACCATATCTGGGTGCCAGAAAAAGCACAAGTATAAACTGGAGTCCGGTTACCACCGCCATGGCACCGGCAATGGAGCTGTTTACCCAGAGAGCGAAATAAAACCCGCCCACAGCCGATGTGATTCCGAAAAATACCGAAAGCAGCAAAAGAATGTGGAGTCGGTCCGTCAACAGGTATGCTGTTGCCGGAGGAACGATAAGCATAGCCACGACCAGGATCGCACCGACACTTTCAAATGAGGCAATGGTTGTGATGGAAACCGATCCCATCAGAGTGTAGTGGATCAACCCTACGGGCAAACCCAGCGTTGTTGCAAGCTTGGGACTGAAACTGTATGTTTTCAGCTCTTTGAACATCAGAAGAATAAATGAAAGGTTCAGCACCAGGACCATGCCGAGAATCCATACAGGCCGCGGACCCATGTTGGTTCCCTGCCAGATCCACAAGTCCCAGGCTACATAGGCAATTTCACCATACAAAACACACTCCTGGTCAATATCCACATTTGCTGCAAAAAGGGATATGATGATGACTCCAATTGCAAAGAGAGTTGTAAAAACGATACCCATGGATGCATCATGAAATATCCGGCCGCGCTTGCTCAGTTCTTCGGTCAGCCAGACCGTGAGTACACCGAATATGCCGGCACCGATAAGCATGGGAAACGTATTGCGCCCGGCAGTCAGCAAAAAAGCAATGACAATACCGGGTAGTACGGCATGGGAAATAGCATCTCCCATCAGGGACATCTTGCGCAATACAAGAAAAGCCCCCACCAGTGCGCAGGACGTCGCAACCAGAATGCCCGTGATGATTATCCAGCCTGTCGAGGTGATCATATAGTGCTGTTTTCAGTTTAGGCGTTCAGGAGATACAGTGAGTAAAAGGTGATAGAGACTGCCATATGTTATTTTTTTCTGTGTTTTCTGCCGTTGTTTTCTGATTCCTGCGACGCTCCGGAATCTTTGGCGGAATGACTGTCATTAACATCGTACGGAATAGTGCTTCTGTGGGGATCCGATTCAGGTGATCCGAGGGACTTTTGCAGCTCCTGCTCAATTTCGGATGTTATCAGGTGTTCCATCGATTCGGCATCGTCATGAACATGATCATCGGCAATATGCAGGTGATCAGTGAGGTATTTTTCCCAGAGCCGGTGTACCCGGACAAGTCTGCGGGCTTCGCGCCGCCCGTCATAAGTAAGGACAAAGCCTTCATGAACTCCGGTGTATGCCTCGATCAGTTTTCTTTTTTTCAGTGATGAAAGCACGGATTTCAACTTCCGGGGTGACATGTACCGCCGTTTCCGGAGCTCGTCAAAACTGCGTGCTCTTTCCTGTTTTCCGTCTTCTTCTTCCATGGAATACAGCGTCTTGAGGATATTTTCGCAGGCCACTTTAAAGGAGAGCCGCTTCCGTTGAATATGGCGGGCAATTTCACCCCGCCGCGGAGCCAGAAGAAAGGAAATGAAGAAAACGAGAGCGGCACTGACAACCATCCACGGGCCGGTCGGCATGGCCGGAGCCGTGTAGCTGATAAAGGAACCGGTCACGCCGGAAAAGGCGCCGACGCCCGCGGCCAGTACGAGCATGATACCAAGAGAGTCGGTCCAGTAGCGGGCTGCAGCAGCGGGAATAATCAGCATCGATGCCATCAGTACGACGCCTACGGCCTGTATGCCGGCCGTAATGGTCATGACCATCAGCAATGCCAGCAGAAACTCCATTCGCTTGACAGGATATCCGATGCTTCGGGCATACGACATGTCAAAACTGACCAGTTTGAACTCCTTGTATGCCAGCACAACCAGAACCAGAATAAGCAGACTGAGTCCACCGAAAACTTTCACATCGGTTCCGACCATGGCTGCAGCCTGCCCGAACATAAAATCGTCAAGCCCGCTTTGATCGACATAGCCGGTGGACTGGATAAACGTCAAAAGTACAACGCCAAACCCGAAAAACACGGACAGCACCATTCCGATGGAGGCATCCGGAGCAATCCGGCTGTTGCGCGTGATGAAATCCATAGTCACCATGCTGAGCAGTCCGAATACGAAGGATCCCAGAATCAGCATGAACGGATCTTTTCCGCCGGCAACAATAAATGCAAGGCAGACTCCGGGCAGTACGGCGTGTGCAACGGCATCTCCGACAAGGGCCCGCCTTCGCAGGATGGCAAAACATCCGAGCGCTCCTGCCGAGATGCCCAGCAGAATGGTTCCGGCAAGTACAAACCGGATGTTGGGATCCTGTAGCGAAAAGAATTCAAAGAAAACATCCATACGGCTCAATCCTCTTGCTCGCGTAGAAATCGCTGCTGCCGGCTCTGCTCAACCATCTGGCTGAGTATGTTCAGGCGGCCGCCATATGTTTTTTGAAGGTTTTCGTCGGTGAATGTGCTGTCCACCGGTCCGAGTGCAACCATGCGGAGATTCAGCAGCATCGCCCAGTCAAAGTTTTCAGGTACACTTTGCAGGTCATGATGCACAACCACGACGGTTTTGTTTTGTGCGCGGAGATCCCGGAGCTTGTCAAAGATTACATCTTCGGTAGCAGCATCCACACCGGCCAGGGGCTCATCCATCAAATAAATGGATGCGTCCTGGGACAGGGCGCGCGCCAGGAACACCCGCTGCTGCTGTCCTCCGGAAAGTTGAGAAATCTGCCGGTTACGGTAATCCTGCATGCCCACTTCCTGAAGTGCTTCGACCGCAAGCTCCCGGTCACGGCGGGATGGTCGCTGAAAAAGCCTGAGATGAGGATATCTGCCCATAAGCACAACATCCATCACATTAATCGGGAAGTTCCAGTCCACAGATTCGCGCTGGGGGACATAAGCGACGTTTTTGCGCTGTTTGTCCAGCGGTTTGCCGTAAATCAGTGTGTATCCGGAAGAGGAGGGGATGAGCCCCATCATCGCTTTGATCAGCGTGGATTTGCCGGCGCCGTTGGGGCCAATGACCGCCGTAATTTTTCCTTCAGGAAGCTCAAAGTCAATATCCCACAGTACCGGTTTCTGATCATAGGCGACGGTCAGGTCATGAACTTCAACCGGTGGATTTTTTTTGTTTTTGTCAGTCATGTCGGTGAAATAATGGCATATTCAGCAAATCAATAATTGGAAAACAGACTGTGCATACAGTCCGGATGCTGTCAGGCGGGTTCAAGATCGCCAGTCAGCGCCTGTACAATGGTTTCGACGTTGTGACGGAACATTCCGGAGTAGGTTCCTTCAGGTGTTCCCCGGGCGCCCATGGAATCGGAGTAAAGTGACCCGCCCATCCGGACCTGGTAACCCCGTTCGCGTACACCCGCAATGACGGATTCGATGGAACGGGTACTGACGCTTGATTCTACGAAGATGGCAGGTATTTCCCGTTCAATAATCAGTGATACCATTCGGGAAACGTCCTGAATTCCAAACTCGGTTGCCGTGCTGAGTCCCTGCAGCCCGCGGACTTCTATTCCATAAGCTTTACTGAAGTACTGGAAAGCATCGTGTGCAGTAATGAGAATACGGCGCTGTTCCGGTATGCTTTGAATACGTTGAAGAGCATACATGTGAAGCTCGTCAAGCTCCTGTTTGTATTGCTCTGCCCGTCTGGCAAAGGTATCTGAGTTCTCAGGATCAAGCTCTGAGAGCGCATCGGCTACATCATCAATAACCAGCTGCCACAAGGAAGCATCAAACCAGATATGGGGATCATAGGCACCGCCGAATTCAGTGGCCGAAATGCGTTTGCCGGATGGAATGGACTCAGCTACTGGCCGCGATTTGTCCCCTTTCTGATCCAGAATTTCGGAAAGTCTTCCTTCGAGATACAATCCGTTATACAACACGAGGTCGGCATTTTCCATATTGCGGAAATCTCGTGGCGTGGCCCGGTATACATGCGGGTCCACTCCGGGGCCCATGATGCTTGCGGTGCGTATCTGATCACCTCCGACGTTTTCAACAGCATCCATGATCAAATTGGTGGTAGTAACGACAAACGGACGGTCGTCTGCGGATGACTCGCCCTCTTCCCGGTTGCATCCGGAAAAGAGAAAAAGACCTGCAAAAAACAGAAGAAGGACCATTTTCAAATCCGGAGTTATCTTTTTTATGTTTAAGAATCTAAGTGTCTGTCCGGGCATATGTAACTGATTGGATACTCGTATTAAGCTGTGATTAATGGTGTTTATTCCACCCACAAAAACCGGGCGATCGAATGGGGAAGAAAGAACTGGCTTTCATTTACTTTAATCCGGACGCCGGCCTGGTCGGTTTCGGTAATTTCGATTGCCTGTTCCGGTGTGAGTTCAAGACGTGAAAGCATATTTAGAATATCCTTGTCCTGAGTCATTACGCGCCGGATAGTTGCAGCGGTATTTTTTTTAAGCGTATTTGCCGGCCGCAGCTCCGGCGAATCGGGTATTTGAAGATCCGCTGAGGGGATGGGATCTCCATGAGGGTCGTGGGTCGGATGTCCCATCAATTCGGAAATTGCCGCTTCGAACTTTTCACTGATAACATGCTCAAGCCGCTCAGCTTCATCATGGATTTCATCCCATGAGTAATTGAGGTGATCGGCCAGATACAGCTCAAGCAATCTGTGATGACGAAGTACTTCCAGTGCGGTAGCCTCGCCGACTTCGGTCAGTCGTACTCCTTTGTACGGTTCGTGCAGTACGAGTCCCATTTCGACCAGCCGCTTGATCATTCCCGTCACAGAGGCCGGGCGCACATCAAGTCTGCGGGAAAGATCCTGCATGGTTACTTTTTTATTCAGCTCTCTGAGCTTGAATATTTCCTTGAGATAATCCTCCTGGGACTCACTAAGCCTCGGTTTCTCTTTTGCCATTTTGATTATGTTTTTTTTGAACCGTATTATAATTTAGTTAAAGCTAAAAATAAACGCAACTTCTGATTAAGACGATGCTATAAAAAGGCGAAAAAACACGACTTTTCTTTTTTTGAAAACTGCTTTGTCGTCTTTATATTTAGTCGAGGCTAAATAAATATTTACATTAATAAAAATGAAACATACTTTCATTTGCAGTCAGGTTGGGAATTACACCTGTAAATAACGGTTGTATGAACATGAATAAGAAATTAGTTACATGGACCATTTTGAATGAATTTCCAGGACATTTTACAATATCAGGCCGCAACAGCCTGATGATGCTGATATTTCTCATGATATTTCCGTTAGGTGTCTCGGCTAAAAATGTAATTGAAGGCGTCATTACAGATACAGAAGAGGAACCGCTGCCCGGAGCCAATATTTTGATCTCAGAGACTGAAAGAGGTGCGGTAAGCGATGCTGAAGGCAGGTTCAGGGTGGAGGATATCCCGGACGGCGAATGGACACTGGTGGTTCGATTTGTTGGCTTTGCCGGCAAAGAAGTGTCCGTCTCTCTTCCGGAGCAGTCCGGTGAAATCATAGCCATTGAACTTGAAGATGATGTGGTGATATCGGACGAACTACTGGTAACAGCAAGAATGTTCGACAGAGTGACCCGATATCAGCCGGCCAGCAGTTTTGACGCAGAGGAGATCCAGCAGCGCAATACGACCTCTCTTGGCGTATTGCTTGATGGCGAATCCGGCGTTGCCATGAGGTCTCTTGGACAGGCCCCGGCAAGGCCTGTTATCAGAGGTATGGATGGTGAGCGCATTCAGGTGCTGCAGAATGGTATGAAGATGGGAGACATCTCTTCAACAGCTCACGATCATGCCGTAGCAACAGATCCGCAAAACATCGATCAGGTGGATATTGTCAGAGGTCCGGCCAGTCTCATCTACGGTTCCAGCGCCATGGGTGGTGTCGTTAATCTCCGGATTGCTGATATCCCGCAGCAGTGGTCCCCTGGACTGTCAGGACACATCGGTAGCGAAGGACAAACCGGCATGGAGTCACTCGCCGGCAGGGTAAGATTAAATTACGGATCAGAAAAAAATGCATTCACATTTCGCTCCAGCTTGCGCAATAGCGGTGATATTAATACACCTTCAGGCAAGATACCCGACACCTATCTTGAATCCCTTGATATAGGCGCCGGAATGGCAAGACGAAGCGCGAACCATTTTGGCGGATTTGCCGTATCCTACACAGATCAGGAATATGGCATTCCGGAGGACCCCTTTGACCAGGATGAACAGGTTTACCTGACCATGCAGCGGCTGGCTTTACAGGGCAGGTACAACAGAAGCCTGGATCATGATATCTGGGATGGTATTGAGCTGCGGACGGTCTACAGTATCTACACACATGAAGAGATCGGGCTGGAGTTTGAAGACAGGGAACAAGTTGACCGGGATCTGGAGCTGGGAGTCGATCAGCACTACTTTCAGGCTGACATTCTGGCGCAGCATGGTCAGGCCGGTTTGCTTACGGAAGGGACGGCAGGTGCAACGGTCGAGTACAGAGATGTGACCGTTGGTGGTGATGAAGCACTTACGCCGAATGCACGTGTGTTAACGCTCGGCGGATATCTTGTCGAAGAATTTCGGCTTTATGACAACTGGCGGCTGCAGGGCGGTGTGCGTGTAGAATGGAACCGGACCGAATCTCTGGCCAATGCTGACTTTCACGATGCCGATGAGATCCGCTCCAGGGGCGTTTGGGCCGGAGCTGCAGGCATCAGCGGCCCACTGATCCGAAATATAAACGCAGGGCTCCAGTTCTCCAGAGCTCACCGTACTCCGTCAGTTGAAGAACTTTTTTCCGATGCACCGCACCTGGCAGCCGGTGCCTATGAAATAGGTGATCCCGGACTCGGCAATGAAATCGGATACGGGCTGGATTTTTTCCTGGACTATGAAGCAGGTAACTGGCAGCTTCATGCCGCTGTGTTCGGAAATCGCATCAGCAATTACATAACCCGGACACCGACAGGAGACAGGTATGAACCCAGGGATCTGCCGGTGCTGCGGTATGAGGGAACCGATGCAGATATTCTCGGCTTTGAGGCTTCTGTGAAACACAATGTGACCGACAGGCTCAGCATCACGGGACAGGCTGACTATACCCGCGGCACAGAAAGAGCTACCGGTGATAATCAGCCCTTGCCATTCATGCCTCCTCTGCGGGTTACCGGTAAAACAGAATATGACAGTGGTCCATGGTGGATTCGTGCGACCGTACGCCATGCATTTGAGCAGTCACGGGTTGCACCGGAAGAGGAAGCAACGGACGGCTACACCTTGTTTGAAGCAAATGCAGGGGTACGCTTCGGAAATGACTACATACATCAGATATCCGCCGGAATGGAAAATGCATTTGACGTAACATGGCGGGATCATCTGTCCCGGATTGAGCAACGTGATATTCCCATGATGGGAAGAAATGTCCGGCTCTCATACCGGCTTGTATTCTGACAACAGGTTATATGCATCTGTCTGTTTAACAAAAGGACATCAGCAAAGATGTCATATTAGAGGCGGTCATTAAATTCGTAATATCCATCCGGGAAGACACATGGCAAACCGGATGGATTTTTTTTCAGATTGCATATGGTGCGCTGAGTTTCTATCATGGGCATTAATCGTATCCGGTTCTTCCATCGTGGAAGTGAAAAGGGAATCCCGTGAAATTCGGGAGCTGTACCCGCAACTGTAAGATCTTCAATGGGTGTGAACCCCGCCTGAGCCACTGTTTCTCATAGCAGAAACGGGAAGGCCTTTTCAGCCCAGAGATCGAGCCAGGAGACCTGCCTGATATCGAATTCCGCACTTTCGGGACTAAAAGTATGCGGATGACCTGAAATTCCATGTTCAATAATGATCTTCCGGGATGGTACCGGCGGTTTACTCCGCTTATACTGATTGCCTGGTTACTAATCGCATACTATCCGGGTACCTCAGTTGCAGCCGGAAAAACCTTATCCCTAAACAAAACATGTGAAACCCAATATATTTCGACGGCTGTAAACCCGGTTTTTTTGCATGAGGGGGATAATCGGCCGCATTCAACTGCAGCTCCGGCTGATGAGGTGTTCACACGGGCAGACACTCTGGTACTGGAGGAAATTCGTGTTCTCGGATCACGAATTGAGCGGCCTGATCATCATCAGCCGGTACAGATCCGGAATGTAGACCCACGCGAGCTGCAGAAACATCCCCACACTTCGGCATCTGAGCTGATTAATGCACATACGCACGCCGTGACACGGGATTATGGAGCCGGCAACATGTCCCTTGTATCCCAGCGCGGATTCACACCCTCCCAGACGCGTGTCATGTGGGAAGATATGCCGCTTAATCACCCCATGCTCGGCGTATTTGACATGTCTATGATCCCGGCAGGCATGCTGGACGGTATTTCTGCGTCATCCGGAAATCCGGCATCCATGTCCGGATCAGGAGGCATCAGCGGCACGGTATCGCTGCGTACCAAAAGCAGTCCGGATCGTTTTTTCCTCTCACATTCAAGGGGTTCATTCGGTGTTGCACAAACGGGGGCCGGTGCCGCCTATTCGGATGGAAAGTTTGAAGGTGAGGTCAGGGCGTTTTTGCACAGCGGCGATTTTGACTTTACCTATGACGATCCCGTCCGCAATGAACGCTCAACAAGAGAAAACAATGCCAGATCAGCCGGCTATATGCTGGCCAGGGGAGCGTACCAGACAGGCGACTGGCATTTCAGGTCCCTTGTCTGGGTGGATGATATCAGCAACGAACTTCCGGGACCAACTACCGGCCCGGCACCGGCCCGCCAGGATGACCGTTCCGCCCGATGGATTTTCCAGTCCGGCTACGATGGTTTCGACCGGACACAACTTACCGCTCTGACAGCATTTTATCGTTATGATCTGGATTACACTCCCCGTCGTACAGGACGTACGGATGCCAGCGAAACCAGCCTTTTTTTATTAAGGCCTGCTGTTCGCCATGTCTGGGCGCCCGGGCATGAAACGTGGGGATCATTGCAATGGGCGAATCAGACAGTTAATAGTGACAACTACGACACGGATAAAACACACCATTCGCTATCCGGCCGCCTGAATCACGAATGGGCTCACATCAGCTGGCTGAGTCTGCATCCATCCCTGGAGTGGGAGTACCACACGGAGTTCGAATATGCGGCAAATCCCGCGCTGGGGCTGACTTTACGTCCCTTTGGCGATTCCGTTTCGTTCCGGGGTATGATATCCCGAAACCGGAATTTCCCCGGATATAATGATCTGTACTGGCAACCCGGCGGCAACCCTGATCTTGAGCCTGAAAAGGTGTACACCTTTGAAGCAGGAGTGTCCGGTCAGACAAGAGAACCTGATTCCGGTCAGGACGGGGCTTCAATGAGCTTCGGAATTACCGGTTTTCATCATGATTTTGACAACGGCATCCGATGGCTTCCCGGGCAGGACGGGTTTGCCGTTCCGGAAAATATTGACAGGATGCGTTCCCGGGGGCTGGAAGGCCAGGCTGGCACAACGGTTTCACATTCCGGAATCAGGCTGGATGCGCAATACCTTGTGTCATTCACTCGTGCGACCATTGAAGAGGAGCGGTTTGAGGGCGACCAAAGTGCCGGCAAACAGATGATGTACGTGCCGGACTGGGTTCACAAGGGATGGATACGGACAGAATTCAGGTCTTCATTGTGGATGCGTTTTGCCGTGCAGCACGTGGCAAAGCGGTATACCACTTCCGATCATTCGGGGATTTTTGATCCATTGGAATCATTTACCAGCATGGACTTCGCCGCCGGGACCGGGATTCCCGCGGGGGCAGCTGCCATTGATCTCGGCTTTGAAGTAAAAAACCTGGGCGACAGCCGGCATCAGTTCATCCTGGGGTACCCGGTTCCGCCAAGACATTACCGGTTTTCCATTGCTTTTTCATTCAAATAAACAACAGAAATGAGGAACTTATCTATGAAATATCTGAATACTGCCACTTCAAACTTTTATTCTTGGCGAAAGAACGGGGCTTTTTGCCGTGGCATGCTTTTGCTGATCATATTGCTTGCATATGTATGGGCTCCTGGTAATGCTGAAGCTCAGCCGGAGCGTGTTTTTGTTCTCAATGAAGGAGCATTCGGACAGGGCAATGCTTCGCTGACCGTCTATGAGCCGGAAACAGGTCAGGCAGTCAACAATGTATTTTTCAATGAAAATGACCGCCCTCTCGGGGACGTAGGAAATCATGCCGCCATCATTGACGACAAACTGTACATAGTGGTCAATAACAGCCAGAAAATCGAGGTGGTCGACCCTGAAACATATCAGAGCCTGGGTACGATTAACATCGATACCGGGGAGCATGATGGCAGTCCCAGACAGATAGCCGGCATCGGTGATCGGAAAGCGTATGTCACCAATCTATACGGGGACAACGTGTCCATTATTGATCTTGATCTGATGGAGGAAACCGGACAGATTGATGCAGGTCCCGGCCCGGAAGGCATTGTGGTTGCTGAAGGATATGCTTTTGTAGCATTGAGCGGACTCGGCCTGGGCAATGAAGTTGCGGTGATTGACATTCAAAATCACGAACTGGTAAAAACACTTGAAGTGGGTGATAATCCCGTGCATATAACCCGGTCGCCTGACGGTATGATCTGGTCTGTGGGCACCGGCAATTTCGGATTTGATGAAAACCAGGAATTTGATCCGGAATATGAGACCTTCGGGGAAATTGTGATTATCGATCCCGTTAGCCTTGAGGTAACGGATCGGTTAGAGACCGGCGGGCATCCCGGAAAGCTCACCTTCCCGGATGAGAACTTTGGCCTGCTTCATCTGGACGGACTGCAAAAAGTAGATGTGGTATCACCAGCGCTGAACGAGGAGCCATTTCTGGAGCGCAGTCTGCATGCTTTTGATGTGGCGGCCGGGGGAGATGACCGGTTTCAGTTATATGTTACGACAGCCCCCGATTTCTCCTCTTCCGGAAAGGTTATCAGGTATGACGATCAGGGTTCGCCGGTTGACAGTTTTCAGGCCGGTATCGGTCCGAAAAGTATGGCCTTCCGGGACGGAAAAGCTACCCGCTCAGAATCTGAACGGGAAATTGTGGATAAAGTCACCCTGGAGCAAAATTATCCCAATCCGTTTAACTCATCGACAACCATCCGCTTTTTTCTGCCCGAGTCAGCCGTAGCCAAACTCGAAGTTTTTGACATACTTGGCAGAAGCGTGGCAGTTCTGGTCAATAAAAAGCTCCAAAGCGGCGAGCATCAGGTGCAATGGGATGCGTCCGGTGTCTCAAGCGGCGTGTTTCTTTACCGTCTGACTGCCGGCGAAGTGAAGCGGTCCGGACGCATGCTTCATGTAAAATAAGGCACTGTAAAAAAAGTTATCCACATAATCCACAATTTATCCACATGTGTATTTTGCACATGCTGTTTTACGGTCATGAGCAGGAAAATCCTGTTGCTGTTGAAAAGATGTGGGAAAGTAACTCTTTTTTGTTGTCTTATGAGGATTATCTTTAATGGCACAAGAGTGGTTCCGGGTATGCTGCCGGTGCTGTTTATCCACACAGTCCTGCAGCCGGGTTCAAATTACACATACACAAGTATACAGCATGAAATAACCATGACAGAGCACAAGTTCAGAATCAGATGTGCAAGTTTAAACTGTCATGGTTTTTCACTTCGTGACCTTCGGTTCATCCGTCCTTCTAAATCCTAAATCTTATACAGATGCAAATCACATCTCATTTCACAAGAACATATCAGAACGACCCCTATAAGGAAATAACATTTGAATCCCGGAAGTCAGAAATCCGGAATCCGGATGGATCTCTGGTATTTCTGCTTGAAGATGTGAAAGTGCCTTCAAACTGGTCGCAGGTTGCAACCGATATCATAGCCCAGAAATATTTTCGCAAGGCCGGAGTGCCGGCCATGTTGAAAAAGGTCAATGAAAAGGGGGTGCCTGAATGGCTTCAGCGGTCAGAGGCGGATACAACAGGACTGAAAAAGCTGGATCCTGATAAGAGATACGGATGCGAAACAGATGCCCGTCAGGTATTTGACCGGATGGCCGGAGCGTGGACCTACTGGGGATGGAAGCACGACTATTTCGATGCTGAAGAGGATGCGCGCAATTTTTTCAATGAGCTTCGTTACATGCTGGCCCAACAGATGGCGGCACCAAACAGCCCGCAGTGGTTCAATACCGGCCTGCACTGGGCTTATGGAATCAACGGACCCGCACAGGGACATTTTTACGTTGATCCGAAAACCGGCAAAGTCCATAAATCAAAAGATGCCTATACCCGGCCTCAGCCTCATGCCTGCTTTATCCAAAGTGTCAACGATGACCTGGTTAATGAAGGCGGTATCATGGACCTCTGGACCAGAGAAGCGCGGCTGTTCAAATACGGCTCCGGCACGGGAACCAACTTTTCGGATATACGCGGCGACAGTGAGGCGCTCAGCGGCGGCGGGAAATCATCCGGTCTTATGAGCTTTCTGAAGATTGGCGACCGCGCTGCCGGCGCTATAAAATCCGGAGGCACAACACGGCGTGCCGCCAAGATGGTCACACTGGATCTGGACCATCCGGATATCGAAGAATACATCGACTGGAAAGTCAGGGAAGAACAGAAAGTGGCATCCATCGTTGCCGGATCCAAAATATGCGAAAAGCACCTCCGCACCATTATCCGGTTTTGTCATCAGCCGGTTAAACAAGATGGCAGGGAATACAATGGAAAAATCAGCAGGGATCCCAAGAAAAACAAACTGCTCAGAGAAGCCATCAAAGAGGCAAGGCGGGATCAGGTTCCGGCCAATTATATCGAACGGGTAATACAACTTGCAGGACAAGGGTATAAGGACATTGCGTTTGAAACCTATAATAACGACTGGAACTCGGAAGCATACAACTCCGTCAGTGGTCAGAATTCCAACAACTCCATCCGCATCCCCAATTCTTTCATGGACAGCCTGCAGCAGGGGGGCGACTGGAATCTTTACGGCCGTGTTGAAAGACGCAGGGCTTCAGAAGAAGGGCGTGATCCGCAGCCGATGAAAACCATCCGGTCACGCGACTTGTGGGATCAGATTGCATATGCCGCCTGGTCCTGTGCAGATCCCGGTACGCAGTACCACGATACCATCAACGAATGGCACACTTGCCCGGAAGATGGACCGATCAAGGCCAGCAACCCCTGCTCGGAATACATGTTTCTGGACGATACAGCCTGCAATCTGGCTTCACTGAATCTTATGAAGTTTCAGGACGAGGGAGAGGCGAAGTTCCGGGTAGATGATTACCGGTATGCCACTCGCCTCTGGACCATTGTTCTTGAGATATCTGTGCTCATGGCGCAGTTCCCGTCACGCAGGATTGCCGAGCTCTCCTATAAGTTTCGTACGCTCGGTCTGGGATATGCAAACATCGGTTCGCTTCTGATGGTCAATGGTATTCCATACGACAGCCGCGAAGCCATGGCCGTTTGCGGAGCGCTGACCGCTATAATGCACATGACTTCGTATGCAACCAGTGCTGAAATGGCTTCGGAACTTGGTGCGTTTCCAGGGTTTAAGAAAAACAGCGGACACATGATGCGCGTGATGCGCAATCACAGGCGCGCAGTATGGAATGCCGGCGAATCAGAATATGAAGGCCTGACTATTAAACCGACAGGCATTGATGAAGAGTATTGTCCGGCATATCTGCTCAATGCAGCACGCCAGGATGCGGACCGTGCTGTTGAGCTCGGGGAGAAATTCGGTTACCGCAATGCCCAGGTCACTGTAATCGCACCGACCGGAACCATCGGTTTGGTTATGGACTGCGATACAACCGGAATCGAGCCTGATTTTGCCCTGGTGAAGTTTAAAAAACTTGCCGGTGGCGGATATTTCAAGATCATTAATCAGAGTGTCCCGAGAGCGCTTCGATCATTGGGGTACTCGCAAAATCAGATAGAGGAAATTGTCCTTTATGCCAAGGGGACCGGCACGCTGAACGGATGTCCGACAGTCACCCATAAACGTCTGGCTGAAGCAGGGTTTACTCAGGAGAAAATTGATGCGGTCGAACAGGCCCTGCCTGCGAGTTTCGACATCAAATTTGCATTCAACCACTGGACCCTTGGTGAAAAATTCTGTAAAGATGTGCTGGGTGTCAGTGATGAACAGCTTTCTGATCCCGGTTTTGATCTGCTGCGTTATCTCGGATTTACAAGAAAGGAAATCGAGCAGGCAAATGACTACGTCTGCGGTACGATGACAGTGGAAGGTGCACCGCACTTGAAAGAGGAACACCTTCCCGTATTTGATTGTGCCAACAAGTGCGGCAGGACCGGCACACGCTTTATCACCGCAAACGGTCACATTAACATGATGGCGGCAGCACAGCCATTTATATCCGGAGCGATTTCCAAAACGATCAACCTGCCGAATGAGGCAACCGTTGAGGATATTCAAAACGCATATTACCAGTCCTGGCAAAAGATGCTCAAGGCCAATGCCTTGTACAGGGACGGATCCAAGCTGAGCCAGCCGCTGAATTCCATGGCAGATATCATGGATGAAATCGAGGAAGAAGAGGGCGAAGAGGCTTCAGAGGATGAGATTGTCCAGGATGAGGTAGTAAAAACAGCAGAAAAAATCATCCACAAGTATGTGGCCGGACGTAACAGGCTGCCTCACCGAAGAAGTGGCTATACCCAGAAATGCAAAATCGGCGGACAGTCGGTTTACCTGAGGACAGGCGAATATCAGAATGGCCAGCTTGGTGAGATTTTCATTGATATGCACAGGGAAGGTGCGGCATTCCGCAGTCTGATGAACTGCTTTGCAATTGCCATCTCACTTGGCCTGCAGCACGGTGTGCCGCTGGAGGAGTATGTCGATGCCTTCGTCTTTACAAAGTTTGAACCCAGCGGCAACGTTATAGGGAATCCTCATATAAAAATGACCACTTCTGTCATTGATTACATATTCCGGGAGCTGGCAGTAACCTATCTGGACCGTGAAGATCTGGCCCATGTCAAGCCGGAAGATCACATGAAGCGCAGTTTGCGACCCGAGCATGAGGCAGAAGCTGACGATACGAGCGCGCCGGCAAGGACCGTCCGCGGTACTGAGTCTGCAACAGAGAGCAAGAAAGACAATGCCAGTGTATCCGGAGAAGCAACAGAACAAAAGCAGGTAGTCGCCGGAAAGAGTCCTGAATCTGAAACAGGGACAAAACGATCCGGATCGTACCGCTCGGAGGAGATGAACAGAGCAAAGGAGATGGGCTTTACAGGCGATATGTGTCCTGATTGCGGAAGTCTGACGATGGTCAGAAACGGCACCTGTCTGAAGTGTACTACATGCGGGTCAACGACGGGTTGTTCATGAACTTGTTTTCCGAACAACCCGTTTAGCGTTGCTCTCAGTATGAGAGAGGGTACTGCCTGAATCAATAGGCGGTATCTCTTTTAAAGGGGAATATACGGCGAATCCAGGATCTGATTACTTCGTGCAAGCGGTTATACAAGCCATTGTGATACTTCTCAAATGCATGGAATCTCTCGTACATTCTGGTTCTGTCTTCATGATGTAGTTTATTCATGGCAATACCTCCTTTAAATTTAGAATACTTTTGAAAATAATCAGTGATAGTGATAATAATTGTAAGCGCTTTTATTGCTTATATGATACTGAAAAAGCGGTTTTTTTGCAACCGGTATTTTGTTTGTCTCAGCATTCAGCTGAATAACTGATACTTCCGGTAATCATCCCAATACGTTATATTGTCACGCACCAATATTAGTAATGCAAAAGATCGTTATGACAACATTTAATTTGACAGCGGAGGAGTTTAACCTGCCTTTAAAAAGGACATTCACCATATCCAGAGGTTCGAGAGATGAAGTAAGAAATGTTTTGATCCGGATATCTGCAGAAGGTGTTACCGGGACAGGTGAGGCCGCACCCAATCACAGATATGAAGAGACTCAGGAGTCTGCTATTCAGTACCTCAGCCAATTCGGTGAATTTTCCCTGAACAATCCTTTCGACGTATCTGAGCTGGTCTCCGCAATGGAAAAAGCAGCACCCGGTGAATATGCCGCAAAAGCCGGTCTTGAGATGGCTCTGTACGACTGGATTGGCAAAAAGCTCAATATTCCGCTATACAAACTGCTGCAGGCTCCTGACCGCAAAGGTCCCCGTACCACCTTTACTTTTGGTATCGACAAGCCGGAGAAAATGCGGGAAAAAGTGGAGGATGCCGGGCCATATCCCTTGCTTAAGGTAAAAATGGGTACAAGTGATGATAAGGAAATCATGGATGCGATCAGGGAGCATACCGATAAACCTGTATTGGTTGATGCAAATGAAGGATGGCAGACATTTGACAAAGCCCTTGAAATGATCCGGTTTCTTGAGGACAAGAATGTCTTTCTCATTGAACAACCGATGCCGGCTGAATGCAAAAAGGAGATGCGGAAGCTGAAATTCAAATCTTCCATTCCGCTTGTTGCAGATGAAAGCATAACGGGAAGAGAGTCACTTGTGGAACTGTCTGCACAGTTTCATGGAATAAATATAAAGTTGATGAAAACGGGTGCGATCAGCAGTTCGCTCAGAATCATTCATGCTGCAAGAAAACTGGGACTTCAGGTTATGACAGGGTGCATGGTTGAGTCTGCCATTGCCGATACAGCATCTGCTCTGGTGTCTCTCTGGGCTGATTATGCTGATCTGGACGGGCATCTTCTGGTAGCTGAAAACCCGGTAAAAGGACTCGAGGTTTTGCCTGACGGATACATCCGACTGCGGAATATACCCGGTTTGGGGTTGCTTGAATAAAGCATTAATTATTTTTGTAACAATCCATCATTTGGCTCCTCCTATTAGTAGACAAACTAAAACAAGTTTTCAGTTCAGGAGTACCAAATCATGGAAATGTATCCACCAATCACAATTACTTCCCGCGTTGAGTTATTTACGAGGAAAAACGCAAGAGCTATCAGTCCGGTATCAAACGCGCTTGATCATGAGTCATTTACAGCTCATCGGTCAGGCTTCCGTTCACCCAACCTGAAGCTGGTAGACTTGCAAAGAAGTAATGGGAATAACGGACATAGCAGATCAGATACACTGTCATGGCCGGAAACCAAAAACAGCCAGGGTGTACATAAATTCAAAGCTTTGCATATAGAAGATGACGACGAAATCCGTTATCTGGTCAGGGCTTTTTTGAAAAATTATGTAGACCTTGATCCCGCTGTGGATGCTCAGGATGCATTCGGATACACATCCCAAAATCGATACGATTTCATTATTACGGATATCAACCTTGGCGACGGTCCCGACGGGATCGAAGCAACCCGGAAAATCAAGGAAATGACAAATTACAGTGATATTCCTGTCATAGCAGCAACCGCAAATGCAGGGACTGATATCCGTAATAAATGCAAGGAAGTCGGAATGGATGCCTTTTTGCTTAAGCCATTCATGAAAAAAGACCTGATTAACACTATTGATCAGGTTATGAACCGGCAGTAACCATTTTTAACGACTTAGATTCAGGAAACGAAAGTGAACAATAAAGAAAAATATCTACTTGAAGCCCGGATTGATGCTTACCGCAGAGGTGAGTTGTCGGATGAGCAGATAGACAAGCTATGGGAAGAGTTGATTGAATATCCCGAGTATCTTGATTATCTGAAGAATTCAGTAAATCTGGAAGCCATCGCTACTGAAGAAGATAATGCAGTCACTGATGCAGCATCAGCCCGCAGGAATACCCGTAAAAGCAAGCCGGAATTCTACAAAATACCTGCGATGTGGGGACGTGTTGCCGCAACGCTGCTTGTAATTGCCGGAGTACTGTCCGTTGTATATCTTTTTGGTTCAGACTATATATTTGAACCTAAGCCAATGAAGGAAATCGAACTGGATACCTATCGTTCATCAACTATCCCTTCGGCAGAGTTTGACCGGAAAGTTCAGGAAGCAATCAATCTTGCATCCCTGGAAAAATACCATGAAGCTCTTCAGAAACTGGAAGAAATGGAAGAGAACGAACTGACCACTGAACAAATTATTTCACTTCATATCAACAAAGGTTCAATTCACTATAACAGCGGTGATTATTTGGCGGCCAAAGATGTTTTCCATGGCATACTGGATGAAGATTATGATCTGCATGTATTGACCAGGGAAAAAGTGCACTGGTTTCTTGGCAATGCCTATCTGCAGCTGGAAGAGGAAGGAAAAGCTCAGCAGCACATCAAGAAAACCTATGAGTTGAATGGTGCCTATCGCAGACTTGCCGAGCGATATATGGATTAGATAATCACAGAACTTTCAAAAACGCAGTGTTATCCAAAACATCAGAGCGGATTCCAGCATAGTTTGGGGTCCGCTTTTTTATTTATCAGCTCAGGAAGTAAGATTTAATTCTGACCGGAACTCTCAGCCATGCCAGGACAAGTGACAGTATCCCGAAAAGCAGAATGGCAGAAGCTATGATCCAGGGTCTGTTGGATGGAATAATGGGGTCGACATTGCCATAGATAACAAAAGATCCCCAGGAGGAGGGGTTGCTGTTAACATGATTGATATAATCAACCTTGGCCTTCTGCATGGCTTCACTCTTGCTGTACCCTTCGTTTAAGTAGGAGTAAAAAGACACAGACATATCATATGCAGGACGGTCCCGGATGGTCCACAAGTTCATTACCAGACTCTGAACACCTGCGTAGTTGAAAGCACGGCTGAAACCAACAATGCCGCTGCCCTGGATGTAATTACCTGATCCGGACTCACAGGAGTTGAGCATAATCATTTCATTGGACAGATCCATATCAAAAAGCTCATAGGCATAAATAAGTCCGTCTTCAGAAATCTGGCTGCTTCCGGGATTACTATTATCTGTGTGAATATCCGGATTTAAATAGATAAGGGAGTATAGCGGATCGTTTTCAAATACTTCACTGTGTGATGCCAGGTGTAGAATTCTGCTTTTTCCCGCTCTTTCCCTGAAATTTCTTTCAGTACCGTCTTCAGAAAGATGATAAATATTACGTGAAAGTTGATCCAGGAGGGAAGCAATATCGGTAACTTCTCTTTCTGCCAGAGGCAAAGGTGGGAGAACACGTCCGGGCATCAACTGACTTTGTGATTCATTAAAATGGGAGATTCCGAAACCGAGGAAATCATAATCATGATTTCTGCGCGGAGTGTGTGCAAAACTTCTTTCAAGGTCCTTCAGAGAGTTTATGTATGATATCGATGCATGCTCAATCAGGTATGTTGCTTCTCCGTAACTGTAGTCCCCTGCAATTTCCCCCTCCGGAAAGATTTCAAACGGGATGTGATACAGAAACCCATCAGGAACGACATAATAATTGGTAAAGCGATCCGGGATGTTCATTTTTCCAATCACTTTCTCCCTGAGCCAGGCCAGTTCACTCAGCTTGACTTTATCCGAAGACAAACTGTGCACAAGAGTATCAATCCGCGCAATATCATCTTGCGAGAAAGATAGTTTGGTCATTTCAAATGTTCCGGATGAAATAGCTGTAGCAAAAAGGTAATTGTTGAATTTGCTGAAATAAAGTATGACATCCGAGGAGCCAAGGTTCCGGCGTATTCGCTCCAGATTTGCAGGCTCAAGATCTATGTTTTGAAGAACTTTTCTTCTGAGTGCGTTTTGTTGTGATATGGCCTCCAGCAGGCTGTTATTCAATTGGACTCTCTGATCCTCATCGGCAGTTCGGAGTTCAGAACGTAATCGCTCAATACGGTTTCTCAGTGCAAAATCAAGAACAAGTTCATTTTCATCAAGAATCGTTGATTTCAGGGCAGGGTTGTTATAAAAGGAAGCAGAACTGAGGTTTTTAACCTCTTCCATCCAGTAAAGAGCTTTATCATATTTATTATGCTCGATGAGTTTCTTTATCAAATACTCAAAAAGATTCCTGAACTCGTCGACGAGTATTAAATGACCAGATTGTAGTTCGGAACTGTGTCTCACTCGTGAGATTATTTTATCAGCAAATATTTCCAAAGAATTAAACGCTTCAGAAGGCTCTTTTCTGACAATATTACCTCTGGATAAGGCTATTGTATATTGAGCTCTGCCAGCCATATTAAGGGTTTGCTTATCATAAGTGATCATGCTGTCAATATGAGCAGTCATTGATTTATAATCTTCTCTTGCATATTTAATATTTGCATAGTTAACATGTGAGTAAAGTAAATAGCGTTCATAGTCAAAGTATAGGGCTTTTTGATAGAGCTTATCAGTGTAAAAAATTGCATCTTCATATTTATTATAATGTATGTAGGTTGCAACTATTTCAGATAATATCGTAAAAGGAAGCTGGTGATTTTCTGACTTGCTGGATAGGTTATATGCTTTATCTAAAAAATAAACCGATTTTTCAAAATCGTCTTTATAATCTCTATAATATGTAGCAAATGATCTATATGCTATAATTGTGTTTGTTTTGTTATCATACATCTTCGATTTATTGTATATCTGGTTTAGGTATTCATATGCAATATTCCAGTTTTCCAATTTTTTATAGTAAACATGTAGATTGTTTAAGTATCGTATAACTAAATCTTCACTATTTGTGATTTTTGCGTAATCTAATGCTTCTAATATAAGTTGTATATAATCCTCAAATAATCCAGTATAATAATAAACAATTCCTAAATTATTAAGTATGGCAGACTTGAAGCGATCATCTACATATTCCAAATATTGATAAGCAACTTCAAGTTCTTCAAGAGAAGCATGAATATTGCCTAATTGATAAAGGCTAACACCAAAATCTAGTCTTGCTATTGCTTCTTCCTCTTTTGAGAAATAAGTAGTAACTGGAATAATGAAGTTTCTATTAAAACTAATATCAAACTGATAATATCCATTGCTATATGCTGAAAAGGAAATAAATCTTAAAGTTCTCAGCATTTTAGGAATTATCGGAGTTTGTTCGATCTGGTTTAAACTACCAGAAATTTCAATTATATCAGACTCCTTGTTAATATTATAAAGAGCAAAAACAGTTGTAATAAAACTTGTTATTCTATCAGGATAATAGAAGTCATCTGGGGATTTATTTAATATATTTGTTACCCACTTTTCGAATAATTCGTTATTAATGTTATCATCCTCAACTATTTTATCGAAATAATAGATATCAAGGAAATGTGGCTTTTCAGTAATAGGATAATTTGCGTCAACTGTATCACCACTTAAATAAGATAAATGAAACTTTTCTCTTTCATTTAAATAGTGAGAAGATAAAATACTTAAGAGTGTGTCATGAAGACTATTTTTATGCATAAATGATAATAGCAAAGAGGGGTCATCGGCACACTTGACAAAATTCAGAGCATAGTTCTGCATATCACTTTCTATGCAATCTATAATATTGTAAAAAGAAGATGTTTCCTGGTGTTTATAAGCCAACTCTTCTATGAGGGGGATATGATCCCGATTGTCTTCAATATATTGGTAGATCAACCATGCAGAAGGGCTTTTGGCATCATCATAATGTAAAATATATCTTTCAAGCTGTTCAGAAACCAGATTTCTCTGTTCAGTAGAGAGACCTCTGTCATTGCCGTTACTTTGTAATGGCGCAATGAGAAGAGTTAAAATAATTAATAAGTAAACCAATGAATTGCTGATATATTGCTATATATAAATTAGGCTATGACTAAATAAATATATAAAAAAATCAGCAATTGCAATTATTCGGGTCTGATGCGGACCATCTCCATTTCTTCACCTTGTTCCTTGACTTGCTGGTCCTTCATGTCCTCGGCCTGGAATCGGAGCTGGTCGTCCTCATGGTTGGCGTCGGTGATACCGGAGCATGCCGAAAGGGTCAGTGCGAATGCGAAAGTTGCGATAAGGGAGAGATTTCTGAAGTATTTCATAATGCTGTGATGGTTTTAAGGGATGTTGTTATTTAAGTAAAAGGGTAGTTGCAATTATTCGGGTCTGATGCGGACCATCTCCATTTCTTCACCTTGTTCCTTGACTTGCTGGTCCTGCATGTCCTCGGCCTGGAATCGGAGCTGGTCGTCCTCATGGTTGGCGTCGGTGATACCGGAGCATGCCGAAAGGGTCAGTGCGAATGCGAAAGTTGCGATAAGGGAAAGGTTTCTGAAGTATTTCATAATGCTGTGATGGTTTTAAGGGATGTTGTTATTCAAAATGACTAATAAGGGGTCTAAATACCCTGTCCAGTACATTTCTAACCTTCATATATGTAGGAGTACAATGCGTTGCATTTGTTACATAACATTTTACATGCTAATGTGTTAACAGTCAAAAACATTGTCATCGCTGAAGTTATCACCAATAATTCAGTGAACTTGTGTTAATTATAAAAACAAAGGTATTGTAGCAAAGCTAAAATGGCTTATTTTGGCATGCAGTTATCTATTATTTTGTTAGCCTGTAATAGAGGAGCAAAATAGAAGAGAAACTTAGTAAACGCTACATAATAAAACAGATACAGCAATAAGGCTGTAAAATACAGTTTTGTCAGCATCATCTTCAGATTATTCGAATTTAATTGAAGCCGTCCTTCGTGATGACAGAAAGACCGCCAATATGTTGTCTTCTGATCTCATGAAAAAGGTGATATTGTATCTGAAAGTGAGAATGGGAGCACCTCAGAGTATTGCTGAAGAATGTGCCTATCAGGCTTTTTCAGATGTTTTTGAAGTTATTCGAAATGACAAAATCACTGACCGCAAATCAGTATTTAAATATCTGTTAACCGCTTCCCGGAACGAATACCTGAGGTATGTAAAGAGCGAAAAACGTGCAGATGTTGATCTGCTTGAAAAACAGGATGTTATACCCGAACCTGCTTCTCAGCTGGAAAACCTCATTGATGAAGAGCGGCAAAAAAAACTGAAAATATGCTTGGAAAAACTCGCCCCGGACCATAAGCGGTTTATAATGAACTTTTTTTCTGTAAAAAACATCAATCTCATGGAAATGGGTGAAAAGTTCGGTTTTTCCTACGCAAAAACCCGGACACTTAAGACCAGGATCATGAAAGAACTGCATCATTGCGTCCAAAATGAAAGATAATTACATCCTGATTCCGTGAGTTAACACTCTTTTTCAATTTCCTGGGTGGAAAATACCGAAAAAAATTTTATTCCATCCATTTGCGCAGATAAATGGACCGGGAAAATCGACAAAAAAGCCCTAAAATCCTTGC
>NZ_JAFIDN010000009.1 GCF_017921895.1 Natronogracilivirga saccharolytica
GTCAAGGCCAAGGGTATTTGTTAGTGCAGGTTATTGAGCTGGTAGGCAGGTTTTACCAGACTCATCCATGGTTACAAGCCTTTCCTAATGAACAGGAAGGGATTAGTATGAACTCCGAAAGTTGAGTTACATAAAAAAAAGCGAATTAGTGTAACACGAATGCTCTCTGGCGAAAAGTCTCAAAGTAATGGCTTGATATTTAAACTACAGGCGTCCCGATTATCTGCATTTATGGACTATGGACGATTTAAACAGGTGTTATTGTCAAACCTGAGCCAACGACACACGCTCGATTTGCATTTACACATGATCCATCCAGAGCCGATAATTCGGACACACAGGTGCATGATTAAGCACATGGATGCTCCATGTGACATTGTGAATAAGAAAATTTAAATAGATGAAACTGTATATCAAGTACATGGTTAGCTTGCGTTGTAAGATGCTGGTAAAGGAGGAGTTGAAAAAACTTGGCCTGGACTGCATTTCTGTGGAACTTGGTATGGCTGAAATGCAGGAAGATATCACAGATGAGTTGCGTGAGGCGTTCAGAATAAATCTGGAAAAGGCGGGTCTGGAGCTTCTGGACAGCAAAAAAGACATTCTGGTTGAGAAAATAAAGAATGTGATTATCGAAATGGTTCATCACGCTGAGGATATACCCGATGTGAATGATTCCGATTATATCAGTGAGAAATTAGGCTACGACTACACGTACCTCTCTAACACATTTTCTGAAGTCAAAGGAATGACAATTCAGAAGTTCATCATTTTGCATAAAATTGAAAAAGCGAAAGAAATGCTGCTCTATGATGAAGATAACCTGACTGAAATCGCTTTTAAATTAAATTACAGCAGTGTCGCCCATCTTTCCAATCAATTTAAAAAGGTTACCGGTTTTACTCCCAGTTTCTTCAAAGAGATGAAATTCAAGAGGGAGAAAAATCTCGAAAACCTGTAAAATGTATAAACCTTGATCGTAATCATATAATTAGATGATCCAATTATGATATTACATTTATGCAATTTACTGCAAAAGGGTACAGCCAGGGTAATGGCATACTGAATCATGTGTCCCCTTTTTATGGGTGGTCGTCTCAGACGCTTCTCTGCCGGGGAACCTGGAGCGACCATAGCTGATATTCAACAAACCATTGTATTGAATAGAAACGAATTAAAACATTTTTAGCGATGATTGCATTAAAAGCCAATACGCAACGGGAAGCAACGAAGGCAAAAAAGAAGCTATATGTAAAATATATGCTGAGTCTTCGATGTGAGAAGAATGCGAAATCGGAATTAATTAATCTGGGCTTAAGACATATTATTTCAGATAACGCAATTATATTGCTTGGGAATGTCACAGAAGATCAACTGGATGCCCTGAAAGAAAATCTCAAAATGGCAGGGCTGGAACTTCTTGATGAGCCCGACAGCATGCTGATCGACAGGATTATTACTTCAATCCATGAGATAGTACACGATTCGGATCAGCTGCCCAATATTACGTATGAAGAGATCATCAATAAAAAAATTGTTCTGGGAAGCGAACATATCCTGAAAATATTTTCTGAAGTCAAAGGCCTTTCCATACTGCATTACATTGTCCTGCAAAAAATTGAAAAAGTGAAAGAGTTGTTACTGTACAGTGATCTTTCACTGCCTGAAATTGCCGGTCGGCTTCACTACAAAAATAAACATTCTTTAACAGCACAGTTAAGAAAATTTACCGGACTTACCCCTGACTATTTTAGAAAAATTAAACGGAAACGGGAACGGAATCTGAATCGGAATCAGGAAACCAGTAACAGGAATTAGAGAAGCTTGCATTAGTCAACGTTATGGTATCGCTGTAAACTATGTAACCATTCAGCGGTTACATGTAAGGATTTTTAATCGAAATCTGACAATATTATCTGTGAACAGTGTGAATTCAGGATCTTGAATTTTGTACATGCAAAAGGGATCAATAGATGAAACTACTTAAGCACTATATATTATTGTCTTTCTTTGCCGCCTTTCTGGCAGCAGGATGTTCGATACAGAAAAATCCGGTAACCGGAACGACCCGGGCATTCGGCTATTCATGGAGTCAGGAGGTGCAGATTGGAAAAGAAGTGGATCCGGAAATCGTTGCTCAGTTTGGATTGTACAATGACGATAACGTGGCAAATTATGTAGTGGAAATTGGAGAGACGGTACTCGAACAGAGCCATTTGAGAAGACCGGAAACAGAAAGCCACTTCAGAGAAACAGAATTCACATTCCGGATACTCGACAGTCCCGTCATCAATGCATTTGCTCTTCCGGGAGGCTATATTTACTTCACAAGAGGGATGATGGTCCACCTGAGCAATGAAGCCCAGTTTGCTGTTGTTATGGGTCATGAGATCGGGCACGTAGCAGCCAGACATTCCTCTCAGCGGGCCCTGAGGCAAACAATTGGTCAGATCGCTGTAATCGGCGGGGCCGTGATGGGACAGGAAATTTTCGGCCTGCCGGGCCAGACAATTTTGGATTTAAGCAGCACGGCGGCACAGTTAATTTTTCTCAGCTACAGCAGAGAGAATGAACGGGAGTCAGACAATCTCGGTGTGGAATATGCCGCCATGAGTGACTATGATGCTTCGGAAGGAGCGGCTCTTTTTACCAGTCTGAAAAGGATTTCAGAGATGCATGATCAGAATATTCCGAATTTTGTTTCTACGCACCCGGATCCCGGTGAAAGGGAGCGTGCCATCCCGGAGGAAGCAAGTAATTGGAAAGATCAGGGATATGAACAGTCGACGAGAAATGAGGAACGGTATATGGAGCTTATCGACGGGATGGTATACGGTGAGGACCCGCGGCAGGGTTTTGCGGAGGATGGATTCTTCTATCATCCGGACCTCGCTTTTCAATTTGAGATTCCGGTGGGCTGGTCACTGATCAATCAACCGTCACAAGTGGTATTGCTGAGTCCGGATGAAGATGCCGTATCCGTTTTCCGGATTGATTCAGAGTCCGGAACTCCGCAACAATCGGTCCGTTCTGTGACATCACAGGATGGCATCACGGTTGTGAATGAAAGTGAGGCACTGAGCAGCGGATCCTGGGGTGCCTGGGTTGCAAAAGCTCATGCAGCGCTTGAGGATGGAACCCCGTTGACCCTTCAGGTATATGCCGTTGATTTTGACAACAACATCTACCGGTTTCTGAGTTACACGGTACGTGACAACTATGATTCCATGGAACCGGGTTTCAATACTGCCACGGAATCATTCGATCGGCTTACAGATTCCGGGAAACTGAATATTGAGCCGGTCAGAGTACGTGCATTCCGGGCGGAGCGAAGTGGTTCGTTTGAATCGTTTTTACCGGACCCGCTCCCGGGAGCAAGGGACGCTCTTGAAATCGCAATAATAAATCAGGTTGAACTTGATGAACAGATTGAACAGGGCCGCTGGTTGAAAATACCGGTTCAATAAAATGTCAGGGCGTATTCCCTGCACTATAAAGGCCTGTAAATGCACAAATGATCCGTTAAAACTACGGCATATATTATATACCATTTATTCTATGTACCTTCGAACATGAAAAACAATAATGAATATCAACCCATCAACCGCAAGTTAAAAATACTCCTTGCCGAGGATGACAATGCCGATTGCCTTCTTTTTGAGGAAGTAATAGCGGAATTACCGGTATCAGTGAATTTATTTACGGTTACAAATGGTGAAGAACTCCTTGGCTGGCTCAATAAAAAAGGGAATAAACTTCCGGATGTGCTTTTCCTCGATCTCAACATGCCTCGTAAAAATGGTTTCGCAGCTTTGGGGGAAATCAAACGTAGTTCCAAATTGCAGGATCTTCCGGTCATTATTTTTACGACGGCTAATGATAAAGAAAGGATCAAGCAGGTTTACAAAGACGCAGCACACTACTATATCCGCAAACCCAACAAATTTTCGGATCTCAAAAAACTGGTCTATAAAATACTTGTATTAATATCGGAGAATAATATTTCACTCCCGGATAAAGAGCATTTTATTTTAAAGGTCGACTCTTAAATCAATTTTCTTTGAAAGCAAAGAAGCCATCAAATAAACGTCTGAAGACAGCAACTAAATCAGACCAACCATTTCCAATAGTATGTATCGGTGCTTCTGCAGGCGGGCTGGAGGCCTTTAAATTGCTGATCAAAGCGACATCCGAAGATTCCGGGATGGCGTACATTCTTGTTCAGCATTTGGATCCCAGCCACGATAGTCTGTTGCCCGAATTACTTGAAAAAGTAACAAAGATTCCCGTTTCGGAAATTTCGGAGACAACAGATTTGGCACCTGATCATATCTACGTGATGCCCAGTAACAAAATCATGGTGACCGAAGGTGGCCATTTAAAGCTGGTTCCACGTCCTCCAAAAAGTAAAACAGAGCGTAATCTGCCCATAGACACCATCTTTACCTCGCTGGCGGAAGTGTATCATGAGCATGCAATTGGAGTGGTATTGTCAGGAACAGCTACGGATGGCACGCTTGGGTTGAAAGCTATCAAAGAGCTGGGAGGCATCACTTTTGCACAGGACTCACTGTCAGCAAAGTTTGAAAACATGCCGAATAATGCCGTGGAAGCAGGTGTGGTGGATTTCATACTTTCGCCAGAAAAAATTCCGGAGAAGTTGCTGGAAGTAACGAGCTTTATCAATGCTCCCGCTGAGGGTAAAAAAGATCCGCATTTGGAAGATGAGGACATTTACAGAAAAATTATTTCTGTGCTTCGCATCCGCAAGGGAACAGATTTTACATACTATAAGCAGACCACGATTCGGAGAAGAATCCTCCGAAGGATGCTGATTACTCAAAAAACCAAACCTGCTGAATACCTCGCCACTTTAAGAGAAGACAAGGATGAGCAGGATGCACTATACCAGGACTTTTTAATTCCGGTTACTTTTTTTTTCCGTGATCCGGAGGCTTTTGACAATCTATATAAAAAGGTCGTACCACAAATTGTAAATAACAAAGTCGCCGGTGAACCCATCCGGGTTTGGGTAGCAGGGTGCAGTACCGGTGAAGAAGCCTACTCCATAGCTATTTGCCTGCAGGAGTATCTGGACAAAAACTCTTTGAAGGGTTCGGAATATAAAGTGCAGATCTTCGCCTCCGATATCAGTGAGCCTGCCATCAAACAGGCCCGGACCGGTATGTACTCAAAACTGGAGACAAGCGGTGTTTCAGAAAAACGCCTGAGTGAGTTTTTTACAAAAACAGATGGCCATTTTCAGGTAAACAGACGGATAAGGGATATGTGTGTATTCGCTTGTCATGATTTTTTAAAAGATCCGCCGTTCGGAAAAATGGATCTCATAAGTTGCCGGAATGTGCTTATCTATATGGAACTCTATCTGCAGAAGAAAGCGCTTGTCACTTTTCATTATGCATTGAACTCCAATGGATTCCTGTTTCTCGGCAAATCTGAAGCTACCGGCGGGGCACCTGAGCTTTTTGAGTTGATCATCAATAAAGACAAAATTTATACGCGCAAAGATGCACCAGGCAAGTTTATGCATGTAGTCAGTCCTGGATCCGAACGGAATCTCAATCAATCTGAAAACAAAGAAAGTTCCGAAAAGATGCATTCCGATTTTCAAAAAACGGCGGATGATATCATGCTCAACCGATATATGCCTGCCGGTGTAGTAGTAGATGAAGCAATGGATATTGTGCAGTTTCGTGGCAGTACCAGCAGCTATCTGGAACAAACGTCGGGAAAACCAAGTCATAATTTGATGGTCATGGCAAAACATGGTCTGGCATTTGAACTGCGGAACGTATTGCACAAAGTAAAAAAGGAAAAAGGAACGGTTAAGAAAGAAAATATTCCCGTTAAAAAAGGTGGAGAATTGCACAATGTAACCATCGAAGGCATTCCATTGCCCAACACCATAGAACCGTATTATCTGGTTTTGTTCCATGAAAACGTCTCAAGTGAAAAACAACAACCTGCCGGTACCGGGACAAAGAAGGGAGCGAAAACAAAAACGGACACCGAGGACTTGCGTGTAAAGCAATTGGAGCGGGAACTTGTTGAAACCCGGGAAGATATGCGCAGTATTACCGAGGATCAGGAAGCGGTTAATGAAGAGCTTCAAAGTGCCAATGAAGAACTGTTGAGCGGTAGTGAAGAGCTGCAGAGTTTAAACGAAGAACTGGAAACCAGTAAAGAAGAGCTTGAAAGCACCAATGAAGAACTGGTTGTGGTCAATAATGAAATGACAAGCTTGAACAAGCAGCTGGAGGCAGAAAAAAACTATTCCGAAGCTATTGTTTCAAACATACGTGAGCCCCTCCTGGTATTGGATAAACATTTGCGGGTAAGAACGGCTAATAACGCCTTTTATAAACTGTTCAAGATGAGTGAAGAGGAGACAGAAGGTGTTATTGTTTATGAGCTTGCCGACAAACATTTTGATATTCCGAAATTGCGAACCCTGCTCGAGAAAAGCATCCCGGAAAAATCAAAGATCAATAATTTTGAAATAACGCATACTTTTCCAAACACGGGAAAACTGATTCTGCTTGTTAACGCCCGCGTGGTAACACGTGAAAGCAAGACAGAAGAATTAATTTTGCTGTCCATCGAAGATATTACAAAACAGGAAACGGAAAGAAGAAAAAGACACGATATTCAGAAGCAGCACACCAAAGATCTGGAACAAAAAATCAAACAACGCACGGCTGAATTGAGTGATGTCAATAAAAGACTGGTGCTGCAAAATGAAGAACTGCTAAAGATGAACAAAGAACTGGAAGCGTTCGCTTATGTATCCAGTCACGACTTGCAGGAGCCGTTGCGGAAAATTCAAATCTTTGTGGACCGGATCCTTGATAAAGAACACAAGAACTTATCCACCAAGGGAATATCGTACTTCAATTTTATTCAGGATGCGGCGCACCGGATGCAGAAACTGATTGAAGATTTACTGACTTTTTCCAGATTGGCCAAAGCTGAAAAAAAGTTTAAACCCACAGACCTGAATACCGTTGTCGATAAGGCAAAAGCTGACTTTAGAGACATCCTTGAAGAAAAAAATGCAACCATTGAAACAGACGAACTTTGCGAGGTCAATGTTGTTGAATTTCAATTCCAACAGCTCATAAACAACCTCGTAAGCAATGCATTGAAATTTGCAAGACCCGGCACTCCGCCGGTAATAAAAATTACCAGCAACATTTCTCTGGGCAGTACATTGAAGCAGAAAAACCTGGTTCCGGATAAAAAGTACTGCCATATTACTTTTTCGGACAATGGTATCGGTTTTGAGAAAAAATTCGGTGAGATAATTTTTGAAGTTTTTAAAAAACTGCACAGCAAGGATGAATTTCCGGGAACGGGAATCGGATTGGCAACTGTGAAAAAAGTCGTAGACAATCACAACGGTATAATTACAGCCACAAGCAAGCTGGACAAAGGTACTACTTTTGAAATCTATATACCTGTTGAAAGTAATATTCTGAAGTAGAGAAATAGGTCTGTAATTAGTACATCAGGGGAATCTTACATAAATCCGTCTGAGAGTTACATAAATCATGTAAACTTTCAATCAGTGTTTTATATAAATAATAATTGCTTAACTGTAATAGTTGCAATCTGATATTATTGCATATTGATACTGGGAGCTTAGAAAAAGAAGAATTTTTCAAGATCAAGTTTAGAAGGATTTTTAAACCAAAGCATGTGAATAATTAATTTAACGATTTAAAAAACCGGCAACAACGAGATTAGTTAACAAGACCGCTTTTGATTTGACTTCTAATAACAAATCGCATGTCAAAACTTCTGCACAAATAACAATTAGGTTAATTCAATAAAACCAGGGAGTTCACTATGAAACAATACCGAACATCTTTCACACAGATATGTGGCTTAGGATTGTTGATGGTATTTTCTGGTCTTCTCGCAGCCTGCGGGAGCACCAGTCCGCCCACACAGCAACTCACAGAAACACAGATGGTTATCCAACAAGCCGAGCAGGCGGGAGCCAATGATTTTGCCCCTCTTGAAATCCGTGATGCGAGGAAAAAACTGGAGATGGCCCAAAAGGCTGTGGAAGAGAAAGAGTATGAACGCGCTCTTCGTCTACTTGAACATGCCAGAGTCGATGCTGAGCTGGCCCAGGTGAAAACGCTATCCGGTCAGTCTCAAAAAATAGTAGCTGAACTAAGAGAAAACATCCGGACCCTGCGGGAAGAAATCGGAAGTAAAAGTGGAAACAACAATAAAAACTGAGGAAACTCATATGAAATACAACTATTATCCATTCTATTTGGTGTTACCCTTGTTTCTGTTCTTCGCAAGCTGTGGTGGTCCACCTGCACAAAATCCGATTTTAGAAGATGCGAGCACCGCTTATGAGGCTGCCGAACAAGATGAAGACATTGTGCGGTTTGCTCCAGTTGCCCTCAAAGAAGCCGAAGAAACACTTGAAATGAGCCGCAGACTCTGGGAAGCAAAAGCAGACAAGGTAGATGTTGAACATCATGCCTATCTGGCAAAACAAAGAACGCTTATTGCCCGGGAGACAGCTATGTTAAATGCTGCAGAAAACGAAATTGGAAGGGCGGAAACAGAACGACAGCAAGTTTTGCTGGAAGTGCGTCGTAGTGAAGCGATGAATGCTGAAGCACGGGCAGGACGGGCTGAAGAAGAAATGCGGCGGGAACGAACATCATCAGAAGAAAGAGCGCTACGTGCCACGGAAGAAATGCAGCGGGAACGAGCATCATCAGAAGAAGCCAGGAAAAGAGCTGAAAAACTTGCAACAAGGGTTGAAGAACTCGAAGCTCTTCAAACGGAACGCGGTCTGGTCCTCACTTTAGGTGATGTAACCTTTGATTTTAATAAGGCAACTTTGAAGTCTGGTGGGTTACGAACGATCAGAAATCTGGGCAATTTTCTGGAAGAATATCCCGAGCGTAATATTCTGGTTGAAGGACATACCGATAGTATAGGATCAGACGAATACAATCTCGGTCTTTCTGAACGAAGAGCAAATGCTGTGAGACAAGCATTGATCGGCCTTGGGGTTTCAGGCCAGCGTATCAGGATTCAAGGAGTTGGGAAAATGCAACCTGTAGCCAGTAATGCCACCGAAATCGGGCGGCAGCAAAATCGACGTGTGGAAGTGATTATATCCGATGAAAATGGGGTTATTTCGGAACGTTGAAACTCCAATAGTTTACATGGCGGCTCCCTATAGACATTACAAACGCTCCCTCTCATAATCCCGTACATCTATTCATAAGGCAAACGGAGTGGGAGCGTAGTCCAGGCAAGTGAGGCCGATGGTGTAATGCTGCTGCGGAGTTGGCCCGGCAACACAGGAGTGCTGCTCAGTTGATTACCAGTTCTGTCACTTCCACTCGCATGTCTTCAATGTCCCCACTTTCAAGGATCAGTTTGTATTGTTCCAGTTGGTCACCGAATTGTTGTTTGATCATTTCACGCTGTGCATCAGGCATCGCATCGAGGCGTTCCTCCATCATTTGCAAAGCTTGTCGTGCTTCAGCCAACTCCTCTTCGGTAAACATATCGCCAAGTCCCTCAAAAGCAATTTCCGTAACCATCGGAACCGGTAGACCGGAATGCCACTGATAATCAGAAAGGGTGTAATGGATCTGAAGCGACCCCTTGTAATCAAATGTACCATGATGCATCACCAGGTCCTCTCTGTCCAGAAAGAAGGTAAATGACTCGACTGAAACAGGTTGCCCGCTTGGTTCCATGTTATCATCCATCAGCTCATCGATGGTAGCCATGCTACTTAGAAACTCCTGATCGTCCACGTACACGCGGTATACCGGATGTCCTTCATAGGTGTCATGTTCCACCGAACGGGCATGCCTGATCACATCATCGTATATGCCGTGAGAGAAGCCACCGGTTTCACTTGTCTCCAGAAATCCATCGGTTTCTACGGCAATGAGATCATAGCGGCCGTTGTGCTCTTTTTTCTCCAGAACATTTGTAGTTTCCTGACCCTCAAAAACTCCGGAAACAATCGTGTTTGTAAGCGTAAGCCGGTCGATATGCTGTATTCTTTCCTGTGTAACCTCCACAACGCGCCCGGCAAGTTCTTCGGGTGTTGGTTGTGCCGATACCAGGTTGCCGCTTATTGATAAAACCATAATTACCGGCAAACAGATAATATATTCTCGGATTTTCTCTTTACTCATAATGGTCCCTCCGTGTTGTAATGATCAGATGACACATTCGCATATTGGCAAACCCCTGTTTTTCACAATAATATGCCCTTCAATGCACAGATACGTTTGGATATGTCTGCGCACACTCATTCAATGTATAGGTTTTTATATCGTTTCTCAAACAGGCAGATCCGGAACAACTATCCATAGCATGTCATGCTACCTTATCAGAGTAAATTTTTTGGATTCCACATATCCACCTGCTTGCAGCCGGTATATATAAACTCCACTTGACAATCCGGCAGCCTCAAATATCACCTCATGCCATCCAGCAGACCTTTTCCCCGCATCAAGGAAAGCCACCTGTTGGCCGGAAAGTGTATAAATGCAGAGATGAACTTCGGATGGTACCGGTAATTGAAACCGGATTATGGTAACAGGATTGAACGGATTGGGAAAGTTCTGGTTCATAATGAAACTCGTGACATTGCCATGCAGCTGTTCGGTGGCTGTACCTGATGGACAACTACCCCATACGGGTTTGTTTTCTTCACTTAAGGGACAGCTAAAGGAAAAGTTTGCAGGTTCGGCAGTGATCTTTTCAACGCACCAGCTGCTCAGGTCCTGATTGAAAGAAGCGGCACCAGCAAACATGGTTTCCATATCGGTCACGTTACGCACATCCCAACCGCCAATATCTTGATTAAAGGCACGTGCATCGGCAAACATGGCATTCATGTGCATGACGTTACTTACATCCCATCGGCCAATATCCTGATTGAAAGAATGGGCAGCATAGAACATCAGCCCCATGTGGGTTACATTACCGGTATCCCAATTACCGAGATCCTGATTAAAAGAAACGGCACCACTGAACATGGAAAACATGTTGATCACACCGGCAACATCCCAGTTACCGATATCACGGTTAAATGAGATGGTACCTGAGAACATCATCACCATGTGGATGACATTGCCTACATTCCATTCACTGATATCCTGGTTAAATGACACTGCTCTACCGAACATTTCATTCATATCATTAACCTGGCTTACATTCCATTCACCGATATCCTGGTTAAAAGCTGCGGCATCAGAGAACATCCAGCCCATGGTGATCACATTACCGGTATCCCATTTGCTTATGTCCCTGTTGAAAGAAGCGGCACCACTGAACATGTATCTCATGTTTGTGACGTTGCTGACATCCCAGGAGCCGATATCCTCATTGAAGAAAAATTTTTCTTCAAATAATGCTTCCATGCTGGTAACCGGTGAGGTGCAAAGACGAGACAGGTCTGATTCATTCCGGATATGTAGTCTCAGTAAATCATTATCTGCAGCTTCATATTCGATGCCCTGAACAGTTCCCTTACTGCCCGAAGCAACTCCCGGACATTTTACTGTAATACCGTTATCATCGAGGAAAAAGGTACCTTGACTGACCGAACGTCCGGGGATAATCAGAAGGCAAAGCAGCACAACTATTCCGGGGAAAAATAGTGTTGTTTTCATGTGTTTATAATTTATGATTCTGACGTCACATGTAGTACCCATGTTGGCTATAATCATGCTTCTGTGTGGCGATAAGCCGCCATGGGTATTTCATTGAAACTCCCCGTGCTTTTATAGAGGTTTATAGACGTACTTATGCAAGAGTCCCGGTAAACAGCCGGTAAAGAGATGCCTGCCGCTCAGCAATGTGCGGCCAATGTAAAATGACCTTAATGCCATTTTACGATTCAGTTGTCGGTTGCCATGACAACTGTACCAAATCCCTGATTTATTTCAGAAAAACTACAAGTACAGACCAGAATTTTCTCAAATGCTCCGACAAAAACATATGGTATTATTGCTGAACAGAAGCGGTATTATGAAAATGCCTGGAAGTCTTTTTCAGATCTGCACATATTTCATAATCTACTTGCAATTCCCGATGAAAGCAACTGAAAGGGTAAAAATCAATTATATACACAAAATAAAGGGGCGCAATCGCAATAGGGATACAGGTTGAAGGCGGCAGAGAGGTATCTGCGTTAGGGAAAAGCAAGCTGTGGTTTCAGGATGAAGGGCAACGGAAACCAGTGAAACGGAAATTAGTGATACAGAAAGCTCTGGAATGAAACATCCGGATAAAATAAAAGCCTGCAGAACCGGGTCCGCAGGCCTTTGGATGATACTGTTTGACCAGAGAATTATTTGACCAGCGTCATTGTCCGGGTCAGTTCCATTCCGGCGGCATTAAGCCGGTAGATATATGTACCGCTGGTGAGTCCTGCGGCATCAAAGTCTACCGTATGTGTGCCTGCTCCAAGCTGTTCATTTACCAATTCAGCTACTTCCTGTCCGAGTGTGTTGTATACCGTCAGGGTAACCTGACCGGCATTTTCCGGTACCCGGAAGGAAATCTGGGTGGTTGGGTTGAACGGATTGGGATAGTTCTGATTCAAAGTGACATCTTCCGGGCGATCAGCCAGAATCTCATCAGCAGATGTTTCTCCGGGCTGTACCCCGAATATATCTTCAACTACTTTGTCATCTGTTACGGAAATTGACCTGTCCGGATCTCCGGGCCACTCATCATTATCCCAGGTGGGTTCGTCTTCTACAAGAAAATACTTGTATTCGTAGTCGTCCGCCTCCAGTTCCAGCGTGATGGTATAGATGTCAGAATCATCGGCATGCGGCTCCATTGCAAAATCCGGATTTTCTCCGGGTTCGGTCCAGTCAACCATGGATCCGGTGATGAAAACATCGTAGACATCCGGATCAAAATCAGCATCGGACATGTCGACATTGAATGTGACATCAAAGACTTCTTCTTCCTGCACGGTTCCTTCTGCTGCAGCCCGGGCTGCAGAAAATGTGAGGCCCGCAGCAAGAAAGAGAACAATTGTATTTCGTATCATTTTAGTAATCATAGTTCCATTGTGTTGGTTTAAAATTAACCGGCCGGACAAAGAACATTGCCGACAGTTGCCGGATAACCTTGTATTGGCAATGTTTTGCTAATGAATACAGCCGGCACGATTTGTAAGCGCTTACATCAAACATATTTAAAACTAAAAAACGCATATTACGATCACAAATAACGGAACCTCTTTTTTCATTTGTAAAATCCTTGAAAAGAGTTCATCAACCTTGGTATTTTTTCATATTTTAGATGTCATCTGCACTCCGCATCGGGTAAACTCATTAAGTATTTGCAGGGGATAACATTGTACCGGGACATCCGGTAGTCATTACAATATTTATTTCGCCAACAATCATTACAGTATGGAATTTGCAAGCGATCATTTTGCCATAGTCCACATCCTCAACCAGTACTGGCTCACCCTTCTTCTGGTGATTTCCATGGTACTGATATCCCGCACGTTTGTCGCCGGGACCCGCTACTCACCGATTCTGATTATCGTCGTTTTTGGTCTGATTATGGGATACATCATGGTCGGAACAGGACTTGCCACTCCCGGGCTGCCCGAATTTCCCATAGTAGAACTTACCAGCAGGGTGACCATAACAGCGCTGATGGCTTCTTTTTTTGTAGGCGGGCAGGAGATCAGAAAGCTCTTTGCCAATCAGAAAATCGATCCGGAGGACATGGTCGTACCTTCTTCCCAGGAGCTGTTTCTGGGTACTAAAGCCACCCAGTTCATGTTTCTGATCCGCGGTTTTTTTATTCTGACCGGCATCGAGGCTCTGCGACGGATGGTTACCGGTTACACCACAGGGGAGCCGCTCGACCAATTTTATCCGCTTTTGGGTTACATCGGCCTGGTTGCTTCCATCATTCTCATTGATCATCGCGCAAAGATCACCAACAAGGCCGTCTATATCCGCAAGGGAATTTACGAAACAGCTGTAATCATACTGGTCCTTACAGCTGCATTTCATATAGCCTCCTGGATTCGTCCGTTCATTGCCCTTCCCGAGATCTTCTTTGCGATGATAATTTCGGTGGGACTGGGTATGTTCATGGTGCGATGGCAGTTTGGTCCGACTATCAAGTCACTGTTGTTTGCAGGTATTCCTATAGTGCTTGCGGCCAACTTCATGGTAGGCGGATCGCGTATTGCCGAGGCGTTCGCGCTGACGGGCATGACGTCGGTGCTCTCATTCGGGTTTTTCGGGCAACTATTGTGGATGTTCGGCGGACTGGCAATCCTTATTCTGCTTGGTAACGCCAATCACATCCGCAACCTCGCTCCCGGTATGGCCGGTTCCTTGTCCCATTCGGGACTGACGGGCGCCTGTACTGCCGGTGATTTGGGGCCGCAGGCCGCCATCCGGGCCCCGATTATGATCAATATTCCGTTTATTGGGCACATTTTTGTGTTTTCCATACTTGCAGCAAGCGCTACCGCAGGAAAACTGCTGATCCCGTACACTCTGGCGGTGGTGATGGCCGGGTTGGTCCTTACCTTTTTTGCCCTTAAAATACTGCGCGGGGGAGTCGGTGAAGAACAATCCGAAATTCGCGGACTGATGATTTTCTCACTCGGATGGCAGCTGGTGGCCGTATTCGGCGGGTTGTTTCTTCTGGATATATCAGGCATGCCGCTGGCGGATGCTGTAATGGCCAATGCCTCGGCGATATCACACTTCGGTCTCTTTGCCGCCATTCAGGAGGGCATGTTCGGGGCTGAAGCAGCGGGAATGATCGCTTTCGTATTTGCCATGCCGTTTCTGGTCCATCCGCTGGTCTTCGGAATATTCGGAAAGGCAGCGGAAAATGACGGGATCATGCCGGCAAAAACGGTCTACTTTCTGGCGCTCCTTGGTGTAGTTGGCGTACTTTATTCGATGTTCTTCTAATCGGACGAAATCTGCAGCTTAAGCGCTTGCCGCATTAGTAAGAGTTTGTCGGAACCTTGAGCGGTTCCCGCGTTCTTAAGCGCATGCAAAATTTTTTAGCGCTTGCCACATTGCGGGTTACTTTGTTTTGATTTGATCCAATAATGATGAAAAGCCGCCCAGCTCCTTTACATCAAGGACAAGCAGTATGCCGTTTTCGGGATCATCAAGGTTGGCGTCCGAAATGATCTGATCCTTCACTTTTTTGGTTTTTGACTCGGGTGTCAATATAAAGATGATCTCTTTGGGTGGTTCAACTTGAACAGAAAGCAGTTTAAAACTTTTCTTTCCAACGCTTCCCTTTGTATTGAAAGCAGTGTAAACAGGAGCTTTCGATTTTTCACATGATTCGATAACGATGTCGTGCTGATCGGTATCAATGATTACCATTATGAGGTCGTATTTTTCTTCCATGTGATCACACTCTGATGTTTTTTGGCAATCCGGTCAATTTTCCAATCGGGCACCGGTGTTAAAAAAAAGTTTATGAAAATCATCTGTGCATTTTTCATCAGACAAGATAAATAATTTGTCATTTGTTTTAATATCGCATGATACCGGAGGATGATGAACGTGTCGTCTCTGCCGTTTATCGTGATAACAACATGAAGCATCCCGGGCCTTAGATAAAGGGTGGACTTGTACGGTGGTTATTAATCCGTGCTTCCCGGAAAAAATTGATTGTTATTTTTACTTTATGTAACATTCTAAAACAGCAGGCTTAATGCGAACATCACCAACCCGGGCATGTCCGGCAACACTCATATATCCCGACTGATGCGGTTTTGGTTACCCGGTTCCCGCAAAGGATCTGCAGCCATACCGGTCATGCTGATAACAACAGCATTGATCTTTTCCGCCTGCAATCCTTTTTCAGCCTCTGAAAAGTCCGGTTCCGGAATTGCAGAAGACGGGCTGGAAATATTTTTTTCCGAGCATGTCGAAAGAGAGCGAAGCGAAACAACTCCTGCTGAACTGAAGCTCCTCATGAGAATGAGCACAAAAAAGATCATGCCCTGCATGAATTACCAGATTTCTTTCCGCCTTTCGGATTATGGCAGGAAACCGAGAGTAAGAGATATCCGGCTGCTGAGCTATGGATTGCCGGGTCAGATGTGTCTCACTGCTCTTGGGCCCGCCATCGGGAAGGTGGATTTTGACCGGCATAAGGGGTCGTACCGCCTGCTGATCAGAGACGGCGACCTGAAAGACAGTTTCGACCTTGAAATAACAGATGAATATGTCCGGGTTGTACCCGATGCAGCCACATTCACCAGGGCAACGCACGATGTTTATTATCGAAGGCCGGAGAATTCGTTTTACTTCGTCTGTGGTACTACAAACGACATGGGCCATCTGTGCGATGATTTTCATCACAAAATGAAGGGCGAACTCACCGTTTCGGAGTTTACTTTCCCTGATGACGGCTGGATACCATATCCTGAAAAATCAAGTGGCAATCATTACAATCATCCCACGAGGTATTACACGTATGACAACGTGGAGCAGTTTCATCGTGCCGGAGAGCTTCTGGAGCAATTTACACATGATGAGATAGGCGACAAACAGGGAATATCACTGTCTATTATGAACTGGATAGATGAGGGATACCGGTCATGGCAAATGCAAAGCCGGTGATATTTTCGTTGCGCAGAGAGACGGATTAAAACAAGTGGTGAATTTGGAGGTTGCTCGATTTTTAAAAGTAAAATCCGTAAATTACGAAACTGTGGCAAAAACGCTGTTTTTGCTGATTGCCTGTAGCTGTGTCGGATAATTGTCCGACATGCACTACCTCAAAATATACTCCAATCATGGGACTGAATGACCGGTACGAAGTACCCGTGTTATGATCCGCCCGACCCCATTTTCCCAGCTTATCTCACATCAGATGCAACAACCCATTCGCAATATTGCCATCATCGCACACGTCGACCACGGGAAAACCACTCTGGTTGACCATATGCTCCGTCAAAGCGGTACTTTCCGCGAAAACCAGGAGGTCGCCGAACGCGTCATGGATTCCAATGCCCTGGAGCGGGAACGCGGAATTACGATCATGGCCAAAAATACCGCCGTGAAATGGCACGGTACAAAAATCAACATCGTTGATACCCCGGGTCACGCCGATTTCGGCGGTGAGGTAGAGCGTATTCTGAAAATGGTCAACGGTGTCATATTGCTGGTGGATGCCGCCGAAGGCCCGCTGCCCCAAACCCGGTTTGTGCTGCGTAAGTCATTGGCCCTGGGATACCGGCCCATTGTGGTCATCAACAAAATCGATCGCCATGATGCCCGCCCGGACGAGGTGGTCAACGAGGTGTTCGACCTGTTTGTCAGTCTGGAAGCCACTGATGAGCAGCTCGATTTCCCCGTATTATATGCCGTTGGCCTGCAGGGCTTTGCCAGGGAGGAACTTTCGGATGCCAACGAAGATCTGTCCCCGCTTTTTGACGTGATTATCCGTCATGTGCCGGAACCGGAGCGTCCGGTTGAAAAACCGTTCAAAATGCTGGTTTCCAACATCGAGTGGAACGACTATGTGGGCCGGATTGCCATCGGACGGGTAGAACAGGGAACCATCGAAAAGAATCAGCCGATCATCCTGCTGGACCGGAACGGTCAGGTCAAGGAGAAGTCCCGCATCACGAAACTGTATACCTATGCCGGACTCGAGAAAGTACCTGTGGACAAGGGCGAAGCCGGGGATGTTATCGCTCTGGCTGGCTATGAAAACACCAACATCGGCGATTCACTGACATCCGAAGAAGATCCGACTCCGGTCGCCTATTATGACATCGACAAGCCGACCATTGCGATGTATTTCCGGGTAAATGACTCGCCGTTTGCGGGACGCGAGGGCAAATATGTGACATCCAACATGCTCAAAGACCGCCTGATGCGGGAAATCCGGACGAATGTGTCCCTGAAGGTCGAGCCGACCGAAAATCCCGACATATTCAAGGTGTCGGGGCGCGGAGAGCTGCAGCTCTCCATTCTCATCGAAACCATGCGCCGCGAGGGGTATGAATTTGCCGTTTCTCGTCCGGAAGTACTCATGCAGGAGATCGACGGGGTGCTTCAGGAACCGGTGGAAGAGGTGATCATTACCGTAGAAGAAGAGTACAGCAGCCGGGTCATCGAGATATTGATGAACCGTAAAGGCACCATGACCAGCATGTCGGGAGAGCTTGACATGACGCGTCTGGAGTTTCGTGTGCCGTCACGCGGACTGATCGGATTCCGGAGCGATGTTATGACCGAGACCCGCGGGACGGCCATGATCCATCAGCAGTTTGACGGATACGAACCATTCAAGGGGGATATCACCGGCCGGAACAACGGAGTGCTTATTGCACTTGAACACGGCAGTGTCACCCATTATGCACTCGAAGGGCTGCAGGACCGCGGGCAGTTCATCATCGAACCCGGAGATTCCGTTTACATGGGACAGGTGGTCGGTTTGAACAACCGCTCGGATGACATGATCGTCAACGTGGTCAAAAAGAAAAACCTGACCAATCACCGGGCCTCGCAAAGTTCGGATGCGGTTAAATTGTCAACGGCAAAAAAACTGAGCCTCGAACAGTTCATCGAGACCATTGAAGATGACGAGCTCATCGAAGTCACACCTCACAGTCTCCGGATCCGGAAAAAATATCTTGACCCGCACGAGCGTAAAAGAAATAGTTAGCAGAATTTGGTAAATAATTTCTGTAAAGCTATCATACAATAATGATGCATTTTTTACCGGATGCAGCTAATTTTATCTAAAACGGGAACATTTATTTTCCAGTTATGCCGCGTAACGTTACAAAAATAATTGCAGATATTTTCAGGGCACTCACCTTTTCAGCACTGTTGCTGGCCGGATCCGGCTTGTATATGAATGTGCATGGCGATGAGGGCGGACCGCTTGCCAACCGGTCTGTATTTGCCGGTGAAAAGGTTCTTATCCATCACTGGAATTTCAACGATATTCCGAATAATGTCAATTTTGACATATCTGAGCCGGAACTGATGCATGTATCAAGCCGGCTTTACGGAGCATCTCTTACTTATGAAGGTACCCGATGGGACCGCGTCAACCATCCCACGACGATCAATGCACGGGAGCTTCCATATGAGGAGAACGATGACCGGGCGCTCCGGCTTCGCAATCCGGCAGGGGACTTCACCATCAGCCTGCCAACAGACGGCTATCGTGATCCTGTATTCCGCTACGCCGTGACACGGACGCCGAACGGTGCTCATTATCAGAGAATAACCTATTCCACCGATGGCGGCGAGACCTTCTGGACAGAAGGGCTGGATGAAAACCTTTTCTCGGTCGATGAAGGAAGTTACAAGCTTGTTGAGCTTGACCTGTCGGATGTACCCGATGCCGATGACAACCCCGATTTCATGATCAGAATCGAAATGGCGGGAGAGGGATCGGAGCCGGACAATAATGACGGTAATCACCGCATCAATAACATCACCCTGGACGGATATGTTATGGAGGATGCGTACGATCGTCAGCTCATCCACTACTGGCAGTTTGACAATATTCCCAATGACGTTGATTTTCCCCTCGAGGTTGAGATCAGCTCCGGCGGAATCACAGGTGGTCAGAGCTCGCTTGACGGGGCGTGGATTCGTTATGACGGTGCCAGATGGGATCGTGTTAATGCTCCCACTCCGTTCAATGCGCGCGCCATTCCTTACGAAGAAGATGATGACCGGGCGCTGAGATTGCGCAATCCGACCGGCGATTTCTTGCTTGGCCTTCCCACAACCGACCATGAAAACGTCGTGGTTTCCTATGCTGTCAAACGCACCTCAAACGGAGCGGCCAAACAGGAGATAGCATATTCGCTTGACGGAGAACAATTTGAAACCGAAGGCCTGAAGCACAGCAGCGTGGAAGTCGGGGAGAACTATATTCTTCATGTCCTTGATTTTACAGATATGGGAGAGGTAAATGACAATCCGGATTTCACGCTCAGGATCAGGGCTGCCGGTGAGGGTGCAGAGCCGGAGAACGACGACGGTAATCAACGCTTCAACCATATAAGCGTGGATGCCACTCCGACATTTACCTCTGCCGATGAATACTCATCGGAACGTCCTTCCCGGATCAGGCTGGAGCAGAACTATCCGAATCCGTTCAACCCGGCAACTACCATCCGTTTTACACTGCCGGAGCAAAAGCAGGTAACATTGGAGGTATTTGATGTTACCGGGCGCCATGTGGAGACACTGGTTGATGAATCACTTTCTGCCGGAGAGCACAGCCGGACATTCAATGCCGAAAATCTCTCCAGCGGTATATATCTGTACCGGCTGCAGGCCGGCGGAGAGTCATTTACCCGCCGGATGATGTTCGTGAAATAGACTCCGGCCCCGGACCAAGTTAATCCGGATTCAGACATCCATGAACCGGTAGTATTTCACTCCTTCAATAATGCCTGCAGCATAGTTGCTGTCGGCAAAGTAGACGCGTCTGTTTCCGCGTAGCCGCTCGATCTCGGGACTGTGATTTCCCACGACGACAGCAAGCCGCTTGCCGTAGAGCATCTCATAATCATTTCCGGAGTCACCGGAAACAAGCGTGTTTTCCGGTTTGATGTCCCACTTGTTACCGAGGTACTGAATGGCCCGTCCTTTTGATGCCCGTTGGGGAAGAATATCCAGATAGGCATCATGAGAATAGATCAGCTGATACCTCAGCTTGTTCTCGGTCAGGCGCTGGTGAATCTTGGCCAGGTGATCATCATTGGAATCCATGTTGTAACTGATCTTGAAGTCCCGCTCACCATCACGGTCCTGAGGCTCCAGGAAATCAAAATCGGAAAGTACCTCTTTGATCCGGTCCGGCTTCCACTGATATGAAATGTGGGACCGCCATCCGGAATCCATGCTCAGGTTATTCATGTCCGGACCGTAGTAAATTTCTGTACCGACAGAGGAAATGATGACATCAGGAACGGGTATGTTTTTCTCCTTGAGAATTTCGTCTACGAGCTCGAGGCTTCTGCCGGTTGCCACTCCAAATCCAACCTCATTACGGTTTTTTTCCATGATTTCAATGAACTCCTCAAGAGACTCATCATCACCTACCAGCGTGTCGTCAATATCGGTGATCAGCATTTTGTCAAGATCGGCAAACCGCCAACCCGGTGCCTGAGTGACTCCGTGAGTGCCGGTGGTTTTCTGGTAATCGCCTATGACGCCATCCACAGAGTCGAGGAAAGTTTCGGCATGGGCGGTCCAGGAGTAGTGCTTTCGCACACCATTGACACCACTGTTTGAGTACTCCCTCCATTTCTCCTGATCGATCAGAATATTCTTTATGGCTTCGCCGAGTGCTTTGGAATCGGTGGTATCGACCAGGATGCCGTTTTTACAGTTCTTGACGATGTCCTGGGGACCGCCGTCATCCGGCCCGACAATGGGAACCCCGGCCGAGGCCGCTTCAATAAGGGTGATTCCAAATGGTTCGGAAAATGCGGAGTTGACGAAAACGCCCTGCCGGTCGGCTGCCATCCGAAACAGCTCGGGAACTTCATTGGTGGGATCGTGCTTTTTCGGCAGTGCCATTTTTCCGTACAAGTCATACTTGTCCATCAAAAGCAGCATTTCGGTAAGCACTTCCTTCTCATTTTCATCCAGGTTGTCGATGTCTTTGCGGATGCCTGCAAATACGGCAAGGTTTGCAATGGCCTGAAGCTCCTTGTTTTCACCGAATGCGGTGATAAGCCCCTGGATATTCTTGCGCCTGTCCGGCCGGCAGATCGTCAGGATAAGTGGTTTGTCACTGTTATAGAAAAATCGCTCAAATTCCCGGTTCATTTTGTCACGCGCCTGAATGTAAGGCTCGGGCTTGGTAAAATTCTCATCGTGATCGTAATAGTAAGGGTAGAACTTGTCGACATCGATACCTGGCGGAATCACGGTGAAAGCAGCCCTTTCGCAGTTATCGTAGAGCTTGTATTGCTTTTGAATTTCATGGTTGGTACTGACAATGACGTGGGCTGCAGTTCGCAGGACATCTTCCTCGGCCTGGATACGCTCATTGATGTTGAACTTCTCCACCATCTGCTTTTCGGTCATGCCCTTATTGGCAAGGGAGTTCTTTTTGGAGCGTCCGAGAGAGTGTCCGGTAAATACATAAGGGATACCGAGAAGCTTGGACAGTTGCCGCGCTACATATCCGGCATCGGCATAATGTCCGTGCAGCAAATCCGGAGTAATATTCTCCTTTTTGTTGAACCGGACCACATTGTCGACAAATTCAGACAGGTGAGGCCATAACAACTCTTTTCTCATGTACCGTTTTCCGCCGCAACGGATTCTGACGATACGGGCACTTTCACTGATCTCCTCGACCTGTTGCTTATAGTCTGAACTGACTCTTTTGTCATCCACAAGTCTGGTAAACAGGTCGACCTGTTTGACTCTCGGCAATTCACCAAGTGCCCTGGCCAGTTCAACGACATATTTGGTCTGGCCGCCGGTGTCTGCATCGCGGCCAAGCTCCAGATTTTGCCCTCTTATAAGTCCGTGAATACTGAATAGTTGGAGATGGAGCTGCTCTTTTTGATTATTGTTTTTGTCACTCTTTGATTGAGCTTTTTTTTGATTTTTTTCTGTGTTCTTCAAAACAATAGTGTTTTGGTTGGAATTGATAAAAAAACTCCGGTCGTATCAAGGCTGTGCCTAATATATTACAAACAAGATAAAGTTACCTCAGTAAATTTTCCAGATTGGGGTTGTTGATGAATGCGAAAACCGCCGTCAGTGCAGCAGGTGCAATTGGTTGATTCAAATCTCTGCTTCAGTCTTTGCAACACATCTGAAGCCTGTTTTGTTCAGGAATGTCAGCTTCAGCCACCTCCGTAGGCATCTTCGTCGGGGCTGTCGGCATACCATTTTGTGATAATGGCATGGCTTGCCGGACGAATTCTCGCACCGTATCTCATGGTATAGACATAGGTGAATTCGGCACCCAGGAAAAACACCATCGCATTGTAGTACACCCAGATCAGAAACACCACAAATGATCCGGCGGCACCGTAGGTGGATGTTGTGGCAACTCCCATGTAAATCCCGATGAGATAGCGTCCAAGCAGGAAAAGCAAAGCGGTAATGACAGCACCAACGGCTACGTCTGACCACCTGATGCGAATATCAGGCAGCATTTTGAAAATGATACTGAACAGAAATACAAGCACCAGGAATGAGACGATATTGTTGACCGTGGACCAGATTCCGATACCGCCCGGCATAATTGGATCGAGAAAGGACTCCAGGCCTTTCATGACAAATTCCATCATCATCGTCAAGACAAAAAGACTGGCAAAAATCAGGATCAGCCCGAGGGCAACAATCCGGTCGATCAAAAAACGCTTGAATCCGCTGGCCTCTTTTTTTGTGGTGACATTCCAGATGTTATTGAGTGCGTTTTTCAGCTGTGTAATGATTGTGGTTGCCATGAACAGGATGATACCCAAACTGATGACAGTAGCTATGATTCCGGAAGTCGGTTCGTAGGCATCGAGGACAAAATTCTGTATCGTCCGGGCCAGGTCGGCACCCATCAGCTGGGACATGTATTCCTCAAGCTGGCCGGTAGCGGCCGATTCTCCGAAAATAAAACCCACTACAGCCACCATAATAAGCAGCAGCGGGGCTATGGAAAAAATGGTATAAAAGGCCAGTGCGGCACCATATGTCGGGATATTGTCATCAAGCCAGTCCCTGATGGTGTCGCGAATGACAATCCATATCTCGGTTCCTGCCAGTTTTATTTTTTCCCAGATTACATTTTTCATCTTTTAAATGTCTGGATTTATATGGTCGGATGTAATGTAATGACAGTTTCGTTCATATGCCTGTTTGTCTGTGTATCTGCTCTGTCATGGACAATACATCAGCTTGTTGTGCTTTTGCCGCGTGCAAGCATTGCCGCAGTAGTTTCGATAACATGTTCGATTTCATCCGGAGTATTATAACCATGTGGCGAGATCCGCAGTTTGCCGTCACGTATGGAAAGGTAAATATTTTCTTTCCGGTACATTTGCTCAGTGTCGTCATTAGCAAGGTTATCGGGCAATGTAAAGGTTACGATCCCCGATTCATGATCACGATGGTCTGATCCGTACAGCTTTAGTCCATATTCTTCCATTCTATTGCGCAGCAGCCGGTTGCATGTTGTGATCCGACTGAAAACGGCATCGATACCCGTGTCCAGAAGCAGACCAAGCGATGCATTCAGTCCGTAAATTCCCGGAATGTTGGTTACGCCGCCTTCATAACGGCCGGCATCGGTGCGCAGCGGCTGATGGTAGTTTAACAGGTCCCACGGCTCTTCCACCGATAACCAGCCCGGATCGGGCGTATTCATTTCTTCGCACAAACGCGGTGACAGATACAGAAATCCGATACCCATGGGTGCCATCAGCCATTTCAGTCCGCCGGCGGCAAAGGCATCCACACCCCATTTCTGCACATCCACAGGAACCACCCCTGCGGCCTGAATGCCATCCACAACAAAGAGGATACCGTGCTTCCGGCACAGCGCTCCGACAGCCTCCATGTCGGACCGGTAACCGCTCAGAAACTGTACTGCGCTCAGGGCGACCATTCGGGTTTTCGGAGTGATGGCTTTTTCGATTCGCTCAACGGGGACCGTGCCGTCACCGGCATCGACAAAAATACACCGGACACCTATCGACTCCAGTTTGCGATAGGGCAGTACATTGGACGGAAACTCGATGCTGTTGAGAATAATCTCGTCACCTTCATTCCAGTCCAGGCCGGATGTTACTTTGTTCAGACCTTCGGAGGTGTTCCCGATGAACGCAATCTGGCGGGCATCGCCGGCATTTACAAGTCTGCGGATGCGCTCCCGGCATTCAGCGATGACCTCCATATCCATCGGGTAGGTCATCATCATGCCGTCATGCCGCTCTTCGAGATGCCGGTTTATGGCATCCACCGTTAACCCGGCCAGCGGTGACTGGGCCGCATGGTTCATGTAACAGATACCACGAATCGTATGTGGAAATTGCTCCCTGAATCTGTGTAATTTGAAATCGGTTTCTGTTTCGGGATGCATCTTCGAATGATCGGTTTGACAGGTGCTGACACCTGATTATGCTGCTGAGTGTGCCGGTGTCCGGAAACCTTGCAGCTTTGTACTATATTAATCAAAATGTCCTACTGGAAAAACATTCTTTTCACATTTGCGGCGGTGATGCTGCCGTTTGCGGTTCTCGCACTGGCGGAAGGAGTGCTGCGGGTGACGGGTCTGGAAAGCGAGCGCCAGGAGCTTTTTATACCGGCTGGAGATGATGACACGATGGTCGTGATCAACCCTGCGTTCGCCGGCCGGTACTTTTCCGGCTTTACTCCGGACACAGCCCCGCAACCATTCCGGAAAGACAAACCGGAAGGTACCCGGCGATTTTTTGTTCTGGGCGGATCCTCGGCTGCCGGTTTTCCATACAACTTTTACTACGGCTTTCCTGCCAAACTTGAGGAAATGCTGCAAAAGGTGCATCCGGGAGAGCATGTGGAAGTGATCAACCTGGCAATGACCGCGGTTAACAGTTACACCTTGCGTGATTTTCATCGCAGGCTGGCGGAATTTGATCCGGATGGTATCCTGATCTATGCCGGACATAATGAATATTACGGGGCGTATGGTGCCGGAGTGGTACCCGGATGGATGCGTCCGCGATGGGTCAGAAGATCGGTGCTGAGCCTGCAGGATCTCCATCTGGTATCACTGGTCACGAGGCTTTTCCGGGATACAGGGGATACTGATGCAGCCTGGAGTCCGGATGCCGGTGACCGGGGTGCCGGTGGGACCGGAGACGGTTTCCGGAGATCTGATGATGGTCATGACGAGCCCGCCGCCCGTACGCTGATGGCACGAATGGCTGCCGACCGCCTGGTCCGTCATGACGAGCCGCGATTCAGGGAAGGCATCCGGCATTTTGAAAACAATATTTCAGATATTCTGTCGACTTTCCAGGACGGGGAGGTGCCGGTTTATCTGTCCACGGTGGTATCCAACAAGGCCGGCCAGCGGCCTCTTGGCGATGATGCCACGGCCGACAGCTTGTTTGCGAAAGCAAAGACCTTCAACCCGGAGCAGGAGCCCGACTCTGTCCGGAAATATTTCTCCGCTGCCAGGGATCAGGATCCGCTTCGGTTTCGCGCACCGGAGGACGTCAACCAGACCATTCGCGAACTGTCCCGGAAGGATGGAGTCTATCTGGTTGATGCCCACGAAATTTCCGCATCCGGCGGTCTGCTGCCGTTCGCCCCTTCATACTTCACCGATCATCTCCATCTTGATTACCGTGGCTATGCACTGGTTGCGGAAGCATTCGGCCGCACCATCCGGGAGCATGGCGGTTTTCGTTTTAAAAAGACCGCTCATAATGATTCCGGACCGGTGACAGCGCAGCCTGATCCGCTTGAGGAACAGATTGTCGATTACACATTGGGGCTGCTCAAAAGCGATTTCCCATTTGTCAGGGATCCCGAAGAGCAGAAACCTCAAAAATGGGCACGGCAACGACTGGAGGAGCTGCGCGCCTCCGCCGATCCTGCATCACAGGCTGCCCTGGCCTATATCACCGGCCAGGTGACGCTGGCCGATGCACATGCGCGGCTCGCAGGTACTTACCGCTCCGCAGATCAGCATGTCAGCGCCTTACGGTCACTTCGCGCTTTGCAATACCTTCAACCCCTGAACCCGGACCTGGACCGGATGATCCTGGATTACATAGCCGAAATTGCGGACATGCCCGATGCGGGTTCCGGTGAAGAGATGCCGGCTTCTGAAGACGAACCCACCACCGTCCGCGCCACGATATGGCAGGAGTCATTCCCGTTGCTGGTCCGGTTGAAAGCACAGTCTTTTGATGAGCGCGCCTGGCCGCTGATTGTTGACAATCTGATCCGGTCTGAACAGTTTGAAACGGCCCGCTACTGGCTGGAATCCTGGGAGACCCTCCAGCCCGATGCCCTGCTGTACTGGTACTTTGCACAATGGCATATCCGGCAGGGGCAATCAGGAGAAGCACAACCCTATTTCCGTGAATATTACAGGCGTGTGCGGTAGCCCGTCCAGAATTGTCCTGCAAACAGATGCAACGGATAAATTGTCATTTATTCAGAGATTGCAGCGCTTTCAGAGTCAAAAACAATTGCAAAAAGCAGTGTTTTTATTATTTTGTTTAGGTAAATAATCTATGGAATTAAACCTGCGCCATGATAGTGTACAGAATTGTTACAGGGACATTTCTTGCCTTATTGATTATTGCCGGATGCGGTAATGACAACGGCGAACAGCCTCCTGTAGATGAACAGGAACAAATCGATGCTGAAGCTATTGAAAACGATGTGGACGCTCCGGAGGCGGACGACCAGGAAGTGATAGATCAGCAGCGTGAAGAACTCCCCGAAGAGGAAAATGCACTTCCTGAGGAGACGGATGAACCCGGTCCGGCCGGTCATGAACCGCAGGAAGATGCCGATGATCCCCGGGACCAGTACGCAGAAGCGGAAGACGGAACTGATGAGTCCTCGGATGAGCAGGCCGACAGGGACGCAGTCACGATTTCGCGGGACGTCATTAACCCGGATTATGAAAACCTGCTTAACGAAGACGATGAGCTGGTTGTATCCGGCCGGACAGTCGAGGAACTTCTGGATTTGATTGGCGAGCCGCCGCATCTGCTGCGCCAGGGACACCGGGGCTCCGGATGGCACAAAGAGATCTGGATTCTTCCGATTTATCAGGAAGACTCCACAGGACTCTATATTTACATTGAAGACGGCGAAGTCGCCGACTGGCGGCTGGATACGTTCATGGGAATTGGAAGTCACGAACAGTTGCTTGACTGGTTCTGATGCAACCGGTCGATCAAAAAACTCATATACAGGGACATCATGAAGTTCAATACAATGAAACATCATAATAAAAGTGTGTTTTTTACACTCCTCATAGCCGGTTTGCTAACATCATTTCCGGCATTGCTTTTTGCTTCCGCTTCGGACGGCAGCACCGCGAATTCCAAATCGCAAAACATCATTCAGAAACACGACCTGACAGAAGCATCGCAGGTGCGTTCCAAAACCGCCGGAGAAGCCGCATCCGGAGGATTCGAAATTTTATCCGGCGAACAGGAAGCGGTTTTAATATCCGATCCGGTGGCCGTACCCATTGACCGGCCTGATCCGTTTCTTGCCACTGCCGGAAGCTGGCAGGCCACAGCCGACATTCCCGGTCAGGTCCATTTTGAACTGCGTTTTTCGGAGGATGGCGAAAAGTGGAACGGATGGGAGGATGCCGGTCTCGACCCCGATGCGCTTATCGAGGACGGACTCCACCATGGTACACTCATTTTTGCTGATGAAGACACCCGTTATATCCAGTACCGGCTCCGAATAAAACGGGATGAGGATGGGGTGTCGCCGCAAATCACCGAACTCAAACTCCATTTTATCAGTCCGGGATCTTCTTCACCGGAACTGAAGCAAACCGTCAATGATAAATCCTATGCCAACCGCAGCCGGGATATCTCTTCAACCCGGCAGGAAAAACGAAAAGATGCAGGGTCCAATGAGATCATGGATGATGAGACCTTCCCGCTACCCGACTATGTGGACAGGGAAACCTGGGGAGCGCAGGAAGATCTTAATAATAAAGAAGACCGGAGATTAGAAGATGTAACCCATCTGGTGGTACATCATTCAGGTGGCAACACCACAGCATCCGACTTTGCCGCGGTAGTCCGCAGCTATTGGGATTTCCACACCCATGGCCGCGGCTGGGGTGATATCGGATACAACTGGCTGGTCGATCCCGATGGTGTGGTCTATCAGGGCCGGGCGTTCAATCTTGACGGAAACAAAGATGTCCGCGGAACCCACGCCGGCGGTTTTAACAGCAACAGTATGGGAGTTTGTATCATTGGTGACTACTCCCAAAACCGGCCTGCAAGAGAAGCTGTCAGCTCCATGAACGAAGTTCTGGCATGGAAAGCGGACGAGCGCGGCCTCGATCCGATGGGTTCGTCCGTTCATGCGGCAACAGGAAATGACCTGCCTACCATCCAGGGGCACCGCGACGTAACGGCCACATCCTGTCCGGGTGCTGCTTTTTACGCCATGCTGCCTGAGATACGCAGAGATGTCGGACTGCTTGTAGAAGCCTGGTTTGATCCCGACGATGTTTTTGTTGAGGAAAACTGGAACCGTTCATTCGATGATGAAACGGCGTTCGGCTGGATGGGATCCGGCAGCAGCGAAACCGAACTGAGTCTGGACTACCACGATGGCGTCGTTTATGTTGCCAGCAGCAGTGACGGGTCACGCATCTACAAGATTGATGCCGACGACGGATCGGAGATCGGTTACATCGATTTCGAACAGGCATTTCCTGATCTTGAAGATTTTACCATTGCAACCGTCCGTGCAACGGATGACGGTTTTCTGGTGGCTTCCAACCGAACAGCAAATGCCGCAACCAATCCGTTCCGTATTGTGGTCCTGGAACCCTCCTTCGACAATATCACCCGCGAAATCGTATTCGATGAGACCGACTACCGGGTCGGAAATCAGTTGACGGTAAGTGGTTCCGTCGGAAATCTGGATATTTATGCGCCTGTCTCCAATGAAAACAAGGTTATAAGATGGCAAGGCTTTCAGGGATATGAGGCTGATGCCGAATCAGATATGGAGACTGCCGGTGACAGCTATGCACATATCCGGGATATTTTAGAAGTGCCTGAAATGGATGACTGGGGCCGGCAGGCGGCACTGGCTGTCAAAGAACGCGCTGCCACAGACGGATTCTTTGTCGGCGGTCTCCGGTCGGATGTAATCCGTGAGTATGACACGGACTGGGCGTCTGTCGGACGACTTTCGTTTGCCGATGGTGACACCGAGCTAAGCGGACTTCGCCACAGCGCCTATCAGGGCCGGGAATATCTCTTTGCCTACCATCCGGATGACCGGAAGGTGCGATGGCATTCCCTGTTTGGCGAACCGGGAGATGCCGATACCGACCGCTCCGCATATCAGCTGTATCTGAGCGATGCCCTGGGTTCCACAGATAACCGCACCACCATCAACATCGGTGACCTCACCGTACGTAACAATCTGAACGGATCATTTGATGTGTTTGTGCTGGCACCAAATAACGGAATCTGGTCCTTTAATTTCCAAGGGCCGGAATACGAAGGACCGGTTGCGGCAGAAGATGACCCCCGGTCCCGGCCGGACAGCTACCGTCTCGCCCAGAACTATCCGAACCCCTTTAATCCGGTGACACAGATCCGTTATGAAATTCCGGAGTCGGCTGATGTGCGAATTGAGATTTACAACTCCATGGGACAGCGGGTGACAACCCTGGTCAACGAGCATCAGCAGGCAGATGACATTTATTAAGTGATCATAAAACCATCAGGAACCTGATCTAAACGGGTAAGAGCTATGTTTTCATTAAGCAGTTGTCGCAGAGCGCTGTTATATACCATCACCACTTTTGTATTGGCTGGGTTTTCCGGATTGACCGGCACCCAGCCGGTAAAGGCCGGAGAACAGGATGCTGATCGCGGATCCGCATTCAATGAGCGTATCACCATCTCGCTTGCTGACCAGCCCATGCCGTCGGATCAGCACGAAATGCAGATGCTGCAGGAGGGTTTCGCAATAGAATCCGGTGCCGACCATGCCGAATGGGTTTCGGAGGCGATCGCAGTCCCGGCCGAAGGTGCCGAACCGTTCCTGGCACTCGCCGGAAGCTGGGATGCCGATACCCCGGACCCGCATCTGATCGACATCCACTTTCGAACATCCGAAGATGGTGACATATGGGATGACTGGATCGAAGCCGGTTATGATCCCCATACCGAAGAAGATTCAGAACTCTATCACAGCAACCTGGTTTTTGCCGACAAGGAAACACGGTATATCCAGTACAGGATCGTTCTCCACAGGCACGAGGAAGAGCAGAACCCGCTTGTGCGTGAGGTTAAGCTGCACTTCATCAGTCCGGGCGCAACTTCAGATCCGGTAGAGCAGGAACTGTTCCGGCTGCGTCCCGAAAACCGCCGCACCGCTTCGGTTCCGCCCTCTGAGGATGGCGGGCAGGGATTCATGGAAAGCAGCGAAGCCGAAGACGGGCAGCCCGCCTCGCTGAGTGATATGGCCGCCGCATCACAAGATGATCTGGTCACCTATCCGCTCCCGGAGTATGTCGACCGCGAAACCTGGGGAGAAGAGCACGACCTGTCCAACACGGCAAACCGTACGGTTACCGATGTTTCCCATCTGATTGTGCATCACTCTGCAGGTGAAACAAATGCCGACGACTTTGCTGCTGTTGTGCGTTCTTACTGGGATTTTCATACTCATGGCCGCAACTGGGGCGACATCGGTTACAACTGGCTTGTGGACGGCAACGGTGTCATATACCAGGGGCGTGCCTTCGACCTGGACGGCAGCAAGGATGTCCGCGGTGCCCACTTCAGCGGGTTCAACAGCTATACCATGGGTATTTGTGTTATCGGAAACTATAATCAGCAAATGCCGACCGGCGATGCCCTGTTCAGCCTGAAAGAGATGCTGGCCTGGAAATCATCGGAACTGGAGATCGATCCGCTCGCAGAAGCCTATCACTATGGTCCGGACGAGGAGATCTACCATATTTCCGGACATCGTGACAGCGGCGTTTATACCGACTGTCCCGGACATCAGATGTACGACTATCTGCCTGATCTGCGTCTGGCCGTAGACGATCTGCTCGACGAGTTCTTTACCCCCGTCGATTACTTCATTCCGCAGGGCGATCATGATGCCGGATTTGCTTCCCTCAGCGAGGCTGTCGACTGGATCAATGACCTTGACACGCTGGAGACAAACATCCGCTTTTTTATTACGGATGATCTCGATGAAACGGGCGAAGAGATTGCTCTTATGCGAGCTTTCCGTCAGTATACCCAGCTTCAGATACTTCCCTATGATGACGCCAGTCCGGTAATAACCCTTGACCATCCGTTAACCATATCCTCTTCTTATGTCACGATAGACGGTGACGGCGGCAATGGAAATCAGAATCTCGGTATCCGGTACAAGGGCGAGGACTCGGCTGCAATCCACATCGCCTCCGGCTCCGGGAATATCCGGCTCACCAATCTGGAATTTACCAGGGATGATGAAGCCGAAGGATCGGCATATGCGGTTGCTACGGGTTCAGATACCGGTGAGCAGGGGCCGAACGGTGTTGTTTTCAGCGGCAACACGGCGGGAAACGCTGATCATCCGTTTACAAAAGGTTTCTTCGTAAGCGCCGGGTATCCAAGCGACCTTGATATCACGGTTAATGACATTTTTGCCTCAAAAAGAGCCGTCAGTTTTGGCGCTCAGGGGTTCGATGTAACCATATCCGGCAACAGGCTTCATACCACATCGGCCGGGGCATTGGAAAGCAGCGGTCTGCACCTTGACGGTGGCGGCTTTACGGTTGAAAATAATATCATCCGGACCAGGGTTGCGCCGGGAGCACAATCCGCTGAAGGAATCCGCATCGCACGTGTATGGGACGATATGCTTTTCGCCAATAACATGGTGACCCTGGAGGCTGATGCACCATGGATTGCTGACGGGACTCAGTCCGGTGACAATGCCGGAGGCGACGGCCTGGCCGGCAGCACATCCGCAACCGGTATCGGCCTGATGACGGACTACGCCGATGGCGATGGCGAAGTGCGTATCTATCACAATTCCCTGCTGATTGACCTGCCGGATTCCGACGGCACATCCCGGTCACTGGCTGCATCGGGTGAGAACGGATCTGCCGTTGCGCTTGATGTCCGCAACAATCTGTTTGTAAACCAGCATGAGACGACCGGTGCCGGGCTGGACGGTGCTGTCGGACTGATGCTTGACACCGACATCGAATGGCATACCGAGGCCAACAACTGGTATGTTCCGGAGAATGCGCTGCAGGGTTACTTTCAGGGAGAGGAGGCTGATAACCCGGAAGCATTCAGGTCGCTTTCCGGTGACGATAAGGCTGTCAGCACGCCGGTAGCCTTTACACTGGATGCAGATGAAAACCTGCTGCTTGATGATCCGTCCAAAGGCGACACCGATCTGACCGGAGTAAGTCTGGCTGATGTCGTACCGCTTGATTTCACAGGAAAAGAGCGCCATCCCGTCTTTCCTTACATGGGTGTCCATGAGCCAGAACCCTCACTCTCACCCATGCTCACAGGTGAATACCACATCCCGCAGGGTGATTACGAAAATGGGTTCAGCAGCCTCGGGGAGGCATTGGCAACACTGAATGCGAACGGGGCGGAAGGTCACTTCCGGTTTATCATCCATGAGGATCAGGATGAAACGGATGCACAGCTGCTGCTGGAGCGTGATGATCTGTCCAGCAGCACACGAATGGAGATGGTGCCGGGCGGTGCTGATATTACGATATATCTGGCCGACCCGTTTCTCATCAAAAACACCTCGCATGTGACCATTGACGGTGGTGAAGAGCGTGATTTTGACTTCCGGATGGAAGATGAGGGCGCGGTTCAGGCAATCTGGATTGCAGGCAGTAATCGTAATGTGAGCCTCAAGAATCTTTCATTCAGCCATGAGTTTGGTACCGGGGCAAACGTTGCTGCCGTTCAGGTTCGCCGCGATGATGATGCAACGGCGGTTCCCCAGGCGATAACCCTTGAGGGACTTCATATAGGCAGCCTTGAGCATCCGTTCAAAGACGGGATCAGGCTTTGGGGTACAGGCGACCCTGTGCTTCGGGTGCGTGCTGATGTGCGCGGCAGCCACATTTATGCATCGCACCGTGGAATTACCACTTTCTACGTCGAAAACAGTGCTTTCCGGGGAAATGAAATAGATATTACCGGTACCTATGCCGACCAAAGCTGGTACGCAGGTATCTATCTGGCCGGTACAAGAAGCATGAACACCCGGGAAAACCAGATCAGAATGCACGGCGTCAACACCGCATCGCCCGGCTATGTTTCAGGGATCAACATCAACCTGAATGAAGGCCAGCTAACCTTCATTAACAACATGATCAGTGTTGCGGACGAGCTTGAGTCACACGGCGACAGCGACGATAACCGGACCTACGGAATTGCGGTCAACCGGGAAGGGCAGGGCGAACGGTACAACATGTTCCACAACACCGTTTATGTCGGTGATACCGGTCAGACCGGACGGTCGGCGGCATTCGGATGGGAAATCAGTGAAGAGCAGGACGATCCGGCTGATTTCATGCTTATGAACAACCTGTTCAGTAACCGGCATGATCATGACAACGCCTATGCCTACTACTGGTATATCGGCAATTTCATGAACGTACAGTACAATAATCTGGATGTGGCTGGTGATGCATACATTGGCAGTTACAAAGGGGAAACAGCCGAAAGCGTGAGTGACTGGAGTGACATTACCGGCGTGGATGAAAATTCCACTGATGTGTATGTTCACTACCGATCACCGGCTGATTTGCGCCTGACCGGTGACTCGGAAGGTGATCAGGCTCTGGCAGGAAGTTATATGGCAGCTGTAACCACCGATATCTTCGGCAATGAACGAAATGACAGAGCTCCCTACAAAGGGGCATGGGAATCACTGGATGCGGTGCTTACGGATGCCGAAGACGAGAGACTGGCTGATGCACCTGCGGAGTTTCAGCTGAAGCAGAATTATCCAAACCCGTTCAATCCGGATACGCAGATTCGTTTTGACCTGCCTGAGGATGCTGATGTCCGACTGGTGGTTTATGACGTTACCGGCCAGCGGATAACGACCCTGGTCAACGAACAGATGTCGGCCGGAAGCCATACGGTCCGGTTTGATGCCTCCGGCCTGGCAAGCGGTGTATATATATACCGTATCGTTGCCGGAGACTTTGTGCAAAGCCGGCAGATGACGTTCGTCAAATAATCCCGGAGTCCATCATGTAATCCGGTCAGTAACGGCAGGCAACATGCGGTTTCAGAATCAATGTCACGATCATAAAACCGCACGCTGCTTCATCAGGTGACTAATTTGCAATTTGTTGATTAATCACCTGATGATATTTCCAGCAGCGCCGCCGTACCTGCTGCCATATGAAGCCCGTCGGTGCTGATCACCCGGTGGTACAATCGGTACTTCCCGCCGTTTTTTTGATCAGTGTGAGAAGAATCCATTCCGGACAATATTTCTTCAGCGTTCAGCTCAATCCGGTTCTCATATCTGGCATGTTTCTGAAAAAGAATATCATCAAAAGTGTCATCTCTGCTGATTTGATAGACAAATCCCACAGGAAAGCCATCGGGGTGAAGCACATCGTCCCAGGTCACTTCAAAATCAAAATTTTTACTGTTTTCCGGGGCATGATCGCCCGTGGTTTCATTTGAATAGTTCCCGCTTTCACTGCCTCCGTTTCGTTTCCGGTCTGTGCTTTGCTCATCCGGGCTGATGACCGTATCGGTTAATGCAACAGCCGGCGGCTCCGTCGTTCCTTCGGGCAAAAGCTGGCCGCGAATGCCGCCATCGGGATGATCCAGTGTCCGGATGGCAATGTGAACCATACCGGCAGCAGTCATTTCCTTCTGATGGGAAGTCAGCCGCACACGGCCTTCAAAACAACCGGCAATATCCGTTTCGGCAAAGGTCTCCCGCAAGGTCTCGGGAAAAGAATCATTATTCCCGAAAGCATCGGGCAACCGATCCTGCATATCGGTTTCATCAGGGTGGACCGGAAACAGCGTTGCGATGGTTTCGCCCTCAATCTGCTGCGGACCGAAGCGCAGTGCGACGGCTGCTTCCGGGCCCTGAAGAAGCGTGCTTCCAGGATCCGTAAAGCACCCCTCAATCATCAGTGAATCGCCTTCAAGCCGGGCCGAAGCTGCTGAGACCGGAGTCAGTGATTCCGGCTCGTGAAGAAGCGCGGTATAGGATTGCGCCGGCTTCTGGTCATCCCTGACAAGGTATCCCTGAATGCCGTGCAAGTGCACAGGCAGCTCCCGGTGCGTAATGCGCTCATCATTGACGGGGTTTCGGGTGGTATTTCGGATGTCTCCGCTGTCCCAGTCGAAATCGAGTACCGTGTAGGCTTTCCGGGGCGGATGAGGACTGCCCAAAATCTGACGCGGCCCCTGTCCAACGGCACCGGCTGACAGGAGCCTGATGTCATCCCGCTTGCCGGGGTAATAAGCATGATGGTGTCCGCTCACATACATGTCCACACCATGCTTGCGGAACAGCTCAAGGTAGCGGTCGGGCTTATTCAGAACCTCTCCCGGTCGGTTGCGCCCATATGCAAGAGGATAAAGAGGGAGATGTCCCAGAACAATACGGTATCTGGCGTTTTGAGCCTCTTCAGATGTGAGCTGCTCCCTGAGCCATGAAATATTTTCTTCGAAAATCCTGGCCGATGATGCATCCCATGTAGCGAAGAATATGTCGCCGTGTTTGTAGCTGAACCAATAGGGATAGTGCTCTTTGGACAAGAAGTTGAGGCCGGGGTCGCTTTCCGGCCGGTTCCAGTACTCGGCGGCAACGTCACGCTCATGATCAAAACTGCCGGATGATGATCCGTCGTGATTGCCGAGTGTAAAACCAAATGGAATCCCGGCATCGCGCATTGGTGCAGCGATACGTTCATCAAACGCATCCCACATGGCCCAAAGATCATCCTCGTCGAGACGGAGATGCTGCCCCGCGATCATGTCGCCGGGAATGATGACGATATCGGGATCGTATCCGGGCAGGCGGGCCACGACGCTGTCCACTTCCGGATCATAATCTGTAGAGCCATAACTGCTGTTAAGGTCACTGATGATGACAATACGGGTATCACCGCGTTCTGGTGGAGATTCGGGCTGGTTGGCTGAGGCCCCGGTAGCTATTGTTGTATTGAAATGTAGCAGGCCGGTCAGGAAGAAAGCAAAAAAAAATAAAGAAGTGGCGATAAAAGTGCGATTTACCGGAGGGTGTAACAAGGTGAACATGGCAAATGATCCTGGAGCTAATAACGAATATTTTTGGTGTGTGAAACAGATAAAGGATGACTCCTGATAAACAGGTTATATACAAGATAAGAAATGCTGCCGGCAATTGTGGGTTTACATCACTGTAAGGGTGAGAACCTGCGTACGATATTTCATAAAAGATGTTAATAGATATTGCAAAAAGCGATAAAATTAAGTAGGTTTGTAAAGCTGTGTAAACCAGGTTTCCCGGTCGGGAAGCGCTGCCAGCACTTGTAGATGCAATTGCTGCAAATACAGGAAAAGGACGTAACAGGGACGAGCATTCGACAGAAGGTTCATTGCATCACAAAGTGATTCCGGATGTAAGCTGTTGGATGTGACCGGTCCTTTTATGGTTTATGAAACATTCAGGAACATTAAATAATGGAGAAACTATGAATCGACTATTACAACGGCTGTTGTTGAGTGTCGCACTGGTTGGACTACTGTCTGTCAGCGCTACTAAACAGGCCGAAGCGCAAGCTTTGCTTGATACCCCCAACTGGGAAGTTGTGGCAGACAGTGTGGACTGGCTTTCCGATTCCGGCAACCAGACCCGGGGAGTTGCCGCAAATCCGGTGACAGGAAACATTATTGTCGCAACCCGCGCAGATGGAACCGAGGTGAAGGTTTTGGATCCTGCGGATGGCTCTGTAGTCAAAAACCTTGAAATCGGTGCTGTCAGCGGTGGTTTTTTTCCGGTAAACCGAATATCCGTAACAGATGATGGCCAGATTTTTGTAACCAATTTTTCACTCAATGGCCCTGAACATCGTATTTACTGGTGGGCTGATGAAGATGCCGATGCCAAGATGGTATGGGATGGCGATCCTTATGGCGACCGGGTAGGTGACGGATTTGGCGTAACCGGTACCGGAGATGATATCAAAGTTTACGTATCCGGAACATTTCAGACCCAGCTTGCCGAGTTTACATGGGATCCGTCTGAAGAAATGCTGGATGGGCCAAGGCTGATCAGTTTGCCGAATGAAGACAATGCCAATGCCAGTATTGTTAAAGCACCCGATGAGGAAGCACTATGGATTAACGGACGGGATGCTCCGATTGTCAAAATCGACATGGACGGTAATGTGCTCAATCAGATTCCGGAAAGTGTTGTTGCCAATGGAAATGGAGAGCTTGATATCATGACAATAGATGGCAACACATTCCTGTTGACCGGTGTACGTGCACCTGATGACAACGTATTTTCCATTATCGATATCTCTGATGAAAATGCTCCCTATGTTATCGCTGAAACCAAGGATCTCACCATACATCCCAATGATTTCCGTGTAGCCGATGTGGCATTCGATCAGCCGACATCAACGCTTACCGTACTGGTAACCAACAGCGGTCTCTTTAATTTCACGATAGATGCAGATGAAATTGTGACAGAAGAACTTTTGGGCGAATATTACATCCCCCAGGGTGATTTTCCCAGAGGCTTCGAATCACTAAAGCAGGCTTTTGATTCACTGGGTTCCGCAGGATCAAATGGTCCGGTGACCTTCTTCATAGCTGAAGACCTTGATGAATCTTACAACGAGTTGGTGCTGGAAAGTAAAAATATTAGCGAGCGTAATTCACTGCGCATCAAGCCGGCTGCAGGTGCGACACCGACGATCACGGTTGCTGATACTGTTGGTGTGGAAGGCGGTAGTGCAGGTATTACCGTGTTTAATACAGATTGGGTTACCATCGATGGTTCCAACACGGTCGGCGGTACGTCTCGCGACCTTACGATTCTGGAGACCGAGGGAGTCACCAACCGATTGATTTCGGTTCTTTCCGGATCGGAAAATGTCACAATTAAAAACACCGTCCTGCTTGCTGAGGGTGGCGGTTCGACCGGTATTCGTGCGCGACGTGATGATGCCGATACTGCAGTTCCTGTAAACTTGATGATTCAAAATAATCAGATCGGCAGCCAGGATAATCCTTTTGCTGACGGCATGACGCTCTGGGGAACCGCTGATCGTCCTATCAATGTCCATGTGCATGGTAATAACATTTATACTGCCGGCCGGGGTGTTGCAACATTTCACAACATCGACAATACATTTGTAGGAAACACTATAGAACAGCACAATGTTGGTGTAGACCGGTCATGGAATGCAGGTATCTATTTTGTTCTTATGAAAGGAGAGACTGTTGTCCGTGAAAATAATATCACCCGACTTGCGGTGAATGCTACAGATGAAAGTGCGTATGCGGCTTCCATTGTAACCAACTTCAATGAGGGCACCATGACCATAGCCAATAACCTGTTTGGCGGTATGCCTGTTAACGAAGGACCGGTAGCCGATAACAACTTCTACGGCATTGCCATTAATAATGCCGGTAGTGTTGCAAGCATGGATGTCTACCACAACACGTTCCGTTTCCTTGATGGAGAAGAGGCGGGTAGAACCGCAGGCGTTGGATTTGAAGGTGTGGAAGCTACGGGTGAAAGCTATGATTTCCGTAACAATATCATCCACAACGAGACCGGCAATGATGCTGCACTTGCTATTCACTGGCTTGGTTCCGCAGGTCAATTCAACAGCAACTATAATAACTACGTGGTTGCCAATGAAGATGCGAACCTTATGCAACTCGGCGATGAAACGTTTGCAACGCTATCAGAATGGGTCATGGAAACTCAGCGTGATCAGCGTTCTTCGAGCGTTCCGGTGGAGTTTGAAGCCGCTGACAACTGGCGTCTTGCCGGTGAATCCATTGGTGATCTGAATCTTGCCGGTACACCGATTGCGGCAGTAAATACTGACTTCGAAGGCAACATGCGTGATTCCGATAATCCTTACATGGGTGCTTTTGAGGGTGATGCCGTTCTTATAGTTGAGCCTGATATCCGTCCGTTTGCACTTCTTCAACCGGCTGATGGTGCTGATGTTGATCTTGGCGAACTGGAAGAAAATGTAGAGATCAGCTGGGAGTTCCCGCAGTCAACTGTAGCATGGGCGCGGTATAACGGTCAACTTCTCGACGATCAGTTTGCCCATGTCGGTGAAGGTGAAAGCGGTGACGGCCGTTACATCGGCACCCAAAACGACGTGGATGCCTGGCTGCAAACCCCGCTTCTCCAGAATCCGGATACATTGAGCTTCTGGGCTTCCACATTCAGCAACGCAACAGTCCTGGATATGGTAATCGAGATTTCTGAAGACGGCCAGGATTGGGAAGAACTGGAAACGCTGGTAGCTGAAGATGGCGGAACCGGTGACATCAACGTTGACTGGTCCTATCATCAGGTTCCTGTCGAGCGCGAAGGTGAATTCTATATTCGGTTCAGCCAGACCGGCAATGTGGCCGGATCATTCTACCTTGACGATGTAACCGTTAATTCCTATACGTTTACCGGTGAAATCGTTATCGATGAAGACTTCGAAGTGTGGGAGTCTTTCCGCAGTATCCAGTATACCTGGCATCTTGATGTAGCCGGAAGTGACTTCAGCAGCCCTGCTCTGAGCCTGGCATCAGATCGAAGTGGTGAAGCAACTTCGTTGACACTGACACCGGGACAAGTTGATGCCGCACTGGAAAACATTGATGTTGATCCGGGCGCAACTTTCACCGGAAGCTGGACAGTAACAGCAGAGATTGCCGATTGGGTTGAGTTTGCTGAACAGCCGTTTGGCATCAGTCTGACACGACGCGTTCCAACCGGAACGGAAGTGGATCTGGCTTACGAATTCAATGTTCGCCAAAACTATCCTAACCCGTTCAATCCAACAACACGAATCGAGTTTACACTGCCTTCCACCATGGACGTAAAGCTGGATGTGTATTCGGTAACCGGTCAACGTGTAGCTACACTCGTTAACGAGCAGCGACAGGCTGGTGTCCATACCGTTGAATTTGATGCCACCAGACTGGCAAGCGGTATCTATCTCTATAGAGTTACTGCCGGAGATTTTGTACAAACCCGTCAGATGACTCTGATCAAATAATAACTCCACGCTGTAGATGAGTCGGTCTTAATTGGTGCAGATTGCCGCATAAGACCTGATCTCTGAAAAAATAAGCATGTAACAACAAGCCCGGCTTCCGAATGGAGGTCGGGCTTGTTGTTTTTATACAGACAATTCAAAAAATGGAGCAAACTCTCGTTGTTCAGATTAGATGAGTCTGCGGGTGCAGTATACTGTAAACACTTGCAAAAGACAGTAAACAGTAGTAAACAAAACAGGTCTTTATTGCATATGCAGTCAGAATTAAGTACGTTTTTTTTGCACTTTCAATAACAAACATGCTTGTACCTGGAAGCGCTTCATGCTGACATGCAAATTATAGCGTCTAACGCAACAATACAGGGACGTACTTACAGGGATTTTCTTCTCAATCATGCCGGTGGATATTACCGTTGGATACCTTGTAATGTGTCGCTAATTATTTCTAATCAACAAATAATGACTGAAAAGGAGAAGCTATGAATCGAATAATACAGAAGCTCTTGTTATTTGGTATCGTTTTTGGACTGTTGTCCATTGCGGGACTGAACAGGGCGGGTGCCCAGTCTGTGCTGGACGGGCCCAACTGGCAAACTATTGAAGAAGAGGTAGACTGGTTGTCAGATTCCGCAAATGAAACCCGGGGTATCGCAGTTAACCCCGAAACCGGACACGTTCTGGTAGCCACCCGGGCCGACGGTGACCAGATTGTGGTTCTGGACTCTGAGGACGGATCCGAGGTCGGAGAACTGGATCTGACCGGAGTAGAAGGAGGCATGTTTGCCATTAACCGCATAGATGTTTCCGATGACGGACAGATTTTCGTCGGCAACTTTTCCCTGAATGGTCCGGAATACCGGATTTACAGATGGGAAGATGAAGAAGCCGAACCTGCCATGGTATTTGATGGCAATCCGATCGGAGACAGAGTCGGCGACGGTTTTGGTGTTATCGGAACGGGCGATGATGTAAGAGTCTATGCCTCCGGAACATTTTCCGACCAGCTTGCCGAATTTACATGGAATGCAGATGAAGGCGAGCTTGATGACCCGGAAGTCATCACAATGCCCTACGAGGATAATGCCAATGCATCCGTTATTGATGCCCCCGGCGAAGATGCCATCTGGATCAACGGACGTGACGCTCCCATCGTCAAGATGGACCGCGATGGCAACGTACTCGCAGAAATCGGTGATGATGTTATTGCTGAAGGAAACGGCGAGCTTGAACTAATAGAAAACGGTGATGAACAATTTCTGGTCACCGGTATCCGTGCTCCGGAAGATAATGTCTTCTCAGTGATCGATATTTCCGACCTGAATGCTCCGCTTGTTGTTGCCGTAACGGAAGACCTGACCGTCAATCCCAATGACTTCCGTGTTGCTGACGTTGGTTTTGATCCGGCGACCTCGACCCTGACCTTCCTGGTCACCAACAGCGGCCTGTTCAACTTCACATTTGACGCCGATGATATTTTAACCGATGAACTGCTCGGCAGCTACCATATCCCGCAGGGTGATGAGCCCCGTGGATTTGAGTCGCTTCAGGAAGCTTTCGATACGCTCAATGCTGTGGGGACAAACGGTCCGGTGACATTCTATATCACCGATGACCTGGATGAGTCCTATAACGAACTCGCTCTGGTTGATGCCGACGTGACAGAAAACAGCCCGCTGCTGATAACCCCGGCTCCGGGTGCGTACCCCACGATTACCGTTGCCGACACCGTTGGTGTGGAAGGCGGAGGTGCCGGAATCACTCTGTTCAATACCGGATATGTTACCATTGACGGTTCCGGGAACAATGATGTCAACAACAATGACAATAATAATAACGGGAACAATGACAATGCGAACAACCGCAACCTGACCATACTTGAACAGGACGGAGTAACAGAACGCATGATTTCGGTGCTGGGCGGTTCACCTGAAGTAACTATTGAAAATGTGATTTTCGAATCCGCCACAGGTGACGTTCATACCGGTATCCGGTCACGGCGAAATGACGCTGACTCTGCTGTACCGACCGATCTATTGGTTCGCAATAACCTGTTCGGCAGCCCTGACTATCCGTTTGCCGAGGGTGTGCAGCTTCTGGGAAGTGCTGACAACCTTAACCATGGTCTGGTATATCACAACGAAATCTATGCCAGCGCCCGGGCGATTACCACATTCTACAACATTGACAACGAATATGTGGGCAACCACATCGAATTGCACAATGTGGCTGAAGATCGCGCTTATAACACCGGGATTTACATGGTATTGATGGACGGTGAAACGGTGGTTCGTGAGAACAACATCGCACGCCTTGCGGTAAATGCGTCAGATACTACCGCTTATGCCGGTTCTATTGTGACCAACTTCAATTCTGGTACCATTACTGTCGCCAATAACCTGTTCGGCGGCGAGCTCGTCAATGAAGGTGATCTGCAGGACAATAACTTCTATGGTATCGTCATAAACAACGCCGGAAGTGTTGCCGATATGAATGTATACCATAACACGTTCCGGTTTACCGGAAACCCGGATGTAAATATCTCGGCAGCTGTAGGCTTTGATGCCGGAATTGAAGCTTCCGGTGAAAGCTATGACTTCCGCAACAACATCGTGCACAACGAGATAGAAAACGACCGGGCACTTGCCATTGAGTGGCTTGCAGGCGCCGGACAGTTCTCATCCAACTACAACAATCTTGTTGTTGCTGATGAAGACGCCCATGTTGCGCAACTCGGTGAAGAACGGTTTGAGACGCTCGCTGACTGGGCTATGGAAACGGGCAATGACCAGCGCTCGGCAAGTGTCGTGGTTGAATTTGAGGATATCGACAACTGGCGCCTCGCCGGTGAATCGGTTGGCGATGTCAATCTGGCCGGTACTCCCATAGAGGATGTGACGACCGACTTTGACGGCAACCCGCGTGATGAAGCCAATCCCTACATGGGTGCATTTGAAGGCGATATCATTCTGGTTCCCGAGCCCGATATCCGCGCTTTTGCATTGCTCGAGCCGGAAGATGGCACCGGAATCAATCTCGAAGACATTGACGGTGACATCGAAATAAGCTGGGAGTTCCCGCAGTCAACAATTGCATGGTCCCGCTACAACGGTGAACTGCTCGATGACCAGTTTGCCCATATCGGAGACGGTGAAAGCGGCGACGGACGCTACATCGGCACAGAAAATGACGTGGACGCATGGCTGCAGACACCGCTTCTGGAGAACCCCGATACGCTCAGCTTCTGGGCTTCCACATTCAGCAACGCCACGGTACTCGATATGGTAATCGAGATATCCGATGACGGACATGAGTGGGAAGAGCTCAAAACGCTTGAGGCCGAAGACGGTGGCACCGGTGACATCAACGTGGACTGGTCCTTCCATCAGATCGCCATTGAGCGCGAAGGCGAGTACTATGTTCGGTTCAGCCAGGAAGGAGACGTTGAAGGTTCCTTCTACCTGGATGATGTCATGGTCAACTCCTACACCTTCACAGGCGAAGTAGTTGTGGATGAAGACTTTGAGGCATGGGATTCATTCCGCAGCATGGACTTCACCTGGCATCTCGATATTGCCGGTAGCGACTTCGACGATCCTGAGCTGAGCCTGCCTGCCGATCGTGGCGGCGAAGCAAATTCACTCACGCTTACCGCCGGACAGGTGGATGGCGCTCTGGAAGATCTCGGAGTGGATGGCGGCGAAACATTCAGCGGAAGCTGGACCGTTACAGCGGAACTTGCTGACTGGACGGAAAGAGCCGAAGAGCCGTTTGCACTGGATATCACCCGGATGGTGCCGACAGACTCCGAAGTGGACCGTGCCTACGATTTCGCTCTGAACCAGAACTACCCCAATCCGTTCAACCCGACGACAAATATCGAGTTCACTATCCCCGAAACCATGGATGTGCGCCTTGATGTTTATTCAGTCACCGGAGAGCGGGTTGCGACACTGGTCAATGAGCAGCGCGAGGCAGGAGTTCATACCGTTGAATTTGATGCCACCAGACTGGCCAGCGGTATCTACCTGTACAGAGTCACTGCCGGTGAATTTGTTAAGACCCGTCAGATGACCCTGATCAAATAATGGATGCTTCGGTTTTTCGGAAGACCCGGTAGTCAGCCGGTGAGTCCGAAGAAACGCAAACGATCATTACCATAAAAAAATGCCCGGCTTCCATCAGGAGGCCGGGCATTTTTGTTTAGTGGCTGCTCATTAATGAATGGCGGATCGCCAAGTACGCATCATTATATCATTCTGTTCATCACCATTACATCCCGGCGCAACTCACAATGACATCAAGGAGCTCATCACACCTTGACGATGATGTTTTTGCGATACATGTAGCTCAGGATGAAGTACCAGATAACAATCCATGTGATCGCGTACATCAGTGAAGCGTTGATCTCCGAGGCAAACGGCAGAAATACATTGGAGAAAATAACCCGCTGCAGGCTGATGTATTCACCGGCAACCGGAATCTGTATCAGGTTGAGAGTGCGGGCCACAATACCGCTCATAAAGAAGACGGTAAGCGCATTGACACCATACACAACGAAGGGACGGGTCAGGCGCTGGTATCCTTTGACGTCAATCAGCCAGTAGCAGATGCCGAACAGCTGCATACCAACACCGGCCGTGAATATAGCGTACGAGCTGGTCCAGATCGGTTTGTTGATCGGGAAAAACCAGTCCCACACATAACCGATAGCGGCAAAAAAGAAGCCCCAGAGAAGGAACCGGGCCGTCTTTTCAATCGGGTCACGGTCCGACATCAGAATGATACCTGTCATCACACCCAGAAGGGTAGTACCAATTGCCGGAATGGTGCTGAATAGTCCTTCGGGATCGTAGGGCCCGTTGCGATACAGGTGCACATCCGCAAAAATCAGCTGGTCGATGTAGGCAGCCAGGTTGGTATGCGGCTCGTCAATCATGCCCGCACCGTGTCCCGGCACCGGAACCAGCATCATCAATGCCCAGTATCCGACCAGAATACCGGCAATGCTGTAGACAATGGTACGCGGCTTCAGGTAGATGAACATTACCGATGCCACCAGATAGCATATGGCAATGCGCTGAAGAACACCCATGATCCTGATTTCAGACAGGTTCTGATGTATCCCGAAGGAAGGATCAAAAGTGAAGTAGGGATATCCGGCCATCAGAAGGCCCAGGCCAAAGATGATGAGCGACCGGGTAAAGGTTTTGCGCACAAGTACATTGTCCTCTGCACCTTTAGCCAGCGCTTTGGTAAAGGCAAGCACGACCGATACACCGACAATGAAGAGGAAGAACGGAAAAATTAGATCAGTGACCGTCCAGCCATGCCACTCGGCGTGACGCAGCGGCGGATAGATGGCACCCCAGGTGCCGGGGTTGTTGACCAGAATCATGGAGGCAATGGTCGCACCGCGGAATACATCCAGCGAGACCAGCCGCTTCCCGGCACGGAGCGCCTCCAGAGAGTCATTTTTTGTCATAACAGATAATATTATAAGTGTGAAACATTAACATATTACTTCTCCATGCCCGTCAGACGGATAAGCGGAAAAGTGTAGGTATTTCCAAGGTAGGGGCGTGCGGATAAGAGAAACCGGTGCGAATCCCGTCCGTCGTCCGTTTCGGATGTCATCAGTCCGGCAATGGTGGCTCTCATTTCGGATTTGCCGCCATGCGGTACCGCAATCACGGCACTGTAGCCGTAATCCGTCTCCTTCCATCCGAATGAAACCTCCTCGGCGAACGTTTTGGTCAGGCTGCGGAAAGGGTTGGTAACCTGATGATAGAAGAAACCGGTCAGCGTGTACAGGTGAATGTCCGAAATACCCCGTTGTGTAAAAGGCGTCAGGTCCATCACGCGGACTTTATAACCGGGCTCCTGCCATTCGATTTCTTCGTCGGCAAGCCGCTGAGCGGATGCACCTGCTGCCACATCAGAGGTGACCTCCTCCTCATTGTTATTTCCGGAATCATCAGCATCGTTATCGTTGCCATCTTCATCATCAGTGTCGGGCTCCGGTCTCATTACAATGACCGGATCCTGTGGTTTGATCCAGGTCACCGGATCATCGGGATCCGTGTCCACAATCAGCATGATATGATCACCCTGAAAAAACGGTTCCCCGGGTGCAAGCCGGCCTTCCCGGTAAAACCGCATCCCGAAATAGAGATGAGTATCGTCATGGACGACAGCGGTTTCAGGCGGTCGTCCGGTCGTGTTGCCGGCCACCGGGATGGAGTAGAATCCTTCGTATTCCCACTCGCTGAGATCGCCGGACATGTCCACATCGAATGGCGCTTCCCGGGCGGTAAGGGTCTGACGGCCGACCCGGTATTGCAGCTTGCCGCGGCGGTCGACATAATAAGCCGGATCGGCTACCATCGCTTCAAAATCATCGCGGGTGTCTTCCAGAAACGGAATCAGTTCGGAGACCAGTCCCCGGACACGCCGGGTTTGCCGGTCATCATCTGCGGATCCGGTGGCGGTATCTTCGTCATATTCTGATGAGCCGTCATTGTCCGGGGAGTCCCCGTTTGTCTCATTATCGTCATCGAACGGTTCATAACCCAGCGAAATGAGCGATTCGATGGCACCCTGGAACCGGCCAAGACCTTCGGCAATGGTTGCCACGTGAAAGGGTTTGCCGGGGGTGTAGATCGGTGTGAAAACATTGTCATCCCATCCGTGCTCTCTGTAAAGGGCAATCAGCTCACGGATGTGCGGAATTGCGTCATCCGGGAACAGTTCGTTCAGCGCCCTGTCAAGAGCCGGCTCAGGCTCATAGTTGTACGGATCCAGTGCGTAGTAGGCCACAGTCGCCATCGGGATCATGGAAGCATAGGGCTGGTTCATGGGATTGGAGACAATTCCGGTGGTGGTCTTCGCCAGATCGGGGTCACGTCCTTCAAGCGGACCGAGAAAAACGCGCCAGGAGTCGAAGTCATTGACCGGAAAGTTGTCCCAGATCAGCGGCTTGCGCTGCATCTTTTCGCCCCAGTTCCGGGCCTCTTCCGCCGTGATGTGAGAAATGGCAACGTCCGTGCCTGTCCAGAAAAGAGGAACCTCCTCCGGCACCCCTTCGCCAAGTGTATAGACATATTCCCGGTTACCCCAGGCATCGGTGTAGGTGGTCGGGCAGACCACAAGCTCGGTTCCGCGTTCCTTGAGGTCTTCGTACAAACGGTTGATCACATGGACATGGGCTTCCCCCAGATTATCGAACTCTTCCATGTCCTCTTCGTGATTCAATGTCTCCGGAACATCATCCAGGAACAAAGCCACGTGGGTAATGCCAAGATCGATCATGGCCTCCATTTTGTCCAGCAGCGCCTGATAGTCATCCTCGCTGGAGTAGACCATGTCAAGACCCGGGCTGATGGCATAATAAATGATCACATCGTTTTTTTCGGCCTTCACCAGGAGTTCTTCGAAAATCTCAAGCTGCTCCCCGGCATAAGGCTCGCGCCAGCGTGAGCGGTGGTAGGGATCATCCTTCGGGGCATAGAAGTAGGACTGGAGGCCGACCTCGCCCATGAAGCGGATGACGTCAAGGCGTTCCTCCGGGGTCCAGTGGCTGCCGTAAAATCCTTCCACAACACCATGGATGGGGAAGGGGGAGATGTCTGCTGAAACCGAAGAACCTGCTGTAGCGGAAGCCGGCAGCTGACAGGTTAATCCCAGCATCAGCAATGCAAGAAACCCCTTGAGGCAATGCATAACCGGATTTGATGTCCGTTTGAACGATGCACGGTTCCGGCCGGCAACGGATCCGGCATTTTCAGGCAATGATTCAATATCTGAAGGATTCATTTTAATCAAATTCTCATGTTGCATGTCTTGTTATTCACTTTTTTCTGCAGCTTTGGCCAGCTCCTTGCGCCTCAGATATTCCTGCTCTTCTTCAAAGGCCTCCTGTTCGGCAATACGCTCGCGCTCGAGGTCATCTTCTTCCTCAAGATGGTGTTCCCACTCAAATGTGCGGCGATGCCAGGTCAGTTTGTCCTCGTTGACATCGAACACGTTGTATCCCGGCTTGAAACCGATCCAGTTTCCGCCCCACCAGGCAGCGCTGACGGACTGACTGGTGACGTACCAGATGTCGTTATACTTGAAGTCTTCGTTGATGTGGGTGTGTCCCTGCAGTAATGCCCTGACATTTCCGTGACGCTCAAGCACCCAGCGCAGATCCCGGGTATTCTGGATGACACGTCCGTGCATGGAGGGCATGTCGGGATCCTGATTGATCTGACCCAGATGAGAAAATGCGGCGATATGCGTGATGGCAACAACCGGCATATTCGCGTGCGCGGCAAGATCAAAACGGAGCCAGTCGAGCTGTTCCTCACCGATTTTGGCGATGTAGGAAGGGCCGTGATCGGCATCAACTTCATGAATACAGTCAAGAACAACAAAATGCCAGCCAAACTTATTGAAGCTGAAGTAGCTTTTGTCCATGCCAAGCTTGTTCATGATCATGGTTTTGCCAATATCCGGATCATCTACGGGGACTTTTCTTCGCGAATTCCATCCAAGTACATCGTGGTTGCCCATGCAGTGATACCATGGCATGCCAAGATCATCGGAGATGGATTTATAGAGGTCTATCTGATCGTCAAATTCGTCTTTTTCGGTATAGAGACCGTCAAACGGACCGTCTCCGCCCATCAGTGCGAAGTCCGGTTTGGGACTGAGCGCCTTCACATGCTCCACACAGCGCATATATCCTTCATCGCCTTTGCGCCCGCGGCGGACGTGGGAGTCGGTCAGATGGACAAAACGGAAATTGCCGCTTCGTTTGGGCTGAACAGCCCAGGATTTTTCGATACCGGTCTGAGTGAACAGGCCCAGTCCGGCACCCCCAAGGGCCAGTTTTTTGACAAAATCGCGCCGGTTGCATCCCGTTGTCAGGCTGCCTGAGTGAGTGTCATTACTATGATCCGGGTTGCTATCCTTCCCGGAAAGCTTCTTTTTTTTGCTGTGATCTTTTTCAATGTGTCTTTTTTCCTGTGACATGTCCCTGAGGTTTTTAGAAGTTTATCGTTCTCTTAAAATCATTTGTAATGTCTGGCTGCAAGATAACAGGCCGGACACAAAAAAGAACCGGAACAGTCAGCACGGGTTCGGAAATCATACCCGCCGGACGGTCCCGATTCTTTTATTCGATCCGGTTCGTAATACTACAATGTAATAACTAACGAAAAAAAATGCGGATGCCGGCTGCTTACTTGACCAGGGTCATTTTCCTGGTCAGTGTCTGACTGCCGGCCTGCAGCTTGTAAATATATACGCCGCTGGATACCTGAGTGGCATCCCATTCCGTTTCGTGCTGACCGGCCTCCATATGCTGGTCAACAAGCACGGTTACTCTGCGGCCAAGCATGTCGAACACCTCCAGTGTGACATCCTTTGCACTCGGCAAATCGTACCGGATAACGGTTGTCGGATTGAAGGGGTTCGGGTAGTTCTGGGCCAGACTGAGTTCATCGGGGACATCAGCCAGATGATCGCTGCCCGATGTGGGCTCCCTTTCGTAATATTCCACGATACGGTAATCATCTATATAGATGGTACCCGTTGTGGCGGCATCTTCTTCCCAGGTAAGCTGGAAGCTGTCGGTATAGAGCTGGCCGTTGAGCTGACCATTGCCGTTCACCCAGGGCACAACCGGATCGTTGCTCAAATCCCAGGCTACCCGTTTCCATCCTTTCCAGTCGATGTCATACCACTCGCTTCCTTCCAGCTCATTGTTGCCGTCACGAAGCATGAAACGGAACCGGTTTCCTGATCCGTCACCGAATACATACGCTTCAAGGACATAGGAATCATCAAACCGCAGGTTCTGATCTGCACCCGGAGCAAGATACTGGCGAATCAGATGTGTTGAGGCATCCGTCTCCCATCCGTAACTCAACCGCATGGATCCGCTGCTTCCTGATGCAGCGTTGACAATCCGGGTTTCAGGCTCCCGTTCGGTCAGATCGGTGATGATACCGCTTGTGCTTCCGCTCTGCTGGGGAACCCACCAGTCGGAAATTCCGTCGTTGAAATCATCTATAACCTGCATATCGACAATTTCAGGGATTTCGGCGACAAAATGGAACTCCTTGACATCGGTTGTGTTGCCGAACCGGTCGGCCAGTCCGGCCGCTATGGTTACGGTATACTCGGCGCCATCCTCCAGATCAGAGGACGGGAAAAAGTGGAGGATGCTCCTCCTGTTCACCGTATTGAGCTGCGTTGAGCCCCTGATGGTACCTCCGGGTCCTTCGAGGTTGACGGCATCCCTGCTGACGGAGCCAAGCTCAATGGGTTCGTCAAATTCCATCCGGATGACCGGACGCTGTTCCTGTGCCGGACTGTCTGCAGATGGATAATATTCTACCAAAGCCGGTGGATCCGTGTCGGGCTCGGAAGTGGTGATTGTCAGCACATAGTCGCCTCCCGGCTCTCCGTCACCATCCCCGTCCAGGGCATTCCCGTTGAATTTGTCGACCACAATGTCACGGATCGTCAGGGTATATTCCTGCTCAAAATCAAGTGAGTCGGTGGTAATTATCAGAGTAAAGTCATCTTCCCATTCCAGCGTAAAGTCGGCTTCGGGATCAAAACTCACGGCATCCTCGAAAGAATCCGGGTCGGGGATGCGGCTGAAGGTGAGTTCAAGCTCATCGCCAGGTGTCAGTGCGTCAACCGGCGTATAGGCATGTACGTTAATAATGCGCGGAGCCTCGCTTGATTCCAGCTCGACATCCAGAAACGTGAAATCGTGCGTTTCCAGAACAGCGGTAACTGTTTTTTCATAATGGTTGGGCGAATCGACAGTCACCTCAACGGTATCACCGGGAATCAGGCCATCTATATAGTAAAATCCGTTGCTGAGCTCATCGGGGTCATTGGAATATTGGTGGAACAGCGATTCGTACGTGTCGGTGGTATAGGTGTGTTCGCCGATGGTTACCGTAGCTCCGTTGATCGTTTCGCCGCTTTGGGAGTCGGAAATGAAGCCGGTGGCAATACCGACTTCCGGCCGCTCAAGGTCATGATACTCAAGGATGGTCCAGAATGCAGCCTTGGCTTCAAGCCGGCGCCACTCTTCATTGAGATTGCGCATCTGCTGGGTCGGATTGGTGTGAAAACCGGCTTCGCTCAGCAGCGAGGCCATAACCGTTTCCCTGTTCACATGCAGATAAGGCCATTTGTTGTCGTGATTTTCCGGAAATCCCTGATAGAACGTCCGGTCGGCATAGTTTCCGCGGCGGTCAATACGCATGGATTCGGTCAGAATCACATCCATGATGTCCCCGAAATCTTTTCCGCCTTTGGGAGTTTTTTCGACCGTTTCCCCGTTTTCTCTCCATCCCCCGTACAGCATAAGCGTTGAGTTGGCAGAAGGAGACCCCGCGTCACTGTGCACGGAGTAGTAGAAGTCTGCTCCTGTGGCATTGGCATCGCTAGTTCTTTCGGCAAGGCTCACCTGCTGCTCATGGTTGGTGCGGGCCATAAAGACTTCTTCAATATCGGTCTGCTCCTCCAGCATCTCGCGCAGGATAAGCGATACTTCCAGAACCTTTTCGGCCTCGGAGTAATTGAAAAGTCCCATGTTTTCGGTCCGGCTGTGTCCGGGATCGATGTAAATCGACCAGTCGCTGAGTCCGGTTACCTCCTGTGATTCGGCATCAGGCGGGGTCGATATAAGCAGTGCAAGTAAAACAGGCAGCAGGACCGCTGCTTTTATGTTTGTCCCTGTAAAAAAATGACTCATTTTTTTGAAATTTTGGAATGAATACGTGATGATGTGATTACGTCAGTGCAACAGGATGTGCACCGGGAGTGCCGGCATTAATATGGACTCCATGGTACAGAGGCTGAAGTAATTCACGGGGTTGCCTACCGTATGGGCATGGCGTAAATGTTTCCGGATTCGTTGTCGGTGAATGCTATTCGCGTGCCGTCAGGTGAGACGGAAGGATGAAGCGCAATCATATCGGTGCCGGAGGTGAGGTGATGACGTTCACCGGTATCGATGTCAATGGCATAAATTTCCGAACCGGTGATATGATGACCGTCATCTTCCGTAATCACCGCTATAACATATTTACCGTCAGGTGTCCAGGCCGGATCTTCTCCTCTGCCGAGTTCACACAGATCGCTTCCGTCGGCATCGATCAGAAACAGTCCTTCCCCAATGACCTGAAAGGCAATCACACTGCCGTCCGGCGAGGGAGTGATATTGAGAATTCTCCGGTCTTCGAGTTCCACAACGACTTCGGGTTGCTCATCAGCTACCGGTGTTTTTTCAATCCGGTTATCGCGTGAGACCAGAACCGCTTCATCAAGAAGCCGCTTTTGCCTGTCGGCCGGTTGGATACCCGATTCCACCATTTCGATCGACTCACGCATGGGGACGGCTATCCGCTGATCCATATCGGTCCACTGTGGAACTCCGGTGCGTTCCCGGGAGTAGTCCCTGATCACGTGTTCGGTTTTGGTTTCAACATCAAAGCGCTTGACGGCATGCAGGCGGTGACGGTCTTCATAACTTGCCGTGCGGCTGAGGATAGATGAGCCGTCAGAAGACCAGCTGAAACCGTAGCCGGCAGACTCGTCCTGGCTCAGCTGCTCGATTTCGCTGCCGTCGGCCGATGCCGTCCACAGACCGCGGTACTCTGCGGATGTAAAGGCAATTCTGGAGCCGTCCGGCGACCATTTCGGACTCATAAAGTAGCGGGATTCGCTTTCAATGAGTATTTCGGGAGTGCCGGGAGAAAACGGTTGCGCTTGCATGTTCTGGAAGCCCAGCAGTAAAACAAAGAAAAGCGCTACCGGAACCGGCAGCAGGTAGTTTTGTATTCCGTTGTTCATAAGAATTTTACACATTTCGATTTTTGATGGAGGGATGAATGATCAGGGAATACGGTGTGGAAGGGCGCTTTTGAAGTAATTACGTCAATCCGGTGAAATATTGGCGTGCTTTAATTGGTGACGTTACCCCATTGCATCCTTAAAATTGTATGTCCCTGACTTGTGTATTCCATAATAATGAGAAATAATTAATATTTCATGATTTTTTGTTGGGTGGCAGCTTCTTGTCTTCTGTCCGGATTCAGGGATCATTTCCCGAATACTTACCCGGAAACCCTCACGGTTGTTTACATCAGAATACATTATCTTTTCAGGGTGTTTTGATATCCGGCAGGATGTTAATAATTGTTTAAAATTTTTCTTGACAAACTACAGGAAATTGAGAATATTTGATCATTGAAAGATCAGTGATCCAGGGACATTATGATCAAGCACAGCAGCCACACCTCCCTAATTAGTACAGAAACCAGCCTCAAGGCATTGTATGTATGATTCTACTGCCGGAAAAGACTGACGTGCCTACCTGCAAAGCAGGGCTTTAATTTTTTTTACGTAAATAAACAACATGTCTACAACGCGATAATTATGTCAGGAAAGAATACACCAACCTTCTCTCGAATCGCTTCCAGGCGTTTTACGGGGTTATTTTTTGCGCTGCTTTTTTTAAGCAGCAGTGTCATTGCGCAAACCGGCCGGATATCAGGCGATGTGACCGTCGCCGGGACAGACGAAACCCTTCCGGGTGTAAACGTCATCATTGACGGACTGCAAATCGGTGCAGCAACCAATCTGGACGGATACTATTCCATTGTAAATGTTCCACCCGGAACCTATACGCTTCGTGCCAGTGCCGTCGGCTTTGCCACGGTAGTCATGGAAGACGTCCGGGTAAACATCGATCAGACCACTATTGTTGACTTCCAGCTTCGTGAGCAGGAGTTTGTCGGGGATGAAGTTGTGCTGATTGCCGAAAGGCCTGTGGTTGAGCGGGATGTTTCTTCAAGCCGGGCAAATATCAGCTCCGAACAGATCGAAAGTATGCCGGTAACCAACATTCAAAGCGTGGTTAATCTTCAGGCCGGTATTCAGGGCGGATCCATCCGCGGTCTTGGGGAAGAGTACAGCCAGTGGACACTGAGCGGGGTAAGTCTGCGTGACGAGCGGGACAACACACCCTACCAGGCGGTCAGCCTGACATCTATATCCGAAGTACAGGTCCAGACCGGCGGATTTAACGCCGAACATGGAAACGTACAGTCCGGTATAGTAAATATTGTGACCAGGGAAGGAAGCCGTGACAGATACAATGCGGATGTTATCTTCCGGTATCGCCCGCCGGGCAAGAAAAATTACGGCATTTCCCCGAATGACCCGAATTCGTACTTCATGCGTCCTTTTCTTGATGATGAGGTCGCCTGGACCGGTACCCAGAATGGTGCCTGGGACCGCTATACACAGCGCCAATATCCAGAGTTTGAAGGATGGATATCTGTATCCGAAAATAACATGGATCCGGAAAGTCCATACTACGGCCTTTCTCCCGCTGCTGCCCAGCAGGTATTCCTGTGGCAAAAGCGCAAGGATTTTGCTATTACCGATCCGGATTACGATTTGGATATTGGTTTTGGAGGCCCCATGCCCATCATAGGTAACTCACTTGGAAATCTTCGTTTCTGGGCATCTCACCGCCGAACCCAGGAAATGTATCTGTATGCTCTTTCCAGGGATCGTTATGAAGATCACAGTACGCATATCAAGCTTACTTCTGATTTGCTGCCGGGAAGGGGTATGAAGCTGAGTATTGAAACCTTGTTTGGAACACAAACCGGTACCAACGATAATAATTCAGGTAATCCGGGTATTTTCCGTGGTGCCAGTGATATTGCTGCCGCACCCAGTATGCATTCCTATCAGGACGGAGTGGTCTTTTCTTCCGATTATTTTGCACCCACAAGCGTGGATCGGTTTGTCCTTGGTGCCAAATTTACCCACTCGATCAGTTCGGATACGTTTTATGAACTGCAGGTCAGCAACTTTCACTCAAGCTATGACACCAATCCTTCGCCTCTCCGGAGTGATGAGACATTGCGGGTCTTTGGCAACGGATATGAAGCCAACGAAGCTCCGTTTGGTTTCATGCCGGAACCGTCCGACGGTATCGGTGACGGTATGCGGATGGGCGTTGGCATGAGCAACTCCCGCGACAGCAGTGAAGTCAGTTATTTGACGGTCGATTTCGACATTACCAGTCAGCTGAACCGCTACCTGCAGGTGAAGTCAGGCCTGGAGTTTGTCCGCACACACAGCAAAGTGAACTATGCCCGGTTTGACGAATTCCTTCCAAGCCAGAACACGGTATCGCGTTGGGACAGAAAACCGCTTAGGGGTGGCGCATATGCCCAAACCCGTCTTGAGTTTGAGGGTATGGTTGCCAATCTTGGTCTGCGCCTTGATTACTCCTATGCCAATACAGATTGGTTTGAATTCGATCCTTTCAATCCGGCACTGGGAAGTGGCAATATTGATAATCTGGAGGAATTGCTCCAGACTAGCGACACGGATCATCAATTTTATCTAAGTCCGAGAATCGGGGTATCGTTTCCAATTACAGTGGAGAGCAAGCTCTATTTTAACTACGGTCACTTCCGTTCCATGCCGACTCCCGAAAACCTGTACATGGTCAGGGAAAGCATGCTGAATGACCGGGTGGCACGTATCGCTAATCCGAATATGCCGCTTCCGCAAACCGTATCCTATGAGCTGGGGTATGAGCACAACATCTTCCAGAACTATTTGATACGTGTAGCCGGTTTCTATTCGGATATCTCCAATCATGCCGAACTGGTAAGTTATCTTAGCTCCGACCGCCAGGTTTCTTATACCATCAGTCAGCCCAACCGTTATCGTGATCACCGGGGGATTGAAGCCACACTGGAACGCCGTGGAGGCCGGTTTTTCCGGGGATTTGTAAACTATACCTATACGGTAACATCAACAGGACGGTTTGATTTTGCTACTCAGTATGAAAACCCGGCACAACAACGACAATACGAACGGACAACAACCGCCAATGATCAGCTGCGTCCGGTAGCACGTCCTTATGCAAGATTCAGTCTGGACTTCTTCACACCGGCAGGTTTCGGGCCGGACTGGGGTGTATTAAATCCACTCGAAAACTGGCGGGTGAACTTTCTGGGTTCCTGGCAGGCCGGCAGGTACTTCACCTGGGCCGGTGGCGGTGCCGCTCCCCGCGGAATTGTGAACAATGTGCAGTGGCGTGACTACTACAATCTTAATATGCGTGTAAGCCGCGAATTTGAGGTGACCGGAACCCGCATTCAGTTGTTCATGGATATGAACAACGTATTTAATACACGCCGCATGTCTCAGTGGGCCAGCTACGGTTATTCGGATGGTGAAGATTACAACCGGTACATGAGATCGCTGCATCTGCCCCGGGAGGTTCTTGACGAGCTCGACTATGCAGCGGTTCCCGGCAGTGACCGGCCCGGTGACTACCGGGAATCCGGTGTCGAATTTGTGCCTATCGAGCCGATCGTCAATCTTGATAATGTCGAGCGTCCGAATGAGCGTGCACTCTATTTTGATACTCGTGATGAGCAGTACTATCAGTACCGGGACGGAGTGTTCATCGAGGCGGATCAGAACCATGTAGATCAGGTTCTTGATGACAAGGCTTACATCGAAATGCCCAACCATACTTTCTTCACCTTCCTGAACCCGAGAAATGTATTCTGGGGAATCCGGGTACGGTTTTAATCCAAATAGACTTAATCATTATTGTAATCAGAGAACGTATCTATGAGAAATCATTTCATCTCAATATGCAAGACCGCATTATGTGTCTGGGTGGCCTTTTTCTGGCTGCTCAGCGGTCAGACTTCTGCCCAGGATGCCACCTGGCTGAATGTAGGATCTCTTCATAACTGGTATTCAGAAATCGGCAATGAACGGGAGCACGGGCTGGTAACCTCTCAGCAATACGGTTTGCGCTGGCCTGCCATTTTTGAATTCCAGGACGCCCAGGCAACCAAAGCCTTTTGGATCGGTTCACGCGGCTTTGATGATGGGGTCAATGCACCGTTCGACTACAAGGTAATTCACACAGGACCGAGAGTACTGGGAGCGGATCATTTTTTTCCACAGGAGTTTACCCTCTATTCCCGCTTTGATGCACCGGAAGTGTTTGTCGATGGTGTTCCTACCTTCTTTGAACAGGTGATACCCGATGAAATCGATCCCGATTTGCCCTCTGACAGAATGCTGCGGAATACAGTCCGGACTTCCATGGGTGTGACTTTCACCAGGGAAATCCATCAGTTCAGTCAGGAGCACCATGATAACTACCATATCATGGATTATACCATAACTAATGAAACAGGCCAGTACAACGATATTCCTGAACAGACACTGGAAGACCTGCTTTTCTACTTTCAATTTCGCTATTCACCGGTCAGAAAGTCGCGGTACCTCGTGGCAAACCACACCGGATGGGGCCGAAATACCATGAATGACAGGTGGGGTGATGGCCTGCGGGGTCAGGAGCGTGGCGAACCGTTTTCAGACGGTGGCCCGCCCATGCGCGCCTCCTATGCCTGGCATGGATACGAGCCGGAACGCAGAATTGACTACAACAATATTGGAGCACCGCAAATTGATCCGGTCACCCAGTTTATGAGCCTTGCTGATACACTGGGGCATCTGCTGGCGCATCATTTTGTCGGTCATGCCACTATCCATGCTGATGCCGGACCGGGTGATCCCTCCAACGACATGAATCAGCCGTATACGCTTGGCCACATCAACTCTGATGACGATCTGAAGTCTTCAAATGATCCGTTCAATCGCGCAAGAATGCAGCGTGAGTACAATATCATGAACAGAGGGGTAATGTCACGCCACGCTTATCAGGTGCATAGCGCTTCGGAGTTTATTGATTTTGCGGATCAGGAAAGTGATCCGAGGCTGGGTACGTCCGGAGGCATGTCTGCCATGAAAGCATACGGACCTTATACACTGGCACCCGGAGAGTCGGTGCGCATTGTCTGGGTGGAAGGGGTATCCGGCTTGAGTGTGGAAATGGCCCGCGAAATAGGAGAAAAGTACAAGGCTTATGTTGAGGACAGGACATCTGATGCCCAGGGGCCAAGGATAGATGGCTCCACGGGGATCATTGATGATAGAGCCAAAAACGAGTGGGTAATGACTGGGCGGGATTCCCTTCTGCAGACATTCGAGCGGGCTATTCTGAACTATAACAACGACTTTGCCATTCCGCAGCCGCCGGAACCACCGAGTATTTTTCAGGTTAACTCCGGAGGTGATGGAATTTTCCTGGATTGGCAGTATGATGGGGATCAGGGGCAGCTTGAAGCTTTTGAAATCTACCGTGCACAGCAACGCTATGACAGTACAGCGCACCTGGTTCATGTTGCCGATGCCTCGGAACGATCTTTTGTGGATGAAACGGCTATTCGAGGAAGGGATTATTACTACTACATCTCTGCAGTGGGGCCGGATCAAACCGGAGATCCTGCAACGGGTACACCGGCAGGAGCGCTGAGAAGCAGCAGGTACTACACACAGACGTTTGACCCGGCACGACTTCAGCGTCAGGCTGGTGAAGCCATGTCGCAAATTGCCATCGCACCCAATCCCTATGTGCGGACTGACGATGACAATCTCCGCTTCACCACACGCGATGAGGTTGCCTTCTTTGATGTTCCCGGCGAAGCTGATATAAGTATATACACGGAGCTTGGAGAGTTGGTGCAGACCATCGAGCACCGTGACGGCAGCGGAGATGCCAGCTGGGATCTGAGAACAAGATCCAGGCAGCTGGTTGTCAGCGGTATTTACATCGTTGTATTTGATAATCTGGAAACCGGCGAGCGGACGACCCGCAAGCTCGTAGTGGTCATGTAACAACACGAAATTCATTTAACAACTCAACAAGGTTTGATCGTGAAACGAAAGCAATTATTTATATCCTCCGTCCTGCTGCTCCTTTGCTGTCTATTGGTTAGTGATACCATTGCACAGGAGCGTGAAAAGCGTGCTCAGACAACCATGAAGTTTCTGAGTGTATCCACCAATGCAAGAGCTTCCGGAATGGGAACGGCCATGACTTCTGTAGAAGCCAATTCGGCCTATTCCATGCTCTACAATCCTGCTTCTTTATCACGACTGCCACAAAATGTGGATATGTCGTTCGGTATGGTGAACTGGATTGACGGCATCGACTATAACATGGGTGCGGTTGCTTACCGGCCGGGCGACGGTCGCTATGGGGTATTCGGACTCAACTTCGTCATGGTGGATTATGGTGATATCGATGAGACGATTGTAGGTCCTGGTGAAAAGGGGTACTACAGGCTGGGAACCTTCCGGCCGCATGCCTATACAGTAGGCTTCAGTTACTCACGGGCGCTGACCGGCCGGTTTTCCGTTGGCGGTAATCTTAAGTACATCGCCATGGATCTGGGATCTGCGACCCGCTCACTTACCTCGGGGGGCGGTCTGGTTCGTGACGATTTCAGAGAAGAAACTATCGGCTTTGATTTCGGTGTGCTCTATCTGACCGGGTTTGAAAGCCTGAAGCTGGGGATGTCTGTCCGCAACTTTTCCAGTGATGTTTCTTTCAATGAAACCGACAGCGAGCTGCCCTTAACCTTTCGGATCGGTGTTTCCATGGATGTCATGGACCTGTTTGATGTCGACAGAGATATGCACTCATTTCTCGTCAGCATTGATGCCAACCGGCCAAGGGACTTCGATGAACAACTTATCCTGGGAGGGGAATACACCTTCTTGCAGCGGGTAGCCGTTCGTGCCGGATACGGATATCCGACAGACACCCAGCAAATTTCAGCGGGATTTGGAATCCGGCAGCCAATCGGATCCATTAATCTTGCTATCGATTACTCCTACACAAACTTTGACGTGTTCAGCAACGTAAACACCTTTTCCGTTCAATTCGGATTCTAAAATATTGGATCAAACGAATGTTTATTAATAGAAATACCATAAATCAAATCTGCCTGTTGGCAGGTGCTTTTCTGATGACAGCTACCCTGCAAGCCTGCACTGAAGACAGCAATGTTATTTTTGATCCGGAATGGCAGGGGGATCCCGACCCGGTCATATCAGAAACATTTCCCGAAAATACGGCCTATGCCGGAATCGGATCTATCACTCCGGACGGCCTGGAACCCGTAGTGATTATGGGTGAAGATTTCGGTGCCAATCCGGATGACGTCATCGTCTATTTCGGTACCAGCAGGGCAACCATCCTGGAATTACAAAGCGACAGAATACTTGTAACTCCTCCCGATGATCCCGGTAATGAACGGCGGATCAGGGTTGTCAGGATTGGATCCGAACAATACTCGGAAACAGATTATAGTCTCAGATCTGTATTTACCGCATTTCCGGGATTTGAAAGTGCCGACGAGCCACGAAGTATTACGACCGATTTCAATGGAGAACTCATAGCGGTAAACATCCTGAGTGATCGTTTTGACGGAATGTTGCGCATGGATCGGGATGGAGAGCGCGAAAACCTTGTTGATGGCGAAGACTGGACCTATTACAAGGTTCAGCATGGCCCCGACGGAGCTCTTTACAGTGTACGTGGAGCAACGGTTCCCATTATTTACAAAGCAGAGCCAGGGCAAACTGTACCGGAGATCTTTCTTGGGCCTCAACCTGATTTGGGAGGCAACCGTACACGAATGCAGGATTTGGAGTTTGACCAGAATGGTTTCATGTGGAGTGGCGGACGAAATGGCGACGGTCCCAATGCCGATCTTGTTCGAATTGACCTGGATTCCTATGACCCCGATGATATACCTGCCAGCGTAGAGCGCTTCCGGTTTGAAGGTGACATCAATGCAATCAGGGTGCACGACGGCTATCTTTATGCAGCTGCTATACGCGAAACGGATGACGTTGAATCTTCAAACATTTACCGCTTTGAAATTTTGGCTGATAATACGCTCGGAAACGAAGAATTGTATCTACAACTCCCGGGCCCGGAATATCTGATCAGAGACATGGTATTCACCGTTGATGGTGACATGGTGCTTGCCACTGATACCGAAGAATCTGTCCTGGTTTACAGGAACAATCAGCTTGAAGAGCTGTATCCGGGAATTGTGCCGGCTGGTGCCAGAGATTTTGCCGTCTCTTCGATTGATCCGACCCAACTGCTCGTCAATATCGTGAGCTCAGAGATGACAGAAATAATTATCCTCGAAATGGAGCAGGAAATGGCGCAGATTTATGGTACCTTTTGATATTTTTTTACATATGTAATGTTTGTTGTTGCCAAGTTTGAATAATCAGTATATTATCAGAATATATATTGCCTGCGAAGCAATAGTTGAGTGTTGGCATTAAGCCTGCAAATAACATCACAAACAAATAACAGGAGACAACTATGAAAAAGGTGTTACAAATACTGGCAATTGCTATGCTTTTGCCAGTGTACGCAATAGCTCAGAGTTCCGACTGGGAGTTTCAAACGGTAATCCCGCCTGATACTTCCATCGACAACTCACACGGAGCGGCATTTGATGCTGCCGGAAATCTCTGGACAGCTCCGTATTACTCAAGTGCAACCGATGACGGGCCAAGAAACTTCGTTTACTGCTACGATACGGAAGGCCAGCCTTGCGAGGACGTACCTTACGTTCACAGTGTAGCTGCCGGAGATTCAACTTTCTACTTTGCCCCCATAACCGGTCTGGCTGCTGATGAGAACGGTGATATCGTGATTTCTTCACACCGGTACCGCAATGCTGCCGGTGACTGGGTAGGTGAAGTAAGTGCCTATATCCTCAAAATTGATCATACCAATGGTGAACTGCTTGACTACTATGAAGTCACCAGTGGCCAGGCACAACATATTGCAATCGATGGACAAGGGTATCTTTTCCATTCTGCTGTTTTCCCCGGCCATCCTATTGGAATACTTGATCCTGATATGAATGAGCTTGCTGTAGTAACCGACAACAGATCAGGCTTTGCCAGAAATATTGTCGTTAACCGGGAGGGTACCCGCGTGTATCAACCCACCGATTTTTCCACTGAATTTGTTGACGGTGACGATACCACTACGGTCAGCGGAAGAGTCGAAGTGTATGAAGGTGACGTTTTCAGCGGGTATGCACTCATTGATACCATGAGATTCATCGGTATGGATCCCGGTGCAAGTGCTGTCTGTCCGCAGACTGGCGTTGTTTATTTTGCTGCTTCCGGTACCGGAGGAGCGCCTTTGACGGATCCCGACAGATGGGACGCACTGACCGTTTATGGGTTTGCACCGGACGATCAGGGTGAATACCAGGTAGTTGATGAGGTAATGTGGCATTTTGGAGATGCAGATCCCTACAATCCGGTTTACAGAACAATGGCTATATCATCTGACGGATTTGGAATGGTATTGGGTGCTTTTGACCGGGGTGGTCTTCCCGGAATCCAGTACTTTGAACGGGATGAACTGCTTGTGATTGACACCAGTGTGGACGAAGTCCTTTCTGAAGTACCTGCTGGTTATGACCTTGGACAAAACTATCCGAATCCGTTCAACCCTGCAACTCAAATCAATTTTGAGATCGGGCAGTCCGGAATGGTTACTCTAAAAGTATATGATGTGCTTGGCCGTGAAGTTGCAACACTTGTAAATGACAACCTGCAGGCCGGAAGCCATACTGCTTCTTTTGATGCAACCAGTCTTTCCTCGGGTACCTATATATATACCCTTGAAGCCAACGACATCAGAATGTCACGCAAAATGATGCTGGTAAAATAAGGTGATTCTGCAAGGTTAGATCAATCCTGGCATCCTGATTTAAAGGGGGATCCTGTTTTGAAACGGGGTGCCCCTTTTTTTATATTTTTTTATGTCAAGATTTTACTTTTTTTTAAATCAGATTCTCTTATACTGTCAATTGGTAGCCCTTCCAGATTGCATGACAAAAGCTACAGGGACTTCCTGAAGGGTATCTCATACCTTTCAGAACTAATAATAAAATGAAGCAATTCCATTCAGAAAAGTTGTAATTGAAAAACTATGAAACACTATCTACTGCCGACTGCTGCTCTGATTCTGTGTTTAATGTTCTCATCAACGGTCACAGCTCAGAATGCAATTCAAAACGAATCACCTGAACCACCTAAAGAAGAATTTCGCTCGTACTGGCTGGCAACTGCTGCAGCCATGGACTGGCCGCCAAGAACCACCGATCCGGACGAGCAGAAAGATGCGTTGCGTGACATCATCCACAACACCAAGGAAATGGGTCTTAATGCGATCGTCTTTCAGGTGGTGCCCAGAGGCGATGCTTTTTACGAAAGCGAGCGACTTCCCTGGTCCAGCTGGCTGACCGGTCCGGAGCACCAGGGCACTCCCGGGGAAGACCCCGGATGGGATCCGCTTGCGTTTGCAATTGAAGAGTCTCACAAATTGGGGCTGGAACTCCATGCCTGGTACAATGTCTACATGGTTAACCGGGCAGAATACGATCGCAGCCCGGACAGCGATCCCCCGCACGTATACTATTCCAATCCGGAATGGATTGAGAAGGTGCCAACATATGATCAAACCTGGAGCTGGATCAACCCGGCCTTTCCCGATGCAAGAGAATGGATCGTCGGTAACGTAGTCGAAATTGTCGAAAACTATGATGTGGACGGCATTCATTTCGATTTTATACGCTATGGGCAAAACTACGACCGGGATGACAGTCTGATGCAGGAACACAATCCGTCCGGCAAAGACAATATCAGTGATTGGCGGCGTGAGAATATCAACATCTTCGCCCGTGATGTATATGCTGCAGTAAAAGATGTCAAACCCTGGGTAAAAGTAGGCTCCACCCCAGTAGGCCACTATCGTCAATCAGGCGGTTGGGCGGCCGGCTACGGCTATTCCCAGTACTATCAGGATAGCCGAAGATGGGTTGAAGAAGAGGTGCATGATTATGTTGCACCTCAGCTTTACTGGGACATCGGAGCGCCGGGAGACGGTGGAGAACATGCCCCTCGTTTTGAGTGGCTTGTCGATGACTGGAGCAATGACATGAGGGGAAGGCATTATTATATCGGTACCGGACCTTACCGGGCCGAAATCAAACCAGAATTACAGGCTCAAATTGACACCGTCCGCAACTCACCGGCCCCCGGACACATGCATTTCAGTTATAAGGACATTTCTGACAATCCGTTTGGTGATCGTTACCGGTCAAAGGCGATAGTACCGCCCATGCCATGGATGTCCATGCGCACTCCCGGAAGAGTCAACAACCTTTCGTATGATACAGAAGGCAACAGCGTGACGCTTTCCTGGGAGGAACCCGATCCCGGTAGAGGAGAAGACCATCCGTTTTTCCGGTATGTCGTTTACCGGGCCAAGGCCGGCGAGGTTATTTCCGATCAGGCAATCATTGATGACGCTGCCCGAATCGTAGAAATCACAGGTGAACGCGAATTTACGGATGAACCTGAAGTCGGGGCATCTGATGAAGACTATGTCTACTACGTTACCGCCATCAGTCGTAATAATGTGGAGGGTGATTTCGAAAAGGCTGACATCACTCTGGTTTCGGCAGAAGATGACGGAATGGTAGCTCACCAGTTAGAGTTGGACCAAAACTATCCGAATCCGTTCAACCCTACCACAGAGATCCGGTTTGAAGTTCCGTCGAACGATCATGTCCGTCTGACAGTATACGATCCGCTTGGCCGGCAGATCACCACACTGGTCAACGAAGAGCTGCCTTCCGGTTCACACGAGGTAACCTTTGACGGTACCGGGCTGTCGTCCGGCATGTATATCTACCGTCTTGAATCGGGGTCTCTGCAAATGACCCGCAAAATGATGCTTGTCAAATAGTATCGGCAAAAATTCACTTACAGGGACATGTATCCGGTTTCGGCCGGATGCAATATCGAACTGCGGAGGAGCAATGACTTCTCCGCAGTTTCCATATTACCAGCATCTACACAAACCCACGTTATGAAATCACTGCGTCCAGCCATCTCTTTTTCACTGACTGGTGCACTCATTGCACTGCTTTCTTTCTCTGCCGCCTATGCCAACCCCGGTGAGACGGAACACCCCAAATACGAATTCCGGAGTTCCTGGGTAACCACTGCGTGGGGACTCGACTGGCCGTCAGGCAACGATCCGTCATCCCAGCAGCAGCAAATGATCAATATTCTGGATCAGCTGCAGGATCAGAACATGAATGCCATTGTTTTCCAGGCTTCGGCGCGCGGTGACGCCTACTATCAGAGCGAACGCCTTCCGTGGGCCTACAACCTGACCGGCACTCCCGGAGAAGACCCCGGATGGGATCCGTTGCAGTTTGTCATTGACGAGGCGCGCAAGCGGGGTATGGAAGTGCATGCCTGGTTCAACGCATTTACAACCGCCTACGCGTCGGGAAACGACGCTACGGAAAGTGCGGATATTCCCAATGTACGCTTTACCAATCCGGAATGGATGGAGCACGAAGGCTGGATGAATCCCGGTTTCCCGGAAGCCCGCGAATGGCACGTGGAAAATGTGCTGGAAATGGTTGAAAACTATGATATCGATGCAGTGCATTTCGATCGAATCCGGTACCCGGGAGGGGCTTATAATCGTGATGATTCCCTGATGTCAGTCCACAACCCCGAAGATATTTCAGGAATTGACAACTGGCGGCGATACAATGTCACCGAGTTTGTAAGAAAGGTCCATGAGGGTATTCAGGACCTGGGTGTGCCCGTGAAGGTTGGGGTCACACCAATTGGTCACTATGATGCCGGCAGCACGGACAGCTGGGGGGCACAGCTTGGGTACAACTCCGTATATCAGGACAGCCGCTACTGGGCCGAGCAGGGATATATTGACTACATCGCTCCTCAGGTATATTGGGATATCGGAGGGCCCGATGTAGGTGAAGATGATCCGGATTATACCCACATCGTCAATGACTGGGTGCAAAACAAGCGAAACGACCGGCATATTTACGTTGGTCTGGCACCATATAAAAGTAATATAAGATCTGAGCTGGGCGCTCAGATAGATACAAGCCGCACAGCCGGAGCTGACGGCCAGCTCTATTTCCGCAATGACAACATCGCAACTTCCGGATTCAGCGGCCGCTATGACAGCAAGGCGCTGGTGCCTCCCATGCCATGGAGGAACATGACCGAACCCAATCGCGTGCGTGATCTGGCCTACGATAATGCAGGCAGTGAAATCACACTCTCATGGGACAAGCCGGAGCCTCCCCGCGGGGAAGAGGACCCGCTCTACCGCTATCTTGTTTATCGTGTGGACAGGGTGAACGTTCTTGACGACAGCGGGGTGATTGAGGACGCCGGAAATATTGTCGCAATCACCGGAGAACCGACATTCACTGATCAGATCAATCCGGACGAAGACGGCGACGAGTTTACCTATTATGTGACGACAGCAAGCCGGAACAATGTTGAAGGCGATTTTGTGAAGGTGGAAGTCACCCCTGTTTCTTCCGAAGATGAGAGGCTGGTTGCAGAAGAGGTTTCTCTGGATCAGAACTATCCGAATCCGTTCAACCCGACGACCAGCATTTCCTTCTCACTGCCTCAGCAATCGCACGTCACCATTGAAATTTTTGATGTGACGGGACGTTTGGTAGAGACAGTGGTTGACGAGCAAAAATCCGCAGGTTCACATTCCATCACCTGGGATGCAAGCGGAAACGCCTCCGGTGTCTATCTCTACAGACTTCGGGCCGGAAATACCACGGAATCCAGATCCATGATATTGATGAAATAGGTATATTATGTGATGTTTCTGAGTGCGGCCTGTCACGCAGCAACATTCAAAAAAAAACGAAAAAACAATCGACTATAAAATAAAGAATGACAAGGTTACCGATCTTTTTTATTGCTGCCCTTCTGCTTGTATCGGCCGGGGCTAAGTCTGCAGAGGCAGGCGCACATGAAGCACCAAAACATGAATTCCGCGGAGTATGGGTGGCAACGGTTTACAGCGGCCTGGACTGGGGAGGGTCGGGCTGGCCTCCGCCCGAAGAGCGGATGGAAAACATTCTGAATCGCGCCGAGCGACTGGGCCTCAACGCGATAGTCCTGCAGGTAATCGGCCGGGGCGATGCCATGTACCAGAGTGAACGGCTCCCCTGGGCATACAACCTGACCGGTGAACCGGGAGAAGACCCGGGATGGGACCCGCTTCAGAAATGGATCGATGCCGCCCATGAACGGGGTATGGAACTGCATGCCTGGGTCAATATTTTCAATGTGGCTTACGGAAATGATAATGACAGCCAGAAAGAAGATCTGCCGCATGTCCGACACAGCAATCCCGAATGGATTGAGGATGATGTCTGGCTGAACCCCGGTATTCCCGAGGCGCGTGAATGGATGGTCGGAAATATCGTGGAACTTGTCGAGAATTATGACATCGATGCGATACATTATGACTACATCCGCTACAATCAGGGGGGATACACCAGCGATTCCGAAACCATGTCCGAGCACAACCCCGACGATATTTCCGGGCTGGATAACTGGCGGCGTCATAACATCAATGAATTCGCAAAGGAAGTTCATGATGAGGTTAGCCGGATCAAACCCTGGATGAAAATTGGTGCGGCACCTGTGGGTCATTATGACCGTGGCAGTGCTGACGGATGGGGTGCTCTGTGGGGTTACAGCAGTGTCTATCAGGACAGTCGCCACTGGGCTGAAGAAGGACATATCGATTATATCGCACCGCAAATTTACTGGACCATAGGTGATGCGCCACGGTTTGAATTTATTGTCAGCGACTGGGTTCAGAATCGCAAAAACGACCGGCATCTGTATATCGGTACCAATCCGGCAAGCAGTGATGTCCGGCGCGAGATACACCGCCAAATCGATACCACCCGTACCCGTGGCGCCGAAGGGCAGATGTTTTTCCGGTATCAGAGTATTTCTGCAGACTGGGATATATTCACAAGCGGCGGTTATGACCGGTATGGAACAGAGGCCATTGTTCCGCCGATGCCCTGGCATGACATGGACGCCCCGAATCGGGCAAGAAATTTTGTTGTAAATCCCGGACACTACAGTGCCGAACTGGAGTGGGATGAACCGGACCCCGCCGGAAAAGATCATGCACGATTCCGTTACGCCGTATACCGAACCGAAACGAATGATCGACGTACTGTGGAGGATATTCTTGCCGATCCGTCGCTCATCCGGATCGTAACCGGAAAAACATCATTTACCGATGAATTGTCTGAAGAAGATGCAGGCAAAGAATATCGTTATTTCGTTACAGCGCTAAGCCGGAATAACGTTGAGAGTGCTCCGGGGGAAGATCAGCTGGTGATTACATCATCTGATGAAGAGCCGCTTGTCAGCAGGGAGTTTGAACTGAAGCAAAATTATCCCAACCCGTTTAATCCGACAACCACGATTTCTTTCCGGATGCCTGAGCATACGCATGCCCGTCTTGTCGTGTATGACCTGCTCGGCAGGGAAGTGGCTGTGCTGGTAGACGAGTCCCTTCAGGCCGGAACGCACAATGTACAGTTTGATGCCGGCAATCTGGCATCGGGTGTCTACATTTACCGGCTTACTGCAGGGAGCTACACGGAGACCAGGAAAATGATTTTCAATAAGTGATCAGAACACGGGAGACAAAAAAAGTGCTTTTCTGTCCCATTTTCTCAAAGTTTTTTTTATATTTCCTGTTATAAATGTATACTTCATAACAGGGACATTTTTCCATCCAAATATCAATTATTATGACACGATTGTTTCTCAATGCCATTGCAGTGGTTCTGCTGGTCTTTACATTGCATGCATGCGATATTTTTGAAGCCGATAACGAATATCCCGACGGCAAAGCTTCCGTAAGGGTTGTCAATATAGCCCCCGAGGCGGTTTCCCCGGTAAGCTATTTCCAGAAAGATGAAGTCGTATTCACCGGGCTTGAGTTTGGTGATATGACCGACTTTGCCGATGTTGCTGTCGGAAGAAATATTGACGGTTTTCTGGATGACCAGGGAGATACCCTGATTGTCAGAGATGAAATGGCGGACAAGGAAAACGACATCCGTTTCTTCGATTTTGAGCGAAGCTTTACGGTATTTGCCATGCACGGTCCTGATTCCACCGGCAATGTGCGCATCCGGAGCATGGAGATTGAGGATACACCCAACAGGGAAGGATATTCAAGAGTCAGGGTACTTCATGCCGTATCCGGTCTGGACGTTGTGGATGTTTATCTTACAGAGCCAAACGAGGGAATTGACCAGGAAAGCCTGTTTGCCTTTGATATAGGTTTTAACAATGAAGGTGGTTCGAGTGATCCGGATGACGGCTCGGCACCTGCCGAAATGCCGCTCTATAGTAATGTTGAACCCGGTGTATACAATTTAAAACTCACACTGGCAGATGACACCGATGTGATTTTTGAAGAAGAGGTTGAGTTCGATGAAAGCCGCAACTACACCATGGTGCTCTATCCAAACGAAGATAATGACGACATTGAGCGTGTCCTGTTAGTGGCTGACAACTGATAAGCTTTCAAGCAGCTGAGAGCAACCGGCTGCTTTCAAAACCGGTATTTGACCGGTTTAACACCGGCCGGTTGTACATCTCCGAACTTTTCACGGGTTGTAAAGCCATCTCGGTCTGCACGGGGTGGCTTTTTTTCTTAGATTTTCCCGGGTATTCTCCCGCCGGAACGTGTTAACTACAAGTTTTCAATATATACAGTATGTCGAACAGTAAACCGACTTATCGCAACCCCTGGGCGTGGATTCCCACGCTTTATTTCACGCAGGGGATACCTTATGTCATTGTAATGTTTGTCACCGTGGTGATGTATAACCGCCTCGGTGTGTCCAATACCGAAATCGCACTTTATACCAGCTGGCTATATCTGCCATGGGTTATCAAGCCGCTGTGGAGTCCGTTCGTAGATCTCATCAAAACCAAACGATGGTGGATTATAACCATGCAGCTGGTGATTGGTGTGGCTATGGCCGGTGTCGCTTTTTCAACACCACTGCCCGGTTTTTTGCAAATGACACTCGCCTTTTTCTGGCTGATGGCTTTCAGCTCGGCAACCCATGATATCGCAGCCGACGGGTTGTACATGCTCGGACTTAGCAAACACGAACAGGCATGGTTTGTCGGTGTTCGAAGTACCTTCTACCGCATTGCCATGATGACCGGCCAGGGTGGACTTGTTATTGTAGCCGGCTTTATTGAAAGTGTGACCGGGCTGGATGATGTCGATGTCCGTGCCTACTCCGCACCGGATAGGGAAATTACCGAGATTATGCATCCGCAGGATATGCAGGTCGAACGTGAACCGGGTGAACTGCGTCTGGTGGCAACTCCCACAGAGCTGGAAATCAGCACCGAAGGCAGAAAACGTGCGGAGGTCGATTCCATAATTGCATTTGCACAGCAATGGAACCTGGATCAGGGGTTCAATCCGGCACTTGAAGAGGATCTTGCCGAGGAAGAAGCCGAAGAAAAAGAGGACCCCGGGTGGTTGCGTCGTAATATCCTGCACCCATTTGAAGGATTCATCCAGGATACCTTCGGTCCGGCTGAGGATGTAGAGCTGGACACCGAATACACCGGCAACATAGGAGTTGTTTACTTTCACTTGTCCGACAAGCCCGAACCCGGTGAAGAAGTAGTGATGAATTTCGGGCGGGTACGCGGTGATAACAGTATCTCACTTGAGGAGGGCAGTTATTTCCGCTTTACAGAAGACAACTGGGATGTGCCCGGAATGGCGGTGATTCGAATCGATGAACAGCTCGATTTTGCCAGTTCTGCCGAGTTTCAGGTGCGATCGGGCAACATTCCGCTTGCCTGGTCTATCACCTTCTTCTTTCTGGCAGGACTGTTTGTGGTACTTTTTGTATATCACCGGTTCATGCTTCCTCATCCGACGGTGGATAAGCCTGCCACACGGGAACCCGGTCAGACTATCCTTGGTGAATTTCTCAAAACATTTGCCCTGTTCTTTAAAAAGGAGAAGATCGGAGCCATTCTGGCCTTCCTGCTGCTCTACCGGTTTGCAGAAGCACAAATTGTGCGACTGGCGTCACCATTCCTCCTGGATGCTCAGGAAATCGGGGGACTTGCGCTTACCACCGGTCAGGTCGGTATTGCGTATGGTACCGTAGGTCTTGCTGCGCTCACTGTTGGCGGGATCCTCGGGGGGATCATGGCAGCGCGTCACGGACTCAAGTTCTGGCTGTGGCCGATGGTGTTTGCCATGAATATACCCAATCTCGTCTATATCTACTTATCACAATCCCTGCCCGACAGTTTTGTCGTGATCAGTGCTTCCATTGCCCTGGAACAGTTTGGCTACGGATTCGGATTCACCGCGTACATGCTGTTCATGATTTATGTGTCAGAGGGTGAACATAAAACTTCTCACTTTGCCATAACCACAGGCTTCATGGCACTTGGAATGATGATTCCGGGTATGTTCAGCGGATGGATACAGGAACTGGTCGGCTATCCCAATTTCTTTATCTGGGTCATGATTGCCACCATTCCGGCCTTTATTGCCACTTATCTGATTCCGCTTGACAAGGATTTTGGAAAGAAGGATAATAATCACGGCGAAGAACCCGGAGACGGAGGCGGTGGAAAAGAGTCGGAATCCTGACCTGACAACCCGGCCGGTCCGCCGGCCGGATACGGGGATACAGGGCATACTTCCGTTAAAGTAAAGCTTCTCCTGATTTCAGCTGACACTGCAAACAGCCGTCCGGATTAAAAACCGGTCGGCTGTTTGCGTTATGGCTCCTGGCTGATAATGGGTACTGCGGTTCACCGGGGTCACAAGAAACTGGGCGCTCAGAGGAAGGGCTCAGGAAACCGGTTCAGAAAAGCAAAAAAAGGCGCCTGGAATTAATCCCGGGCGCCTTTTCAGTCTGTACAATATAACTGCAGCCTGAAAGTCTGCAATGCAAGATCAGTCAGACAGCTGTTTGGAAAAGGGTGAGGTGTTACTGGTACAGCCAGTATTGGCGAGACAACTCACGAAACGACTCAACATCTTTATTCAGGAAGTCGTGCAGGTCTTCATAGCGCATATTTTCCATAAAACGCTCACGGACTTTAGAGGTTCCGGCAACCCGGTCAAACATTCTGATTCTGTCATCCGTAGCCATCTCAAAGGGGTTTTTATCCGGGTAGAGTTCATTATGCACTTCAAGAAAGCGGAAACCCAGTGATGTCAGATCCAGCTCGGTGTAATCTGTGATATGAATCTGGACCCCGGTCAGCCGCTTTCCTTCATCCCTTCCGTAGAAAGCAGGCCAGGAGACCGGACGAAATATCACTCCCGGGAGTTCCAGCTTGTTCAGTTCGGCAGCCAATTTGTCCGGGTCGATCCATTCGGCTCCGAACACTTCAAAAGGCAGGGTATAACCGACACCCTCGGAGAGTATCTGAAGCTCACCAAACATACCGGTAGCCACATAAAAAATGGGTGATCTGGCATGGGGGATGTGCGGCGAAGTAGGTACCCAGTGCAGTCCGGTATCCTCAAATGTCATGCTGCGCTCCCAGTTTTCCATGGGTACAACTTCAAGGTCTGTCTGTATCCCATTCTCAAGCATCTGCTCGCCATTGAGCATTTGGGCAAGTTCGGCAACGGTGAGACCATGAACGTAAGGGATCGGATACTGGCTCACAAAAGAGAAATATCCCTCCTCAGCAAGATTGCCTTCAATACGGTTTCCTCCAAGGGGATTGGGACGGTCAAGCACAACAACCTCAATGCCCTGCTCGGCGGCAGCTTCCATTACCAGTCCCATGGTACTGATATAGGTGTAAGAGCGCACGCCGATATCCTGGATATCGTAAACCAGGACGTCAATATTCTGCAGCATATCCTCACCGGGCTTGCGTGTGGGCCCGTAAAGAGAGTATACCGGAAGACCCGTCCGTTCATCAGTATAGCTTTCAACATACTCCCCGGCGTCATAGTCCCCCCGGACACCGTGCTCAGGTCCGAAAAGGGCAACAAGATTCACCTGTTCGGCATCATGGAAAATATCCACAATAGAAAGCAAATTACCGTCCACACCCGTGGCATTGGTAATGAGTCCGACCCTTTTGTCTTGCAGTACATCAAAGTCACGATCAATCAGAACTTCAAGTCCGGTCTTTACGCGCATATCTTGTTCTTCACCATGTGTGTTTTCACATCCGGAAAGTGCAGAAAATGCAAGCAAACCGGACAAAATGATTATTGCTAACGATTTCATGTGTTTATAGTTTTTTGATTTTTAGGTCACAGGAACCGAAGGTCACGAAGTGAAATGACATACCCGTATGTATTCCAGCCCCTGTGTGTGTCCGGGCGCCGGCCCGGTCATGGCTATTCACCTGTTTTGGTTTTGGATTACATCATTGATTAATAATGCCACATGATGACATATGCCCATCATGTGTATGTGTCCCTGTTTTTTAGGTTAAAGTCACAATCTACGGATCAATTTTGAAAAATCATTTAATTTCGCCTGAAAATTTTCATAAACTTGCCATCTGATTCCGGTATTCTGACGGCGGGACGCAACGCACCAAAAACCTGACCGATGCTTTTGGCTTTCAGATTGTGATTGCGTAAATTTCCTACGCATAATATTACCAATACCGGCCGTTAAACCGGCCCGGATTGTTACAGGGATCAGATTCACTATTACCAAACCAAAACTTGTATGTCAAATAATGTGACGTGTTTTCTTCCAAATCATGGCGGGAAACATACCGAAAAAACCATAGACGCTCTCCTTGCATCCGACAAAATCACCGAAATCGTATTGCTTGGTGATCAGCCCTCAGGTATTTCAAAAGAGAGGACAACAGATCTTCAGGTAGATGCACTCAAGAGCAGCAAGGCTTTTCGAGCCATATCAGAACATGCTCAAAGTGATTACATCCTGTATCTGCTTACAGACACGCTGATCGATCCCGGACAGTTCTGCATTGACCGGATGGTTCAGGTGGCGGATGATACCGGGGCCGGAATCGTCTACTCCGATTACCGGGAAATTGAAGGCGACAAGACCACTGCGCATCCGGTTACCGACTACCAGTTCGGAAGCGTAAGAGATGATTTTGATTTCGGTCCGCTTGTGTTGATCCGTTCCAAAGCACTCAGCGAAGCCGTTGCATCTTTTGAAAAGGATTTTTCTTTTGCCGGCTGGTATGATACACGCCTGCGCATATCACAAAATTACGAACTGTCTCGTATTTCCGAGTTTCTGTACAATACGGTGGCCACCGACACCCGCAAATCGGGCGAAAAAATGTTCGATTATGTCGATCCCAAAAACCGGGATGTCCAGATTGAAATGGAGGAGGCCTTTACAAGTCACCTCAAAGCCATCGGAGCCTATCTCAAGCCTGAATTTAAGGATGTCAGGGAGGAAGACAGACAATGGCCGGTCGAAGCATCGGTTGTCATCCCGGTCATGAACCGCGCACGTACCATTCGTGATGCCGTTGAATCGGTGCTTAAGCAGCAGACCGATTATGAGTTCAATCTGATAGTCGTGGACAATTACTCCACAGACGGTACCACCGAAATCCTTGAGGAGATTGCAGCAAAGGACAAGCGCCTGAAGCATATCATCCCTCAGCGAAAGGATCTGGGCATTGGCGGATGCTGGAACGAGGCCGTTCACAGCGAGTATTGCGGCAAGTATGCCATCCAGCTCGACAGTGACGATATCTACAAAGATGAAACCACCATCACCCGTATTCTCGAAGTCTTCCATAAAGAAAAATGCGCCATGGTCGTCGGAAGCTACCAGATGACCGACATCGATCTGAATGAAATTCCGCCGGGTATTGTGGATCACCGTGAGTGGACTCCCGAAAACGGGCGCAACAACGCTATCAGAATCAACGGACTCGGAGCTCCGCGGGCGTTTTATACCCCCGTTCTGCGGCAAATCAAGATTCCGAATGTCAGTTACGGCGAAGATTACGCCGTGGGACTTGCCATCTCAAGAACCTATCAGATCGGCCGGATTTACGATCCGATCTACTGCGTACGCCGGTGGGATGACAATACCGACGCCTCGCTTGACATCCCCAGGCAAAATGCACACAACGCATACAAGGACAAGGTCCGGACATTCGAATTGAAAGCGCGTCAGCAAAAGAATGCGCAAAACGTCTGAAACCGGAGGAAAAGATGAGCAGCAATGACAGTAAACCGGCCAGCACAGACGCACCGGCCGGTCAGGCGGTGCCGTCCGGCCGCACACTGAGCAAGTCTGAAATGTCGGAGTTTCTTGATAACCGTGCATCCGGTGTCCCCGATAATCCCGCAGACCAGGCCAGGCTTCTGCTGCGCCATCAGCGCCGGAACTGGCCGATGCTGGCCAAAGGTGCTGAAAGTCTGGACTCTGTGCAGGTGCGCGAATTTGCGTTCGACGGATTCGGAATGAAAGTGCAGTTCAATCCCGGCCGCATCGTATCCAGTTCGGCCAAAGTTGACAAAAAATCGATCAAAGAGCGCAAATGCTTTTTGTGTCAGAAAAACCTGCCGCCTGAGCAGAAGGGGTTGATGCACGGCGATTACATGATCCTTGGAAATCCCTTTCCGATTTTCAACGAGCATTTTACCATCCCCCACATCCAGCATATTCCGCAGCTGATCAAAGATGCTTTTGATCCCATGCTCAGGCTGACCGAAGCTCTGGGAGACTACTACACACTGTTCTATAACGGTCCCCGATGCGGAGCATCGGCCCCGGATCATTTGCATTTCCAGGGTGGCGAATACGGTTTCATGCCCATCGACAGCACCTGGCAAGAGCTGGCTGCACAGCACGGCCGGTGGGTGGTCGATGAAGACCGTTTCCGGATGGCCTGTGTTGATGACGGTCTGCGCCGTTACCTGATCATGGATTCTGACGACCGGAAGCAGCTTCTCACGTGGTTCAACCGGGTATATCAGGCTTTTGACTCCGTCTCACGGCAGGCCGGATCAGAGGCACTGGATGACGAGGAGCCGATGCTCAACATCCTCACCGCCCGCGAAAACAATCGCTGGAGAGTAATCGCGTTTTTAAGAAAGAAACACCGGCCCGGCCGTTACTTTGCCGAGGGCGACGAAAAAATGGTGTTCAGTCCCGCTTCTGTTGATTTCGGCGGGATGTGCATCACACCCGTCGAACGTGACTTTCAGCGGATTACCGCCGATGATCTCAAATCCATGTTCAATGAAGTCTCGGCGACCCCTGAAGTACTCGATCGCGTGACGGAAAACGCAGTGGGCTGACGTAACGGCCTGACCCTGGTGAAATCCCTTTCTGCCAACGGCTTGACTCCGGATTGCCTGCGGTTTGACTCTTATGCATTCTCATTGCGACAAATATAATCCGTGCTGACACAACCTCTGACTATTATGAAAAATTCAGCAATTGCAATATCCCTTTGGCTTGTCATGTTTATGACGCCGGTTATTTCACCGGTTCCGGTGACAGCTGTAAATACCCACGGCCCGGGCAATGATACCGTAGCCGACACCATTGAAACCTGGCTGGATGAGGGATTTGCCTACTGGAATCAGGTTGAAGATGTTCCGGCACTGATACGCTTTTATGCCGAACGGCAGCTGGGGATCGATTACGAAGGCGGCCTGCTGGATGCTCCGGAGCACGAAGAGCTGGTAGTGACTCTGGATGGATCCGACTGTGTGATCTATGTGGAAATGAGCCTGGCCATGACCATGACAACACTGCAATTGCAGAAATCCTATGATGCGTTCCGCGAAAACCTCACATTCATACGCTACAGGGATGGTGAAATCGACGGGTACCCAAGCCGTCTGCATTATTTCAGCGACTGGCTTCTGACCAACGAGGAGAAAGGACTGGTTTCGGTCAAATTTCAGGAAGAAGATCTCCCCGTCATCGAGCCTCCGGACTTTATGTCACAAAACAGGGAGGATTACCGGCACATCGCCGATGATGACAGCCTCTACCGGGAAATAAGTCGGATGGAAAAAGCCCTCGCCGATTATTCCCTTCGGTACATTCCGGAAGATGAGATTCCAGGTTACGAAGACCGTTTTGAAACAGGAGACGTGCTTGCCTTTGTGACTACCATTGACGGGCTCGATATAACCCACACCGGCCTTGTCAGGATGGATGGAGACCGTGCAGGATTTTATCATGCCAGCATGACCGGAGCTGTAATTGAAGATCCGAACACTATTTACGAATACACAAAGGGTCGGGATAATGTCAAAGGTATTGTAATAGCCCGGCTTCGTTCTCCTCAAATGTAGGTAACGCATGTCTGAACATCAGTCCTCCCGAATACCTTATAAAGCATTAAGCAGCATCCGGTTCGGGGTTGATACAGCAATAAGCAACCTGTCAGGTGACCCCGGCGGAATATCAGAAGGCTCGTGGGGTATGGTGACCAATGACGCTGCACGTTCCGCATACGACAAGGATCTGCTCTCCCGCAGCGCACTGATAAAAGCGGGTGTCAGAATAACGCAGCTCTTCGCCCCGGAACACGGAATATCACGGTTTGGTGCCGACGGCAAACCAGTTGATGATGACACCGATCCGCAGACAGGCCTGCCTGTCTGCAGTCTGTATGGCAACAGAATGCGTCCGCCCGCCGGCATGCTCGAGCAGCTCGACGGTGTGCTGTTTGATATCCCCGATATAGGCAGCCGGTTTTATACCTACATCTGGACCCTCTCGCACGTAATGGAAGCCTGCGCCGCTGCCGGTAAGCCTCTTGTTGTTCTTGACCGGATCAATCCGATTGGCGGAGAGATTGCTTCTGCCGAGGGCCCTTTGCTCGATACCCGCAATTGCAGCAGTTTCCTTGGCAGGGCTGCCATTCCTGTCCGACACAGTCTGACGGCCGGTGAATTTGCTCAGTGGCTGAATCATCACTGGAATCTGGATCTTGACCTTCGGATTATCAAAGCGGAGGGATGGCATCGCGGCATGCACTGGCCGGATACGCACCTTCCGTTTGTTCCCACATCACCTGCCATGCCTTCCTATGAATCAGCACTCTGCTATCCCGGAACCTGTCTGTTTGAAGCCACCAACCTGAGTGCGGGCCGGGGCACCGCGGTACCATTCCGGTTCATCGGAGCCCCCTGGCTGGATCCGGACACTATCGTTGAAGCCGGAACCGGAAACGTTCGCGTGCTGAAAGCGGGCTCAAAACCATCCGGAACGCAAACCCTGACACTGCCGGGAGTTATGTTTCATACCGAAATAGCAGTTCCCGATGATCAGCCGTGGAAAGGTCAGTCATGCACCGGGATACGTATCGAGGTTGCCGACAAAAACTGCTTCCGGCCGGTACGGACCGGTCTGGCTTTGCTTGCTGCAATCCGGAATTATCATTCGGATACATTCGAATGGAAGACGTATCCGACCGCTGCTAATCCGGAAGGGGAAGATCATTTTGAGCGTCTCATCGGGGTCCGGGATATGCGTCCGGCACTTGAAGCCGATCCTGCCGCTTTCCTGGAGTCTCTTCCGGACCGCCTGCAAGCCGCAGGCTGGAAAGAGTCGGTTTCTCCGCTTTTGTTGTATTAAAACTTACCGCAGGTTACATTCCTGTGATGCCTGCCGGAAGTGTAACCGATACATATAACACCAAATTTTCAAACCCATGTCCATTGCCGAATCGTCATTGCCAGCCCTGAAGGACCTGTCACTTGAGCAAAAGCTTGGCCAGATGCTGCTGCTCGGATTCCGGGGCAAAGAGCTGAAACCGACCAACCCCATTGTAGCCGAAATAGAGGAATATCACATAGGCGGTGTCATTTTATTTGACTATGACATCAAACTGCAGTCCGGAGACCGCAATATTGAATCGCCTGAGCAGGTGAAAGAGCTGACCACGGACCTCAAATCCCACGCCCGGATTCCCATGTTTGTCTCCATCGACCAGGAGGGCGGACTGGTGAACCGGCTTAAGCCCGAATTCGGCTTTCCTCCGACACTTTCTCATAAAGCGCTTGGGGAAAGAAATGATCTGGATTTCTCCCGGGAGCACGGCCGTGAGATCGCCCGGCTTGTGAAGCAAACCGGACACAACATGAACTTTGCTCCCTGCGTGGATCTGGGCATCAATAAGGAGAACAAGGCGATTTACGGAAGAGAGCGCTGTTTTTCAGACGATCCGGAAGTGGTGGCACTGCATGCCAGTGCCTACGTCCGCGGGCACAAGGAAGAAGGTGTGCTCACTGCGCTCAAGCACTTTCCCGGCCACGGCAGCTCAAAAGAGGATACACATCTGGGGATGGCTGATGTAACCGAAACCTGGCAGCAGCATGAAGTCCTGCCCTATCAGCGCGTTCTGGATGAGGGACTGTGTGACATGATCATGACCACACATATTTTCAACCGCAATCTGGATCCCGACTACCCCGCAACGTTGTCAGAATCCATTCTAAAAGGAATGCTGCGGGATCAAATGGGGTTTGAAGGTGTGATCATCAGCGATGATCTGCAAATGAAGGCCATTACAGCACATTTTGGGGTGGAGGATGTCATGAAGCAGGCACTGACTGCAGGTGTGGATATTCTGGCATATGGAAACAATCTCGATTTTGATCCGCGTATTGCCTCCAAATTTGTTCGTGTTGCGAAAGAGATGCTGCACGATGGTGACATAACCGAAGAACGAATCGACGAGTCTGTCGGACGCATATTGAAACTGAAAGAACAAATTTGTTGAACAATTTGCAGAAACAAGAGATGTAAGTCATGAAAACTCATACGGCAGGAACCATCTTCATATGTCTGATTGCTGCAGTGCTTTTCTTATCTGCAAGCTCCTGCCGGAGTCATGCCGGTTTGCCGGATACAAACGCAGCAGAACCGGCAGCAACTGACACCGCAGCAACTGGCACCGGTCCCGACTATGAAGCGGTCAGGGTGCAGGTGCTGGATGCGCTGAACGAGCAAATCGACGCTTTCAACGGTGATGTCGGCCTGCATCTGAAACACCTGCAGTCGGGCATGGAGATCGGAATCAATGAAGATGAACTGTTTCCGACCGCCAGCATGATCAAAGTACCGATCATGGTCAAGATTTTTCAGGATCTTGAGGATGGGAAATACGGATTTCAGGATAAATTTTCCTATGACCCGGTTCATTCCTATCAGTATACTGATGATATGATCAATCAGATGGCACCCGGATCTGAAGTGGCACTGAGCAGGCTGCTGTATCTGATGATCAGCGTAAGTGACAACACGGCAAGCATCTGGAGTCAGGATATAGCCGGGGGCGGAAAGGAGATCAATGCCTGGTTTGATGAGCACGGTTATAATGACATTCGTGTGAACTCCAGAACACGCGGGAGGGAAGAGGCTTTCAGCGAGTTCGGGTGGGGTCAGACCTCCCCCGCGGAGATGTCACAGCTAATGACCGCCATTTTCAGAGGTGAGGTCATCAGCCGGGCGGCATCGGAGAAGATGTACCGGATCATGTCGGGAAGTCTGTGGGATGGAGAGGCACTGTCGCAGATTCCGCCATACGTAAATCACGCATCAAAACAGGGTGCGGTCAGGCAGTCACGGTCTGAAACTGCCGTAATCAATGCGCCGTCAGGTGATTATGTGTTCACTGTAATTACCAAAAATCAGGAGGATGAAAGCTATGCCTTTGACAACGAAGGGTATGTGCTCATCCGAGAAATTTCATCCCTGATCTGGAATCACCTGGAACCGGAGGATGACTGGCAGCCCGATCCCGGCTTCGAAAAATACTGGTGATCACCTAATCGCTGCCTCACCTTTATGCTACCTCACACCTCCGCAGCCTCACCCTTCCGTTGCCTCACACCTCCGCAGCCGGGGCTTGATTCACCTTGAGTAATAAGTATGCGGTGAGAAGTTATGCGTTAAGTTCCCTGCCGTGGTACTCTCGCAGGCCCTGCATCGGGGTCTGTAAAAAACTGCCGGCTGCCAGTCCTTTTCTGGCAAGTGCCGCCCGGACCACCGCCTGGTTGTGGAATGCCACTGATCCGACAAAACCCACGGGTGTGTCCGGTCCGCAGTGATATTTGATGACATGCCGCTCGAGAAACTCGCTGATGCCCTCCTGAAGCAGTGCGATCACATAGGGATGATCGCTGAACTCGGCAAACAGCCGGGTAAACGAGGCGACAAAAGTGTTGAAATGGGGTTTTTTGTAAACGGATTCGAGAATGGCCGGCCGGGCCATATCATAGTGCTCCTCAAGCCAGCCACGCAGCTCCTCAGGCATTTCCCGGTAAAAATATCCCTGTAGTATTTTTCGGCCGAATGAACCCGCGCTGCCTTCATCGCCCAGAATAAATCCGAGAACCGGGACCTGGTCAATGATTTTTTCACCGTCATAATGACACGAGTTCGAGCCCGTGCCAAGAATACAAGCCACGCCCTCCTCATGTCCGCAGATAGCACGGGCGGCACCAAGAAGGTCGGAATCCACCCCGACCTGCACCTCGCCGTATACCTTCTTCAGCGCTGCGGTCATCCGGCCGATAGCCTCCTCTCCGGCACACCCGGCACCATAGAAATATATCCGGTCAGCGGCAGGTATATCCGGTACCACCTCTTTGGTGATTTCGGCAGCTATCGTGTCGGCAGTGTGATAAAACGGGTTGAGTCCTGCGGAATAGCTTGTCACCGGACCGGCATCGGAAGTGATTAGGCACCATTCGGTTTTTGTCGATCCGCTGTCGGCAAGTAATATTTTCATGTCTGTACTATTAAAATATTTGGATTCTGACGTGGCTTGAGATGTCCCTGCATCAAAGCTGTTGTGTGAGAAACTTGACCAAATATACGATTCACAGGTTTCGATTTCGATTTTTTTTACTATTATATTGCTCAGTGACTTAAGCTCCGGACAAATATCATTTCAAGCCGAAAACAGGGACATGCCGGCTTTCACTGCACGGGGGCAGACACACTTTATTAAGACGAACAATGAAAATCACTACTATATCTATATCTATGAAATCAGCAAGCTGCCTTATTCTGGCCATTTCCTGGCTGCTAATGTTTTCCGGATGCAAGACAGCCGAAACGGCAACCGGATTACTTGACGATTATGATCCACCCAAAGAGGACTTTCGCGGTGCGTGGCTGACCTCCGTTGTTAATCTCGACTGGCCTGTGTCAAATGAACAGCCGGTTGATGAGCAGAAAGCCGATGCCATTGCCATGCTTGACAGCCTCAAGGATATCGGCATCAATGCCGTACTGTTTCAGGTTCGCGGGGAATCCGATGCACTGTATGCCTCAGCCTATGACCCATGGTCTTACTGGCTGACCGGTGAGCAGGGGCGGGCGCCGGAACCGTTTTATGATCCGCTCTCCTTCATGGTAAGCGAAGCTCACAAGCGGGGAATGGAGCTGCATGCCTGGCTGAATCCCTACCGGGTTGAACGGATCAAGGGCAAATATGATCTGGCAGGTTCAAATATCAGCCGCCGTGAACCGGAGTGGATTCTCGAATTTGCAAGCGGAGAGGACCAGTACTACACCATGCTCAACCCCGGACTGCCGGAGGTTCGTGACTATGTGACCAATGTCGTGGTGGATATCATCAGCCGCTATGATGTGGATGGAGTCCATTTTGACGACTATTTCTATCCATATTCGCCGGTGACCGACGAAGACTCGCTTACCTGGGAGGAGCACCACAGCGGTATCGAAGACATCGAGGATTGGCGCCGGCACAATGTGAATGAGCTGGTGGCCCAGGTGCACGACAGCATCCAGGCACTGGACCCTGATATCAATTTCGGTATCAGTCCGTTTGCCATCCGAAAAAACGAAGATGCCGGAACCGATGCCTTTGAAGGCTATTACCGACTTTATGCTGACGGACAGGCATGGCTGGAAGAGCAGACGATTGATTATATCAACCCGCAGCTCTATTTCGAACTGGAACACCCCCGAGCTCCATACGCTCCGCTGCTTGAATACTGGACCAGAGTGGCTTACGAAAACGGGCGGCATATGTACGCAGGACTCGCGCCGTACAAAATTTTTCCGCCGACGGACTGGACCCTTGAGCAGGCACTTGACCAGCTTCTGCTCAATCTCGAAAACGGGAAGGTTCACGGAAATATCTATTTCAGAACCGAGCATATGATCGGCAATCCAAAAGGATACACAGACTTTGTCCGGGATGAACTCTACCGGTATCCGGCTCTCACGCCATCCATGCCATGGAAAAGTCAGGCCAGACCACCGGAAGTGCAAAAACTTTCAGCCTCCTGGAGCGGCGACGGCCGTATGATCCTCACCTGGGCAGACCGGTACCCGGAAAGCGGAGAAGCTGATCCGCTTCGTTATGCTGTTTACAAAATTGCTTCCGGTGCGGATGAATACGACCAGCTGGCCACTGCGGAAAACCCGGCCCTTTCCGCTAATGATGAACTGGCTGATGAGGTTCTGAAAGCAGAAAACATGATCGGCCTGACGGGTGAGAATCAGTTTGTCGATCAGTGGCCTGAAGGACGGGACGAAGCCATATATCTGATAACTTCGGTAAGCAGAAACAGCAGGGAAAGTGAGCCGGTAATGATCAGGACCAGCAGGGATGGTGACCGGTTTACGTATGATGCCATGTAATTATTCACTACTCAAAAGATGTGACTTATGACTTTTATGAAACGGATGACCGTTATTATCTCCATGACAATCATGTCGTTGGGCATGTATGCATGCGGAAACGGAAATGCTGACAACGACAGGCAGGCGGAAGACATAAAAAGCGGAGCTCAGCGGCTCGCAGAGCAGAACTTTGAGATCATTGACGGTATGAACGCCGGCGTGATTACCAATCACAGCGCCGTGGTCGGCGAACAGCATCTTGTGGATGTTCTTGACGATGCGGAGAATGTCGAGGTCAGGGCACTTTTCGGACCGGAACATGGTATCCGCGGTGATGCCGATGCGGGAGAAGTGATTGAGGATGGTATTGATGAACAGACCGGAGCTCCTGTATACAGCCTCTACGGAGAAACCCGAAAACCCACCCCGGAGATGCTCGAAGATCTCGATGTACTCATATTTGATATCCAGGACATCGGTGCCCGTTTCTATACCTATATCAGCACCATGGGACTGGCCATGGAGGCGGCTGCTGAACATGACCTGAAGTTTGTAGTTCTTGACCGCATCAATCCCCTTGGCGGTGAAAAGACGGAAGGCTTTGTTCTGGAACCGGAGTTCGAGTCGTTTGTCGGGCAGTTTCCCATTCCCGTAACACACGGAATGACCGTAGGCGAACTTGCGCTGATGATCCGGTCGGAGGATATGATGGTGGATGTAGACGGTATCGATCTGCATGTGGTGGAAGTAAGCGGGTGGAGCCGCGACCAGTTGTGGAGTGATACCGGTCTGGAATGGATTCCCCCAAGTCCGAATATCCCGGATTTTGAAACGGCACTGGTTTATCCCGGATCCTGCTATTTCGAGGCCACCAATGCAAGTGAGGGACGCGGAACGTATGAACCGTTTCTGCAGGTTGGCGCTCCCTGGGCTGACGGAGAAGCCATTGCCGAAGAGCTCAACAACAGGGGGCTGCCCGGACTGCGGTTTGAACCTGTGGTTTTTACCCCGGAAAGTATTGAAGGAATGTCCTCAAGTCCCAAACTGCTGGGAGAAGAGCTCGGCGGAATAAAGTATGTAGTCGAAGACCCTCATGCCGTAGAGCCAGTTGCAGCAGGAATGCATATCCTTGAAGTGTTTTTTGCCATGGCTCCGGACGAAGAACGCGAAGAGCTCTTTGACAGGGCCCGCTTTGCCCGGCTTGGCGGTACTCACCGCATGTATGACATGCTGACTCAGGGGGCAATGGCTGAAGAGGTCATCGAGGCATGGCAGGAGGAAGTGGAAGAATTCCGCCAAAAACGGTCGTTGTATCTCATATACGATTGAACAATGTAATCTGTATTCTGAGGCGGGATCGTCATGCAGAGATAACCTTTCCCTGCATGACGATCCCTTTTTTTTACGCATCGCAATCCACACCTGTGATTATTTTAGGGCAACCGCCTTGAAACAGAAGCTGAATCAAGGCAGTGTTTCGGGCGATGACTGTACCTTGTCCACCTTGAATGTCACCGTTGCATCCTGAAGTGTTTCACGGTCCCCGGTTATCCGGAAGCCGTTGAACTGGTTTTCTTCGCGGGTCAGTTCACCGTTGCCGTTCAGATACCCTTCGAAGTGCTTATTTGCCAGTTCGGTCTGAATCCACTTCCATTCCCCCGGTGTTAATCTGCCGGCCGGACCGGCTTCCAGCTGGCCGTCTCCGTCGCGGATCACCAGCTGCATGTAAATATCGCCGGGGGCATCATCAGCAAGGTAAACCCGGGCACCGAGATGAGTGCCGTAAAGCATGTCGCCAAGCTCATCCCGCAGCTGCCTCGTAATTCGTATGTCCCAGTCCTCCTTTGATTCCGGATCATCAACGAATGTCCAGACGCCATGGTTGTCCCTGGTCTGCAATGATGAAGCCGACGGATCCACTCCCAGAATCTGCGAGCGGTGCGTTTGCGCCGGTGACATCCAGCCGGACAGCTCACCGGTGAAGTCTTCCAACGCAGTCTTTTTGATCCCGCCTTCGATAGTCCATGGAACAGTTGCAGAAAGCTCTCCGGCCTCAAATATAATTTTGCCGCTTCCTTCTGCCCATGCATACACGCGTCCGCTGCTTGACAGATACAATTCCTCTCCGTCAGAGGCAAAATCTATGCGATCAAGCGGGATTTCCCGGCGATCATCGCCGTCAGTGACGCCGAACAAGGTAATTTCTCCTGATGCTCCGGGCTCAAGACGTAATTCCTCACGGTCTGGTTCAAGAGCGGTGATGTGATGGACCCGTACCTGTGCCGAATCTTTGATATCACCGTGGCGGATTGCAATATATCCGGATGTGTCCGTATTTCCGGGGTAAAACACACCGTTTTCGATGTTTCCCAGTGCGGGATCGGTCTGCCATTCAATTTCATCCGGGACATCGACCGGATTCCGGAATGTGTCGAATGCGCTGATTTCTGGCCGCTTGGATTCATGCGGGTAGAGGTCGAAGGAATCGGGCTTTATGCTAAGAGAGGCAGCTTCACCCGGCGGGGCAGTGCTGACAAGCTGCAGCGAATTGGCCACCTTGCGCTCGCCTCCGGGATCAGACGGCGAGTTGACAACCTCATGGCGAACCACCATCGTTGTCGATCCGCCTCCATCCAGATTGACCGCATCCCAGGCGCCAAGTCCGAGCAGCACATCCGCCATTTCCCGGTAGCTCATCCCGATGCTCGAAGTCTGTCTGCCGTCAACGGTGCACAAAAACAGTGTGGTTGTGTCGCGGTCAATGGCAGCAAAGGTGCGGGGATGGCGTGCCTCGTTGTCACCGCTGTAGGGTTCGCCCTGATCCAGAATGCGCACACCGCCTCCCATGACATCGGTGATTCCCTGATGATCTGGCTTGAATCCAAGCTCAAGAGTAACCCGGTCGCGGCGGGCAATATGCTCTGCCGCGCGTTCAGACAGCGATTTGTCCCGGATGCGCAGCACGAATCCGTCTTCCGGCACGGCGTTGCCTCCCGAGCTGCGGATATCATCCACCATCACGGTGACAGGGTGCCGGGAGCCTTGCATGGGTTCATCATCAACAGTTTTTAAAATCAGTTCGAGAACTTCGGAATCCTGCGGGGTCTGAGCGCCATAGTAGCGGTTGAACAAGGTGGTTTCGGCATCGGAACCGATGTGATTCAGATCACCGACAGGAAAGGATTCGCCGTCATCCGTAACAAGTGATCCGCGGAATGACAGCGCGTCCAGAAACGGACGGCCTTCCCGGTCGAATGCGACATGGTACCGGCCTTCCGCCGGTACTCCGTGGACAAAATCCCCCCTTATCATCTGGTTCCCGATCGGCCAGTCGGTGTCAAAACTGAAAAAATCACCGTTTACAGCAGCCACGACACGATGCCCTTTGCGATCGTTTTGTTTTGCCTGAGCCGTGGTCCGGGTCAGGCTGTCTGTACCGGCTGTTTGAAAGTGGAGGTACGGCTCGTCCAGATCGATGGCAATGATATTCAGAATATTTGGTCCGTCAGCAAGATACCTGCTGTGTACGACGCCGTAGGTCAGTTCTTCGGTGTGAAGTGTGTCCCGGATGGATACATCGGATGATTGAAATGCGGCTTTTGCATCGGTGTAAAGAAAGAAAAGTCCGAACAGAAAAATCAGAATATATGTTGTCTTTTGACTGAAGTTAGTCATGGTAACATGTCCCTGGTTTAATGGAAAAATAATTATTCATGGCAGGTAGTGCAGGTAGTTGCAGCATGGTAAAATATAATAAAGAACGCACAACAGGGTCCAAAAGCGGCAGCAGATTTTTAATCCGGCAAGAAAAGAATTATATTCTATAATTACACATGCACACTTGTACGCTCCTGCTGAGTTGCCGGGGCCGTCATGCAAGTCAACAGCAAAATCTACAGAAACCGGACTATGGCGTATCGCAGATCAGCTTTTATGGAAGAACGGGTTTCCAGGAGAAAACGGCAAATGATCAAAGCCGCCGAGGAACTCATCAGCGAAAACGGCTACAAGGCAACGACCATGCAGGATGTGGCCAGAAAAGCGGGGACTTCCATCGGGAATGTCTATTTTTATTTCTCCAACAAGGATGAGATGGTCATGGAAGTGATTGACCATCTGTGTGAGGAGATCTGGGCTGAAGATGATCTCGAAAAGCTGGATCTGGAGGCCTATCCGCACTACTCCATTGAAGCTCTCGATGATTATCTGAAGATCACGGCCCTGTTCAAAAAGAAACATTTTGCCCGGGCCATTCTGGGAGGAGCGACCTATCCGGGTTTCCGTGACAGGATTATTCGCTTCTTTGAGGAAAAAGCAGTCGACAGGTATTCGAAGTATTCCGATTTTTACAAGGGAGTTGACCGGGAGTTGGCGTTTGCATGCCATTTTGGTTCGGTAGTGAACGTGATGATGAAAGTGCTGCAGGAGGAACTGGACCGGAGTCCGCAGGAAGTAGGCAAGTTTCTTGCACGCTGGAAGCTTCAGGCCCGGGGCCTGCAGGCCGATGTTGTTGACCGCGCCATGAACGACCTGGAAACATTAATTTTGCAGATTGAATCTTCCCGGAAAGCGCCTGTGACATCATCATCAGAATAAAAAGTATTTGAAAAGGGAGTGGGAGGGGTTTTTATGTTACTGATATTAATGTATTTATGTATATTATAGAATTTCGTTCGATTTTTATTGACAAGAATAGAATTAAGTTCTATATTTTGAATGTCGAACGTGATTCTATATTTGAGAAGGTCGGAGGAAAGTTAACCGCATCTATCTCAGTACACAGTTTTTAAGACTATTACCCAACATAAACCCCACTACAGGGTCCCGCTTGAATGCGGGGCCTTGTTTTTTTAAGCCCTTGCAAGTAATCCGTGGGTGAGGTGCGTCTTGAAGACAAAAAGAATATCAAATTATGAAAACTGAATTTTTAAAATACACGGGGCTGACCATTGTCATCTTACTGATGGTGGTTGATTCAGGAGCTGAGGCGCGCCCGCCGCTTCAGACGGTTCTGGAAGAGGCTGCCGGAAAAAGCCATACATTGAATATCGGCCGGGCTGAACTGGATAAGGCTCAATTCAAAAGGCATATGGTATATCAGACTTACCTGCCAAACGTAGAGTTCAATACAAGTTTCCGGTCTCTGGATGAGAGGATTCAGTTTCAGGCAGATCCGGTATCGTTTCCGCTGCCCGGAGGAAACGATTTGCAGGTTCAGGTACCACCCGTCACCCTGCAGGACCGCAACACATTCAGAGCCAATGTAGAGGTAACACAGGTTTTATTTACGGGATTCAAGGTTCCACGATTGGGCCGGGCGGCACGGCACGGAGAGCAGGCTGCAGAATGGAGCATGGAAGCAGACAAGCAGGAGCTTCTGAAGGAGGTAACAGAGGCCTATGACAAACTCGCACTCCTGGATCAGTCGCTGAAGGTGATAGACCGCGCCGATGAGCGCCTTGAAGAAGAACAGCGGGTTGCCGACCAGGCATACGAAGAGGGGCTGATCCCCGCATTTGATCTGACCCGCCTGCGCATTGCACAGCGGGATCTGGAAAAGCAGCGGATTGGCATTGAAGGCAAAAGAGAGCTTGCCGCGCGAAATCTGGAGCATCTGAGCGGGATTGGATGGGAGCAATTTCTGGAAGATACTTCGGAACTGTCCCTCATTGCCATTGACCCGGCTAATCTCAAACCGGACAACAGGCCGGAAATAAAGGCACTTGAAGAAGCAGGCCGTGCAGCTGACCAGAAATACCGCGCTGCGAGATCAGATTACCTGCCGGAAGTTTACGCCTTTTTCCGGCAGGAATTGTATGAGGATGACCTCTCCGTCCTGGAACCCACCAGGGCAATGGGTGTGGGACTCCGCTGGAATGTGTTCGACGGATTCAACCGGTCCAGAAAAGTTCAGAAGGCAGAACGCGACCGGATTATTGCCCGGGAGCGTCTGGAAGAGGTCACTTCGTTGTCGTCACTGGATCAGAAGCAGGCTGAGGTAAAGTTTTCGGTGGCAGATCAGCAGCTGCGGGTTTCGGAAGAAACATTGAAGGATGCCCGCACATCACTCCGTCTTTCCCGGGAGCGCTACCGCCTGGGACTGGGTCCGGTTTCCGAGCAGCTGGAAGCGGAAACCGATTATCAGAAAGCAGAACTGGACTGGCTGGAGGCTGTTTATGACCAGCGCAGGGCGGCCATCGACCTGCTTCGGGCCTCCGGCACCATGTCTGTCGATCGCATTGTGATGCTGGAACAAAACTAACTCGTTCATTCAAATTCAGAATAAAACCCGGGAGAACGTATCGTGAATAGAAAAAAAATTATCATAGCAATTCTTGCAGTTGTCATTATTGTTTCGGGAGTTTCACTTGCGGTAATGGCAGGCAGACAGTATGAAAAAGACCGTGAAGGTCCGCTGGAAGGAAAAGTCAAGCTGGAGTCTGTATATCTTGCTCCCAAAGTGCCCGGACGCATTGAATCGGTTGCGGTTCGGGAAGGAGAGCAGGTGGATGAAGGGGACACGCTGCTGATCATTGATGTCCCTGAAATAGAAGCCAGACTCGACCAGGCCCGGGGCGCGCTGTCATCGGCCAGAGCGCAGTACCAGAAGGCGAAAAGCGGGGCAACCGAATTTGACCGCCGGAGGGTTCAGGCCAAAGTTGATGCGGCAGAGTCTCAGTACTCATTTGCCAAAGCAAGTTACCGCCGGATGGAAAACATGTTCAACGACTCGCTTATCGCAGCACAGGAATACGATAAAATCCGTTCGAAATATGAATCCGCCCGGTCGCAGCTTGAAGCGGCTGAAGCAAAAAAGGAAGATGTGGATACCGGTGTCCGTTCGGAAAAAATCGAGATGGCACGTGGTGACTATGAGCGGGCCAAAGCGGCATTCCGGGAGGCTGAAACCGCATATGACGACAGGGTCATAACGGCCCCGAAACCGATGCGGATCCAGTCCGTAATGCTTCAAAGGGGTGAACTGGCCACTCCGGGGTACAATCTCTTTTCAGGATACGATACTGAGTCCACCAAAATCCGGTTTACCGTGCCGGAATCGAAAATGAACGAATTTGAAGTCGGACAGACCCACAGTATGGAGGCTCCTTTTGACAGCAGAACTTTCAGGGTGACGCTCGATCGCATCCAGCCGCTGCCGGACTATGCCTCAATCACTTCCATGTATCCCCGGCATGAACTTGGCGAAACGGTGTACGAACTCTATTTCCGTCCGGTTCCCGGCGAATCAACGGGTGAGCTGCATCACAATATGACGTTTCTGCTGAAAGGGGCGGGCGAGTGATGCTGTCCGGATTCTGTGGAGGCTGCTGTTTCTTCCCCGGAATCCGCATCGCATCCTGAGCACAAAAAAGCAATCAGAACACTTCACCGGCCTGACAGAAATGGTCTGACAGGCAAACTTTGTAATCATGTCGTTTTTCCGAATTTTCTTCAATATAGTGATCCGCGAGTTTCATAAGTTCTCCAGGAACTCGGTGGCACTGGCTATCTTTCTGGGAGCGCCGCTGCTCTATGGCCCGTTGTTCGGTATGCTGTACAAGGATGCGCAGCTGTATGACACACCCATAGCCGTTGTCAATGAAGACGGCGGCATTCTTGCCGACCGGATCATTGACGCGCTTGATGACAATGAAAATATTAGGGTCAGCGGAGTTTACGGCGATGAATCAGGTTTGAACGATGCATTCATCACGGGTGATGTTTATGCGATTGTGACCATTCCCCGCAATTTTGAGTCGGACGTTCAGCACAGCAGGGGGGCCGAAGTGCATGTGAATATGAATGCGATGAACATGGTTGTGACCAACTACACCAGCAGGGCGATTCAGCAGGTCCTTGCAACCATGGATGCCGGTGTCAGGATCGAATCGCTGAGAAAGTCCGGTGTACCCGCGCAGTTGGCCGAAAAGCAGCACAGTGCCTTTTCAACAACGTTCAGCCGCTACTTCAACCCGTCAAACAACTATCTGATTTTTTTACTTCCCGGTCTGCTCGGGATGGTCCTGCAGCAGGTGTTCCTGCTGGTTCTGGCCATTGCCTTCAGCCAGGAATTTGAAGAGAACACGTTTATAGAGCTGGTAGGGCAGACGCGATCTACATTTCTGATTCTTCTTGCCAAGTCGTTTCCGTACTGGATCATGGGTATGCTCATGTGGCTGTTCAGTCTTCACGGAATAATGCAGGCGTTTGATATCCCGATTGACGGGCGTCTCTGGGGGATTTACCTGTTCTCCTTCCTGTTCGTGATGGCCATGAGCAGCATCGGCATCATGGTCAGCGCGGCGATTCCCTCACAGCTCAAAGCCACTGAAGTACTCATGGTAATTGCAGCACCGGCATTCCTTGTCAGCGGTTTTACCTGGCCGCTGTATCAGATGCCGGGAACGGTGCAGGCTATCGCGCATCTGATTCCCACCACGCATTTCCTGGAGGGATTCCGGAAAATGATCCTGGCCGGTGCCCAGCTTGAGCATCTGCAAAATGAGGTTCTCTGGCTGGTAATGCTCACACTTATACCCTATTTCCTTACACTGCTCATTATCAAGAGACGTGTCCGCATTACGGAAGAGCACTATGCCGCCCAGCTGAGCATTCAGGGAAGTGAAAGCTGAACGCGGAGTGGTTAAAGCTGAATCCGGCGATCTGTCACGTGCGGTGACAGCAGCAAGGTAAGTCTGAAATCAAAAAAAAAGGATCATCCGGTTGAGGATGATCCTTTTTTTGAATCTGGTGCTTTTTGAATCTGGTGCTTTTTGAAACTGATGTTTCAGGAAACTTTCGCGGTTCAGGGTTTTACTTCCAGTCCGCGGCGCCGGAGCAGTGCTTCAACACCGGGTTCTTCACCGCGGAAGTCAAGGTACAAGTCCATTGCTTCCCTGCTGCCGCCACGCGACAGGATGGTTTCACGGTAGTGGTCGCCGTTCTCGCGGGTGAGTCCGCCCCGCTCCTGAATATATTCAAAGGCGTCAGCCGCCAGTACTTCACTCCAGATATAGGCATAGTAGTTGGCCGAGTATCCGCCTGAAAAAATGTGCGCAAAATAGGGTGATTTGTATCGCGGCGGAACCGGCTTGTAATCAAGGTCATATTTGGCCATGGCCTGGTTTTCGAAAGCAATGACGTCGTCCGGTATTTCATCCGGCGGGAGTGTGTGCCACTCCATGTCGATCATGGTTGCCGCGAGGTACTCCTGGGTCTCAAAGCCCTGGTTGAACTCTCTGGCAGCAATCACACGATCAAGAAGGTCTTCTGGAATCTGCTCACCGGTTTCATAGTGAATGGCATAGTTGGCCAGCACTTCCGGATGAATCGCCCAGTCTTCTTCAAAAGTGGATGGAAATTCGACAAAATCACGGGGTACCGATGTCATCGCCTGCGAGGGATACTTCACATCCGAAAACAGGCCGTGCACGCCGTGGCCCATCTCGTGGAAAAGCGTGGTGACATTGTCAAAACTGATCAGTGCCGGCTCGCCTTCTGCCGGACGCGATATGTTCAGTACATTAACAATTACCGGCTTTTTGTCATGAAGGTGTGACTGTCCGACGAACGAGCTCATCCAGGCACCGCCACGCTTGGAATCCCTTTCGAAGTAATCGGCATAAAACAGACCGAGCTGTTCGCCGTCCTCATCATACACATTAAACACCCGCACATCTTCGTGATAGACGGGCAGGTCGAACCGTTCTTCAAAAGAGATGCCGTACAGGCGGTTCATCGTGTAAAAAACGCCATCCTCAAGCACTCTGTTCAGTTCGAAATAGGGTCGTACCTCTTCATCATCAATGTCGTATTCGGATTCACGGACGCGTTCTGCATAATACTCCCAGTCCCACGGCATGACCTCGTCATCGATGCCGTCTTCCAGCATTTTCTGACGTATCATCTCCGCTTCGCGCTCGGTATTGGCCCGGACGGACGGGATCAGGTCCGTAAGCATATCAAGAACATTGCCCGGGGTTTCTGCAGTTTGCGGGTCGATGGCATATTCAGCGTAGTTTTCGTATCCGAGCAGCTGCGCCCGCTCTGCACGAAGCTCAGCCAGGCGGAGGACCATCGGCCGTGTATCGATACCGTCATTTTCACCGGTACCGCGGTTAGCAGAAGCCTCCCAGACGCGTCGCCGCACATCACGGTCTTTCAGGCTGGTGAGGATGGGTACCCGGGTCGTATTGGTGATCGAAAGCAGGTATTTTCCTTCGTGGTCACGATCTGCTGCAGCTTCTCTGGCAGCGGCAATCCGGTCGGAACTGAGTCCCTCCAGGTCGCTTTCATCCTCAATGATAACCGCCCGCTCACTGGTCATGGCCAGAAGTTTTTCCTGAAACTCGGTGGTCAGTGAGGAGAGTTCGCTGTTGATTTCCCGGATGCGTTTCTGCTCCTCTTCGTCCAGCAGGGCGCCGGCACGCACAAACTGGCGGTGGGTGTCTTTCAGGAGTTTTTCGGATGCCTCATCAAGGCCGAGATCCTCTTTTTGCTCATAGAGCGTTTCGATACGCCCGAACAAATCGCTGTTGAGCCGGATATTATCGGAATGGTCGGAAAACTTCGGAGCCATTTCCGACTGGATCTCCTGGATCTTTTCATTGGTATGGGAAGATGTCATATTGAAAAACACACGCTGCACACGGGTAAGCAGCTCACCGCTGTGTTCCATCGCAACGATGGTATTTTCAAATGTCGGCGGCTCCGGGTTGCCGGCGATCGCTTCTATCTCTTCCATTTGCTGCGCCATCCCGGCCTCCATTGCCGGCTGATAGTGCTTCTCACTTATCGATTTGAAATCAGGTGCTTCAAAGGGGAGTGAGCTCGGTTTTGAAAAGGGGTTGTCTTCTGAAAGCATGGCTTCGGAGGAATATTCCACTGTATCTAGAATGTGTGTGTGATCGGTGTCAGCCCGGGGTTCGCCGGTGTCGGCAACGGGCTCCCCGGCATCCGGTGAGCAGGCAGCAGCCCACATCAGCCCGCCGAGAAGAAATACGGTCAATAGGTTTTTCATGATAATTGTAGCGTTATTGTTGAATATTTTGACATGTGCAAAACAATCTTGTCAATATACGAAATGCTTTGCGTGATTCACTACCATTGCAGCCGCAAATAAATTATCCGTGTGGCTTGCAATGTGTGCAATATCTCAATGAAAGCTTGTTATGCAATGCTGTCTCATGAAGGACCGGCTGCCTTTTACATACTCAGCTTCAAGCATATATCACCAGTATTTATTATCTTATCAGGCTTTACACATATCGTTCTGAAGATGCGTGCAGGCTGATAAACGCATCCAGAAAACCTAATAACAAACGAAACTGAGTACTGAATGTCCGTTCGCAGCTCACACCAGATCCGCCGGGATTTTTTCGAGTTTTTCCGTGAAAAAAAACACATCATCGTGGAAAGTGCGCCGGTTGTGCCGGAGAATGATCCGACACTGCTGTTTATCAACGCCGGAATGAACCCCTTCAAACCCATCTTCCTTGGTGAAGAGCAGGGGCTTAAGCGCTCCGGAAAGCAGTGGCAGCGCGCAGCCAACACCCAGAAATGCATCCGTGTCAGCGGCAAGCACAACGATCTGGATGAGGTGGGTCACGATACCTATCACCATACGCTCTTCGAAATGCTCGGCAACTGGTCATTTGGCGACTATTTCAAAAAGGAAGCAATTGCCTGGGCTTGGGAGCTGCTGGTTGACCGGTGGGGACTGGAGCCCGACCGGCTTTATGCCACGGTTTTCGAGGGCGATGACAGAGACGGCCTGCCTGCCGATGAAGAGGCTGCAGGGTTGTGGGCATCCGAAACGCCCATAGCCAAAGATCACATTCTCAAGTACGGCAAAGCCGATAATTTCTGGGAAATGGGAGATACCGGTCCGTGCGGACCCTGCTCCGAGGTGCACATTGACCTGCGTCCGGATGCCGAACGCAAGAAGGTGGACGGTGCCACACTTGTCAACCAGGATGATCCCAGGGTTATGGAGATCTGGAATCTGGTTTTTATTCAGTTCAACCGGCAGAAAGACGGTTCGCTGAATCCGCTGCCGGCCCGGCACGTTGATACGGGAATGGGCTTCGAGCGGATCGTCGCCGTACTGCAGGGCAAGCGCTCCAATTACGACACAGACATTTTTACTCCGCTTCTGGATGCCATCAGCAAACGGGCCGGGGTTGCATACGGCAAGGCTGAGCAGACCGATATTGCCATGAGAGTGGTGGCCGACCATATTCGGGCCGTCAGTTTTGCCGTGGCCGACGGGGCTGCGCCCAGCAACGAAGACCGTGGATATGTGATCCGCCGGATTCTGAGACGCGCAAGCCGCTATGCCTGGGACCGGCTCAATATCCGCGAAGCGTTCATGGCTGAACTCGTGGACGTCCTTGCAGAGCAGTTTGCCGATGTGTTTCCCGAACTCAAGGAAAAAAAGCGCCACGTTACAAAGGTCGTGACCTCCGAAGAGACTTCTTTCCTTCGCACGCTCGACCAGGGGATCGCTTACTTCAATCAGATGACAGAGAGCATGTCCGGCGGGCAGTCGGTGATTTCCGGTGATGATGCATTCAAGCTGCACGATACCTACGGGTTTCCTATCGATCTCACGGAGCTGATGGCCCGCGAGCGGGGGCTGAAAGTCGATCATGAGCGGTTCCATGAGCTGATGGAAGAGCAGAAAGACCGTGCCCGCAAGGCCGGCAAATTCAAATCCGGCGAGGATGATGACCAGCCCGACCTGTCGCGGCACTTTTCCACTTCAGCAGGAACAGGCTCCGAGTTCACCGGATACGATGAACGCAAGTCGACGTGCCGCATACTGGAAGTACAGGATGTGAACGGCAGGACAGCTGTGCTGCTTGACCGTACTCCGTTTTATGCTGAGAGCGGGGGACAGATCTCCGACACGGGTGTGCTTGCCAATCCGGATAGCGGTGTCACCCTGAATGTAAAAGATGTGGCCGACATTGCCGGTCACCGGGTGCATTTTGTCGACAAGATGCCTGACAGCCGGGAAGGAACCTGGATAGCGGCTGTTGATGCCGACCGTCGTGCGGAAATCGAGCGTCACCACACGGCCACGCATCTGCTGCATGCCGCCTTGCGTGAGACACTGGGCAATCATGTGGCTCAGCGCGGGTCACTTGTGGCGCCGGACCGTCTTCGCTTTGATTTCTCGCACTATGAGCCGGTGACTCAGGAGCAGCTGGATGAGATTGAGCAGCGGGTGAATGAGAAGGTCAGGCAGAATATTCCGATGGAGGAGGAGCGGGACGTTCCCATTGACGAGGCGAAAAAGCGCGGGGCGATGATGTTGTTCGGGGAGAAGTACGGAGAAAGGGTGCGGATTGTAACGTTTGATCCCGATTATTCCGTCGAACTCTGCGGAGGAACGCATGTGGATGCCACCGGAAAGGTCGGTTATCTGCGTCTGGTTTCCGAGTCATCCGTAGCCGCGGGAATCCGGCGCCTGGAGGCGGTGAGCGGATCGGTCGCCGATACGTATCTCCGGAGTGAAAAACATATGCTGCAGAACATACGCCGTCAGATCGGTACTTCCGGGCAGCCGGATAAGGAAATTGAGCGGCTGATGGAAGAGCGGAAGCAGCTTGAAAAGGAGTTGTCCCGGATGAACCGCCTTAAAGCCGGATTGCGGTTTGATGAACTGCTCTCCGGGGCGGAGGCTACTGAAGGCGGTATCCGGCTGGTTGCCGGTGAAATTGAAGATGCCGATATGAATACCCTCAAACAGCTTGGTTATGACGGGCTGGATAAGGCCGGCGAAAAAACTGTGATTGTGCTTGGAGCCCGTGATGAGGAAAAAGGAAAGGCGTTCCTGATGGCAGCAGTAACAGACGATCTGATTGCTTCCGGTATAAAAGCCGGCGAGCTGGTCGGAAAACTTGCCAAAACGGTAGGCGGCGGCGGTGGTGGTCAGCCCAACCTGGCAACCGCCGGCGGAAAAAAGCCGGATCAGCTGCAAAAGGTTTTCGATCAGGCAAAAGACGAGCTCGGCTGAGCGCGACCGGAAACCCGGATCGCTGAAATTGTTCAAAGACCGTTGCCGGCCTGAATTTTTCAGAATGATTCAGGCCACTTGCGTGTTAATAGAGCTCAGAAAGCTCAACTATTTTCTGTATATTTGCAAGCGAAAATTAAGACGGATTCATCCGAAATACGGGATCCGCACAGAAACATGAGTTCAGATCTCAATCAGTACAGAGAAATAAATTACATCAGTAAAATATATCAGAATCTCAATGTCTAATAACAGTAAAGAGAACATTAAAAGCAAAACAGCGTCCATAATAAGGGCAACCGATCTTCCAAAGGCGACACAGAAGACGCATAAGGGGCTGAACATTTCCGAAGATGAATTGCTGGAACTCTACAAATCCATGTATCTGCAGCGGCGCTTCGAGGAGCGGTCCATGCAGATGTACCAAAAAGGCAAATTCGGAGGATTCCTTCATTTGTACATTGGTCAGGAAGCCGTTTCTACCGGATCAGCATTTGCTCTCAGGGAAGATGATGACTTCATAACGGCATACCGCGATCATGGCATGGGACTGGTAAAAGGGATTACTCCCAACGAAGCCATGGCCGAACTGTTCGGTAAAAAGGACGGATGCAGCAGGGGCAAGGGCGGATCCATGCACTATTTCAAGCCGGAAAAACACTTCTGGGGTGGTCATGCCATTGTCGGTGCTCATCTGCCGCTGGCTGCCGGCATTGCGTTTGCCAACAAGTACAAAGAAAATGACCGTGTTACCATCTGTTTCTTCGGTGACGGTGCCGTTGACCAGGGTTCGCTGAATGAAAGCTTCAACCTGGCCCAGCTCTGGAAGCTGCCGGTTATTTACGTCGTGGAAAACAACGGCTATTCGATGGGAACTGCCGTGCAGCGGCACAGTGCCGGCGATCTGGCCGACCGCGCTCTTCCATATGGAATGAAATTTGACAAAGTGAACGGAATGGACCTGTTCAGCATGATCGAAAAGATCCGGGAAGTCGGCGAGGAAGTCCGCAAGACTCAGGAACCCTATTTCCTGGAAGTGGTCACCTATCGCTATCGGGGACACTCCATGAGTGATCCGGCCAATTATCGTACGAAGGAAGAGCTCGATGAGTACAAGAAAATTGATCCCATCGAACGTCTCAAAACATACGTCCTCAAAAAGGATATCGCCACTGAAGATGACCTCAAGGCCATCGATGAGGAGGTTGAAAATACCGTGCTTGAGGCTGTTGAGTTTGCCGACAGCAACGAGTTTCCGCCGGTTGAAGAGTTGTACAAAGATGTCTATGCCGAAGACGATTTCCCGTATCTCACCTGATTACGTGTCAGGCAGGAACCGGCATTACACAAAACAGGAACAGATCAGAATCTAACAGAAATTCAGTAACAGTATTACCATGGCGCAACAACAATTCAGAGAAGTAATCCGCGATGCCATCCGTGAAGAGATGGAGCGCGATGAAAATGTCTTTATCATGGGTGAGGAGGTAGCCGAATATAACGGCGCCTATAAGGCCACGCAGGGGTTGCTCGACCAGTTCGGGTACAAGCGGGTCATAGATACCCCGATTTCAGAGCTTGGTTTTTCCGGACTCGGGGTCGGAGCGGCTATGAACGGTCTGCGGCCTATTGTCGAGTTCATGACGTTCAACTTTGCGGTCGTGGGGATGGATCAGCTCATAAACAACGCTGCCAAAATCCGGCACATGAGTGGCGGACAGGTAAAGATTCCCATCGTATTCCGCGGACCGAACGGATCGGCCGGTCAGCTCGCAGCCACCCACTCGGTGTCCTATGAAAGCCTTTACGCCCACTTTCCCGGACTCATAACCATACATCCGTCAGAGCCGTACGATGCCAAAGGACTGCTGAAAGCTGCCATCCGGGATGACAATCCCGTCATTTTCCTTGAGTCGGAGCAAATGTACGGACTCAAGCAGGAGATTCCTGAGGAGGAGTATCTGCTGCCCATAGGCAAGGCCGAAATTAAAAGAGAAGGATCGGATGTTACCGTTGTAGCTGACGGCAAAATGTATCATATTGCCAAACAGGCTGCGGAGCAGTTGTCCAAAGATGGTGTCGAGGCGGAAATTATTGATCCCCGGACCATCAAACCGTTTGATATGGAGACCGTGATTGCATCGGTCAAAAAGACCAACCGCTGTGTGGTGGTTGATGAATCACATCCCTTCGGTGGTGTGGCTTCCGAAGTCGGCTTTCAGATCCAGCGGGATGCCTTTGACTATCTGGATGCTCCCGTTCAGCGGGTCACGATCCCGGATGTGCCAGCTCCGTTCTCCAAACAGCTGTTTGATGCCTGGCTGCCCGGACCCAAACAGGTTATTGATGCTGTCAACACCGTAACCTACAGAAATTAACGACACAATATTTGAGGAAGCATTATGGCAACGATAATTGACATGCCCAAGCTCAGTGACACGATGGAAGAGGGCACCATCTCCAAATGGAACATTAAGGAAGGCGATAAAGTGGAAGCCGGTGACATCGTGGCGGAAGTGGAAACCGACAAGGCTACCATGCAGCTCGAGGCATTTGATCCCGGAACCGTACTGAAGATTCTTGTCAATGAAGGAGATGCCGTTCCACTGGGCGCCAAACTGGTGATACTTGGCGAAGAAGGGGAAGATATTTCCGGAATGGTGGATGGAGAAAGTTCCGATGCTGGTGCTGATACTGCAGAGAAGGACGAGCAGGATCAGAAAGACAAGGAAGGTGATGATGCCGGAGAAGAGGATCAGAAAGCCGATGAGTCCGGAGCTGAGAAAAAGAAGGGTTCCGGCAAGGATTTTGACCCGCTGTTCGGCGACCTGAAAAAAGAGAAGAAAGCCGGTGGCAACGGAGAGTCCGGGGATGACCGCAAAGATGACGGCCGTATCAAAGTTTCCCCGCTGGCAAGAAAAATGGCGGAAGAACGCGGAATTGACCTGGGTAAAGTCCGGGGTTCCGGTCCGCATGGACGCATTGTCAAGGATGATATCGAGAACTTCAAGGATGAGGCTCCGGCCAAAGAATCCGCCGCTGCTCAGCCGGACGAAAAGCAGGAAGACAAAAAAGCTGCAGAGGCTCCAAAACCCTCTGTTTCCGGTACCAGCCTGCGCGAGGATGAAGACATCAAGGTCTCACAGATGCGCAAGACTATCGGAAAGCGTTTGGCCGAGAGCAAATTTACCTATCCGCATTTCTATGAAACCGTGGATATCGACATGAAACGGGCTATTGAAGTCCGTGCTTCTCTGAATGAAGTCAGCGATGTCAAAATCAGCTTTAACGACCTGGTTGTCAAGTCAGTGTCGGTTGCATTGCGCCGCCACCCGTGGATTAACTCATCCTGGCTGGGTGATGTGATTCGCCTGCATGGAGATGTCAATGTTGCCGTTGCCGTGGCTGTGGATGAAGGGCTTCTCACACCGGTCATCCGGCATACCGATCAGAAAGGTTTGCGGGACATATCGGCAGAGACCAAAGACTTTGCCGCACGGGCACGTGACAAAAAGCTTCAGCCCGAGGATTGGGAGGGAAGCACCTTTACAGTAAGCAATCTGGGTATGTTCGGCATTGAAGAATTCACAGCGATTATCAATCCGCCGAATGCCTGTATCCTTGCGATCGGTGCCATTCGTGATGTACCGGTAGTGGAAAATGGCGAAGTGGTACCCGGAAAGCGCATGAAAGTGACGCTCTCCAGCGATCACCGCGTGGTAGACGGCGCCAAAGCTGCCGAGTTTCTGAGCACACTTCGCAACCTGCTTGAGAATCCGACATCCATGCTGTTGTGACAGCCGGCAGTTTGTGCGGTATTCTGTATTCTGAACACTGTCGTCACTGGTGACTTTGGTCGGTCACAATCGTGGCATTCACTTTCAGGTCATAGAGCGGGAGAGTGCAGTCGCATAGCCGTCTGCATACTCCTGCATTCTTTTCGACCGGTACTGCACTACAAAACGCGGATGGTCAAGCGGGACGACCTCCCCGAACCATCCGTTTTTTTTGTTCAATGCATTGAGATATTTGAAATTTTTTCCGCGCCCCATGCAAAAGCACAAATCGGTTGCCGCACCGAAACCGATCTGTCGCTCTATGCACTCTTCGATAAACGGGGTAACCGCCTCCTGGAGCTGCCGGTCATCGTAAAAATTGTAGTTTACCTCATTTCCCTTCTCATTCCGGCGTGTGAATCCGAGCGGACAGACCGAATTGATGTAAAACCGGCTGTAAAAGGTATCCGGACCGCCCAGCGCATCGATCACTTCATACACGAAAACCGATGAAGGTTCATGTGTGGGATCGATGGCGATGTCAATGCCGCAGACGTCTCTCATGCGCTTTGTGTCGGTAAACGGCACACCGGTCACTCCGGCACCAAATCTTCCGGGATTAATGCCAAGAATCAGGTGACGCGGCCGGTTGTCGGAGTAGAACTTGCGGTAAAACCGGGAGGTGACATCCCGGATGGTATCGGCATGCTCCCCGCGGAAAGGGTTCATTACGGAAATCCTGTCCGGCAGCAAAGCCTCATCCAGTTCCAGCTGCTCGTTAAAAGCCAGTATTTGTTCGGCAATAGTCATTTAAAAGTTCCGAAAATGCATTATGTTACGATTGGTAGTGTACGGTGGATCAAATATACAACCCGATGAGCAGATTGCACAGTTTTCTGACGCTGATTTTCAGCATCCTGATCGCCCAGTCCGCCGGTCTGATTGGGTCCGTCGCCACGCGGCCCAATATTGATACCTGGTACCGCACCATTGCAAAGCCGGACTTCACGCCACCTGACTGGGTGTTCCCGGTAGTCTGGCCCACACTTTTTCTGCTTATGGGCATAGCTGCCTGGCTGGTGTACCGTTCCGGGGCCCGGACCAGCGGTTATTACAGCGGAAGAACGGCGTCCTATGAAAACATGCTGCTGAGAAAAGCGGTATCGCCATGGCTGGCCCTTTCCGTATACGGAGTTCATCTGCTGTTCAACGTGCTCTGGTCATTCCTCTTTTTCGAATGGCAGCTCCTTGGCCTGGCTTTTATCGAGGTGCTGTTCCTTCTGGCTCTGATCATCATCACGGCCAGGCTGTTTTACCTCATCCGTCCGCTGGCCGGATACCTGATGATTCCGTACATTTTTTGGGTCAGCTATGCATCGGTTCTGAACGGAACCATCTGGTGGATAAATTAAAGCGCATCAGATTATTCAATCTTGTGCACAATAGAACGGGCTTGACAACTTTATCTGAATACCATCCGGAAATTTCACAGAACGCATCCGGAATCACATAAAAATTCATGAGCAATTACACTTTTTCCCGAAATATTATGAATAACATTCCCTGGAAACACGCACGTGAGATCATGAATCTGACCGCACGCCGCATTGCAATGCCGCAAGGAATAACGAAATTCAAAAAAGCATGGGCTGTGCCGCTGTGCATTTTGATGCTTGTCCTTGTGCTGCCTGCCGGTGCCGGTGAATCGCTCCTGTCCGCACAAACGAGCATTGCCGGGGAACGGGGTTCCGGAGCGGACGAAGACAGATTTGCCAGCCAGCGTGAACAGATGGTGGAACAGCAAATAGCCGGCCGGGGAATCGACAACAGCGAGACACTTGAAGCAATGCGGAATGTGCCGCGTCATCTTTTTGTGCGCTCATCCGACCAGCGCAGGGCGTATTCCGACGGACCCATGCCCATCGGCCACGGACAAACCATTTCACAACCCTATATTGTGGCCTACATGACTCAGCTCATCGAGCCGAAACCGGACATGAATGTGCTTGAGATCGGAACCGGATCCGGTTACCAGGCTGCCGTTCTTGCCGAAATAACGGATAACGTATTCACCATTGAAATTATCGGTGATCTTGCGGAATGGGGCGGACAGAACCTTCAAGAAGCCGGTTATGATCATGTTCAGGTCAAGCACGCCGACGGCTATTACGGATGGGAAGAGCATGCCCCGTTTGATGCCATTGTGGTGACCGCTGCCGCCGATCACATCCCATCCCCGCTGGTGGAGCAGCTGAAGGATGGCGGACGCATGATTATTCCGGTCGGGTCGCCGTTTCAGACCCAGAATCTGATGCTGGTCCAGAAAGATGGCGATGATGTCCGGACCCGCAACCTGATGCCGGTCCGTTTCGTGCCATTCACCAGGGAAGAAGAGTAGGCGAATGACTTTTCGCAGTGTCGGCATAGCCCTTCGCAATATCAGTATTCCGCTTTCTGTTGGTGTCGCCTCGGTATCGGTGATTTCATTTCAGCTGGTGATCATGCAGATTCTGTCGATCACCCAGTGGCACCATTTCGCCTATATGGTCATATCCATGGCCATGCTGGGCTTCGGGGCTGCCGGAACAGTGCTGGCCCTGTTCAGAGAGTGGATGAAATCGCACTTTGAGGTGCTGCTGCCGGTATTGTACCTGCTGTCAGGCATTTCGATGGCCGGAACCGCCTGGATGGTTGGTATATTTGGTGATTTTGACGCCTTTCTTCTCTTCTTCGAGCGGGCACAGATTGGCCTGATGGTCTTCTCATATCTGATTTACTGCCTGCCCTTCTTTTTCAGCGGCCTTGCCATCACACTGGTTTTTTATTGCAAGGTGGATGAGATCAGCAAACTCTATTTCTTCAATCTGGCAGGATCTGCAGCCGGCGCCCTGTTTGTTATCCTGCTCTTCTGGATACTTCCGCTCGGATATGTTGCCTCTGTTCTGGCGCTTCTGCCACTGACTGCCGCCTGGCTTGTACGGCCGGATTCGCTGCCCGTCCGCTCACTTACCATAGCCGGACTTCTGTTTCCTGCAGCCGGGCTTCTCTTTCCTGTTACTCCCGAAACATCGGAATACAAAGCGATATATGCAGCCAGACAGCTCCCCGATGCCGAAATCGTTCACGAAACATCCAGTCCCTACGGTTTGCTGCAGGTAGTCAGTGCCCCCGCTCAGCGATTTGCTCCGGCGCTCAGCCTGCAGCACCGTGGAGAGCCGCCCGTCCGTGATGTCATGTTCAACAACGGTGAGTATTTCGGGACACTGCTGGGAATCCTCGATCCTGAGGATGGTCCGCACATTCTGGACTACACCACACGCGGGCTGCCTTTTGCCCTGCGTGATCAAAAATCGATGCTGGTTCTCAAAGCCGGCACCGGAACCGACGTTTCGCAAGGCGTCTACCACGATGTGGAGCAGATTACGGTGGTCGAGCCGCACCGGCAGTCCAACCGGTTGCTGATCCGGGATCATCCGGAATGGATCGATTCGCTGTACCGTCATCCCGCAGTGAATGTTTACGGCAACAGTGTGCGGACCTGGCTTGCAGGTTCTGATAAACAGAAAATGGATTTGGTGGTGCTTCCGGTTCTTGGTGCTTTCGGCGGAACCTCGGGGGTGCATGCGTTGCAGGAGCAGTACCATCTGACACACGAGGCCTTTGAAGCGTACTGGGAACAGCTGGCCCCCGACGGCATGATTTCCGTTACCGCATGGGATGAGCACCCGCCCCGGACATCGCTGAAGCTGCTTGCGACCTGGCGGTCAATGCTGGATACGCATGGCAAGGATGAACCAGCCGATCACATCATGGCCGTCAGAAACTGGGGGACGATAACATTTCTGATGAGCCGGTCGCCCTTTACATCAGCCGAACGGGATAAGGCACGCGAATTTTCACGGGACCGGTCGTTTGATCCGCTCGTGATGTCGGACATCCGCGCCGAAGAGCGCGAGCGCTTCAACGAAACCGAAGATCCCGGATTTTTCGACTATGTGGATACCCTTGTATTCGGCAAACCGGAGCGGTTCCTTGAGGGCTACACTTTTGACATTTCTCCGGCAACCGACAACCGGCCGTTTTTCTCCCATTTCATGACGCTCGAAAGCATTCCGGAGCTGCGTGAGATGTACGGGGATGATCAAATCCCGTATATGGAGCTTGGCTTTGTAATGGCCTGGGCAACGCTTGTGCAAATTGTGGTCGCTTCCATTGTGCTGATCATATTGCCGCTGTTCCGGGTTGGATGGAAGGGAACCCGCCGCCGGTGGACATTTCTCTATTTCAGTGGTATCGGTACAGGGTTCATGTTTTTCGAGATGGTTCTGATACAGAAGCTTGTGCTATATCTCGGTCAGCCGGTTTATGCCACAGCCGCGGTTCTGGCTGCGCTGCTGCTGTTTTCCGGTATCGGCAGCCGGTTCTCATCCAGGCTTCCGGCAAACAGAACGGCACTTGTCCGGACGGGACTGACCGTAGTTGCCCTGATCGTTTTATACACATTCCTGCTGATGCCGCTGCTGAGTGTGACGATGTCCTGGCCGGTATTTGGCAAGGTGCTGACCGTGGCCCTGCTGCTGGCGCCCCCGGCATTTTTCATGGGTATGATGTTTCCCTTTGGTCTGCGGCGCCTCTCCGGCAGCAATGACACCCAGATCCCGTGGGCATGCGGAATTGACAGCTGCCTGTCGGTATCGGCTACAGCGCTGGCCACAGTTGTGGCGCTGGGATCGGGATTTGGCCTGGTGATGGGCATCGCTGCGGCAGCATACGGGCTGACGACACTGGCCGCACTGCGGATGGGAGAGTGAACGGATTACCGCTGTTTTCGGCGGAATTGACAGACCACATTGGTAATCAAGCCGAAAAAATTGTTAAATTCCCGTCGAATTCCCGCGAACGGACCAAGTCATCATTTAGAACGAATTAGAACGAAATCAACCGCTATCCGGAAACTTCTGGTCAAAACCGGGAGAGGCCCGGCAAATCAAAACGACATGATTACGAAATATACCCGCTGTTTTCTCATTCTTCCTCTGCTCCTGGCCACAATGACCATGACTTCATGCAACGATTCTGCAGAAGATGGACGTCAGTTTCTCGAAAACCTGAGCCAGTATTGCGGATACGCCTATGAGGGACGGACCACGGAATTTGCCCTGGGAACCGGTGATGACGACCATCCGCTGGAAGACCCGCGCATGCTCATGATTCTCGAGGATTGCTCCGAAGAGGAAATCCGTATTCCCTTCCATGTCGATGACGACACTTCACGGACATGGATTCTGGAAATGAGGGACGGCACGCTGCATCTGAGCCATGATCACCGCTATCCCGACGGGACCGAATATGATCAGAACATGTACGGCGGATATTCCGACGCGCGCGCTTCCGATGTCAAGCATTTTTTTCCGGCTGATGAGTTTACCATCGCCGAGCGTCCTCAGCGGGAAATAAATGTCTGGTCCAAGGAAATCGATACGGAAAACGACGTCTATTATTACCGGCTTTACCTGGACGGCGAGCTCAGTTTTGAAGCCACTTTCGACCTGGGTGATCCGCTTCCCGTTCCCTGATCATGGATCCTTTAGCACCGGCTTTTTTACTTATTGCAAGCCTGCTGATCGGAGTAATTCTTCAGTTTGTCAAGGCGTTTCCCGATAACAGCTATCTGGTTCTCAATCAGTATGTGATTTATGTCGCTCTTCCGGCTGTGGGACTCATACATATCCCGGAAATCGAGATTCAGACAGATTTGCTCTACCCGGTTGCAAGCGCCTGGATTATCTTTTTCATGGCCATCGTCCTGATCAACATGGCAGGCCGGTGGCTGAGCTGGTCACGACAAACCATAGGATGCATCATTCTGACGGGCGGACTGGGCAACACCCTTTTTATCGGTTACCCTGTCGCTGAAACCCTTTTCGGCCAGGAGGGACTGAGCATGGCATTGCTGATGGATCAGTCGGGATCGTTTGTCATTGTCAGCACCATCGGTATAGCAGTAGCCGGAATTTATGCAGCAGGTAAGACAAAAAAACGGGCCCTGCTCCGGCAGGTGGTTACCTTTCCGCCTTTCATTGTATTCATACTGGCTATCATTATGAATATTGCAGGAGTAACCACCGGGGGTATTGTTTTGGATGTGCTTGATGTATTTGCAACAACACTGGCACCTGTGGCACTGATATCGGTGGGAATGCAGCTGAAATTCAGGCAGCGCGGGTATGATTTGCAGCCGATGTCTGTCGGGTTGATATACAAGCTTCTGATTGCACCGGCAATACTGTTTGTGATCTATGTTTTGATCACCGGCGGTGAAGGTGTTGCCGTGCAGGCAAGCATTATCCAGGCAGCAACTCCACCCAACATAACCGGCTCCATATTGGCAACAACCTACGGACTCAATCCGCGTCTCGCATCCCAGATGGTCAGCGTGGGAATTCCGGTTTCCGTTCTTACGATGGCGTTCTGGTACGTGATTATTGCCTGACCTTCGCTGCCGGCCAGGCAGGTATTTTGTAGCACATACCAATTCAGCCCGGCAAGTATTAGTGGGGTCAGAATAATCCAGGCTAATTCAGCCCGGCAACCAGTGTGTGGCGCATAGTGAAATGCCTGCTTTACAGCCTTACCGGATCATCGCCTTGATGATTTCACGGCAGAAAGCGGGGAGATCATTCGGGTTGCGGCTGCTGATCTGATTGCGGTCCACCACGACCTCCTGATCGACCCATTCCGCTCCGGCATTCTTCAGGTCATCCTTGATTCCGGGGGTGGATGTACAGCGGAATCCATCCATCACACCGGCTGATATGGTGATCCATCCTGCATGACAAATATGAGCCAGCGGCTTTCCGGCTTCATGAATCTCCCTGGTGAGCTGGAGTACACGCGGATCCCGCCGCAGTTTGTCCGGCGCAAAACCTCCCGGAATGACAAGAGCTTCAAAATCACCGGATTCCATTTCGTTGATAGCGGCATCAGACCGGCACGGGTAGCCGTGCTTGCCGGTATAAACAACCCCTTCTTCGGGGCCGGCTACTACAACTTCAGCACCCTCCTCAGTCAGCCGGAGTTTCGGGTACCAGAGTTCAAGATCTTCATATACATGATCAACGAACATCAATACGCGCTTTCCATTCAGTGTGCTCATAGTTTCTGGATTTAGTAAATATTGGAATGTGGGCAGGACTATCTGCAACTACTTGGACAACAATGTGACGCGCTGCTTCATTCGGTTTGCGGGTTAGCAGATTGGTAAACAGGATGAACTTTCAAAAAAAATAGCGGCATGCGAAGCCGGCCGGATAAACGCGACGGGCGCATCAAAATAATGCCGATAACGTCAGTTGAAGTCCGAGGTTGTTTTTATAGACATCCCCGAAGTCGGCAGCAAGACTTACCGCCGCAGTATAATCATCACCCAGCCTGGTTTCCAGATCCAGTAAAAAAGACCATTGATCTTTGCGGTCGAAAAAATTGTTGAATCGCACGCCGTCCGGACGGTCAACGCGCTGTGCTCCGTAATTTCTGCTGTAAGTGGCATATGTGCGGTAATGAACCGGGCCGATATATCCTTTAATTGCCAGATGGTGCCCCAGCAGCTTGTTGTTGGATACCCCGAGATACTGATCCTCGCTGAAATAGAGCGGGTTTCCGATAGCTCTGCCATAGTAAGTCCAGCCACCGCGATAGGCGTAGTGATTGTAGTAGTTGACGTAGGCGGGCTCCCAGTCGCGGTTGCCGGTCAGATGGTAACGTGTACTGAGATATTCGTATGAAACGGCCTTGATCAACGGCCTTTCGGCACCGTTGCGTCGCAGATATCCGCCCCAGAGCCCGTCGCGCAGGCCCGCAAAACGGGCGTTTGGAGTGTCTTCAAGGATGATCTGCCAGATGAGCCCGAGCTGATAGCCACTGATATTGCTCACTATGGAGAAGTCATAGCTGCCGATGTGGTTCTGAAATGCGTTCGGGGTCTCTCCGCCGCCAATGACCTCTTTCGAATCTGAGGCGCGCCCGAAAAAAACATCCAGATAATTGCTGAAACTTTCCGGTGCCTGACCGAAGATGGGTGAATATCCGCCCCACTGGGCGAAATGAACAAGTCCGCCGTGCAGCTCCACAGGCGCATCTTCGGAAAAAATCCGCAGGTAAAGGTGTTTTTGGTGCAGCTTGACTCCGTCCACAAAACGGTATCTGGGAAGCAGTTCGTCATCCACATACCGGTACTCGTCGTCATCCATCCATCCATGGGCAAGCGACGCATTGTAGTACAAAAATCCTGCGGTGCCCGGAACCGTTTGATATCCGTCGGTGGAAAAAGTGATTTTGGGCATCGGCCGTGCATTTTTTGATGCGATCAGTGATCCGACCGACATGTCATGATGAACCAGGCCGAAGGTTTCTCTCTTGCGTCCGGCGGTGAGTTTGAAGTGGCCGTATCCCGCCTGGAAATATGACTCCTGGAAACGGGCGTCAGGTTCGCCTGATGCTCTTGTCAGAAGGTCGGCTCCGGCAGATAGGGCGATTCCCGATTCGAATCGGTAATTCCATGTCCCGTATAGATTAATAGCAGCGTTTTGACTGCCTTTTTCAAGCTCACCATACTGATTGGAATGGAACCAGAAGGGCATGTTTCCGGACGTGCCTGCCGCGGCTCTCACCTGCCAGCCCAGTGCAACGTCACCATCGAAAGGAAATCCCGAAGCAGATGCATCCGGGGCATCGTGTGAGCTGCCGGACAGGGCAGAGGCCTGGCAGTGTGAGAACTGCCACACTGACAGCTGCCAGCCCGAGAGCAGCAAAACAAACCCTATGATATAACAGATGAAACGGATCATCATGAATTTTCAAAGACCTTCGCCAGAAATACGATGTGATCGCCAAGGTCGGTTTCGATCAGCCCGGCACCTTTGTGGATATCATCCCGGTTAACATTGGCGGCAAATCGCTTGTCTTTCATCTTTTTGGTCACGGATTTGGCTTTCATTCCCCTGAATCCTTCAGGGCGCATCAGCGCAACAGCGTGCATGAAACCGCTGATCTCGTCACACGCATACAGATACCGTGCTATTTCCGACTCGGGTTCTGCACCGGTGCGTTCCGGGGCATGAGCGCGGATAGCTTCTATAACTTCCTCGTCCAGACCGGTATCCGGGAAAATGTGATCAAGAGCATAATTGGGATGCTCGTCCGGCTTCTTTTCCCAGTCAAGGTCATGAAGCAGTCCGGCCAGCCACCAGTTTTCCGTAGTCCGGGTGTCCTTGCCGAGTTTCCGGGCATAGGCCTCCATTGCCGAAGCTACCATGTGACAATGCCGCTGCAGGTTTTCGTTGGGTATCCACTCCTCAAGAAGTGCCGTTGCTTCGTTCCTGTCCATGCTGTTACCCTTTTGAATTATTCTGATTTGATATTCCGTTCTGTCAGTCAGTTTTTCTGTTTTCGGGATGTGAATCCGGACAGCTTTTCAGCCAGTGCATTGGTACTTCGCAGTATGACCTTTTTTTCATCCGGAACCGGACGAAGTTTTGACGCTTTCCTGGCTACGTCCAGGGCACAACCCCAGGAAAGACCGACACCGGACCCGCCATGTCCGTAATTATGAATGACCGGTTTTCCGCTGACATTTTTCTGATCGGTTTCGAGACGAAGCCCACCGGGAGTATCTCTTGTGAACCGGTATCCGAAAATGACTTCTCCTCCGAGCGCCTCAATATTTTTCCCGTATGTATTCATGAAAATATCGCGGTTGATCGAAACCAGCCTGGCGGGGATGGCATTTCCGTTGACCGAGATCAGTTCGTCATTGTACCATCTGCGAATGTGGGAACGGTCTTCCGGCCGTTGTACACGAAACCGGCTTCCACCGAAAATCAAACCATCCGCGCGCGGATAAAAATAAAGGTCCATAGGCTTTCCGTGCCGGTCGCAGTACACATCCGCGTCGGGTGTGTATGTATATGAAGGAAAAGGCCCTCCAAATCCATCCGGCAAATTGCGTCGGGGAATATGAAACAAATGACCGGCAATGTAGACCGGGTCGGCGGGATCATCGAACAGATCGATGCCCGCAGCACCGCTGCAGTTTACGATCATATCGCAGGGGAGGGTTTTCAGGCGCTCTCTGTGGAGCTTGATTTTTTCAAAACTGCCTCCGGCCTTTTCGTACATCCCGGCCAGTTCTCTGGTATAAGAGGGCATTTCAGCAAAATAGTAATCGAATTTCCATCCCTTGACGGTGGCTTCGCTTCGTTTCGGCACCCAATCATCCATTTCATTGACCGTAACCACATTTTTCATCAGCTCCAGATAGTCCGGCTGAAGACTTTCCGCCTCGGCTCCTCTGGTTTCGGTAATCTCAAAGTGCGTGTTTTTACTGACGGGCAGGATGTCGTTTTGATGCAGCTTGCCGAAAATGCCGATAGACTTTCGGAAAACGGGATACAGAGTATGGCTGTCAAGATTTCTGGGGATAACGGATGCAGCGGGATAAAGACTTGAAAACATCGGATCGGATGTGTCCGCAGGATAATCCGCCCTGTCGTTAGCATAAATGCGCGTCTTGTATCCCATCAATTGCAGGATCAGGGCCGAGGTGAACCCGTTTATTCCGGCACCAATGACTGCAATGTCGTGTTTTTCCATCGTGGTTGCGTTTGATGTTATTTTTCAGGTATCGGGATTGCCAATTCTTCTTGCCTGTTAAAGTTTCCTGATACATATTAATGGCTTCGGGGGCTCAACGCAATAAAAATGTAAGGCCGCACGCCGGTGCACGAAGCAGGTGCGGCTGGATATCATTTGTTTGTCGCTGTTGCAATCACTGAATTTTAATTATATATTATATAGATATATAAATATATATAAACGAATTGTACTAACCAGTCAAGGTTGATAAAAGGCAAGAGGTATGGATGCTGATATTCTGATTGTACTGACCATTACGGGGCTGACGATCATCATGCTTGTAACGGAGGTGGTCCGGATCGATGTCACGGCGTTGCTGGCGATGCTGGCCTTGAGCTGGACCGGCATTCTTTCCACAAGTGAGGCGCTGTCAGGTTTTTCGAGCAATGCGGTGGTAGCCATGATAGCGGTCATGATTATGGGCGAAGGAATTGCGCGGACCGGAATGATGGCGCGTTTTTCCAAAGCATTGTTGCGCAAGGTCGGAACAAAAAAAACAGGGATTCTGGGCACACTGTCGCTCTCTGTCGGCACACTTTCCGGTGTGATTCAGAACATAGGAGCAGCCGCGCTGTTTCTTCCGAGTATCCTGGATATTGCCCGGCGCATCAAAATATCCGCCTCTGAGCTTATCATGCCGATTGGTTTTGCCGCAATCATAGGCGGGACGCTCACCATGGTTGGCTCGGGACACCTCATACTGACCAATGATCTTCTGGAAAGTGCAGACCTGGAGCCTTACGGACTTTTTGCGGTTACGCCGGTCGGAATCGCATTGCTTCTGGCCGCGATAGTATTCTTTCTGTTGTTTGGCAAATATGTGCTTCCGCAGGGAAGCAGCGAAGCCCGCCAGGATTTGACTGAGCAGGAGAAACTGATCGAAGCGTTCAACCTGGATCAGAAAATCAGGTATTACCGCATTCCTCAGGGGAGTCCGCTGATTGACAAAACTGTTGAGGGATCCGGTGTCTGGAATACTTACCATATCAACATACTTGCGCTGTCCCATGATCAGTATGCCGATTACGCCCCGTGGCGCGAAACCCATTTTGAAGAGGGACAGGTGCTGGCACTGTATGGCGACCAGGATAAAATCCAAAAGTATGTATCCGACTATAAGCTGAAAGAAACCGAAGACCATCACATGTTTCAGGGGCTGGATGACCCGGATGAGTCCGGATTTGTCGAGGTGATTGTTCCTCCGAGATCCGAACTGGTCGGTCAGACGATCCGGAAGTTTTCCATGCGCAAGCGTTATGCTGTGGAACCACTGATGATTTTCAGTCAGGGAGAGCGTATTGAAGGTGATATATCCGACCATGAGATCCGCGCTGGCGATACATTTATTATTTATGGTCCCTGGTCACATATCAAGGAGCTTCAGAACAGTGATCCGTTTGTTGTGGCTACTCCGTTTGATGTTGAACCGAGGGACCGGTCCAAAACCTGGCACGCAGCCGGCAGTTTTCTGCTTGCCATAGCCCTGGCCATGTCCGGGTTTTCCATCTCCATCGCATTTCTGACCGGTGCCGTTGCCATGATCCTGACCCGGGTAATGTCCATTCAGGATGCATACAAAGCCATTGAATGGAAGGTGGTTTTCCTTCTTGTAGGACTCATTCCACTCGGAGTGGCAATGCAAAATTCCGGTGCTGCAGAATTTCTTGCCCGGAGTGTTATGGGTGTGGTCGAGGGAAGTCCGCTTTATGTGCTTCTGCTGACCGTAGCCGTTATTTCCACAGTTTTTTCACTGGTGATGTCCAATGTGGGTGCTGTCGTGGTACTGGCCCCGCTTGTAGTAAGTATCGGTACCCTTGCCGGCGTGGACCCGCGGCCGCTTGTTCTGCTTGCTGCCGTATCGGCCGGTAACTCGTTTGTACTTCCCACGCATCAGGTAAATGCGCTGCTGATGACGGCCGGAGGTTACCGGACAAAAGACTATTTCAAGGCCGGGGGTGGCATGACACTGGTATTTCTTGCTGTTGCGGTGACATTCTTTTATTTCGCATTTTTCTGAAACATGTCGAAAATCAGTCCATTTCGGGTTTTCTGAACGGTCATTGCCGGTTTATTTTGCATGTATCTAAATTGGATAGAAAGGTGATATCGTCCCGTCAATAACTTATCTTTACAGACTGTCAGATAAATCAGAACAGGACTGTCAGATGAAAGAGAAAAAACCGGTAATTGTAGTAAAATATGGCGGCAACGCCATGACCGACGATGTGCTCAAGCAGCAGGTTGTCAAGAATATCTGTCTGCTTCAAAACTATGGGTACAATGTGGTTATCGCTCACGGCGGCGGTCCTTTCATCAAGCAGGCACTTCTTCAGGCAAACATTGAGTCCGAGTTTATTGACGGACACCGTGTGACCACGCCCGAAGCGTATGAGCATGTGGAAAAGGCTTTAAAGGGTCAGGTTAACGGCACACTGGTAAAGCTGATCAATCAGTCCGGATACAGAGGGGTCGGGCTTTCAGGGAAGGACGGTAAAATTGCCACTGCCATCAAACGGCTGCATAAAAAGGAGGTTGACGGTCATGTCGAGGAGTACGATCTGGGACAGGTCGGCGATGTTGTAAGCATCGATACGCAGCTGCTGGATTTACTTTTGGAGCATGAGTTTATCCCGGTTCTGGCCTGCCTGGCCGCTGATGTGGACAGCAATGAGTACAACGTGAATGCCGATATGTTTGCCGGACACCTTGCCGGAGCTTTGAAGGCAGAAAAGTTTGTCGTTCTCACGGATGTTGACGGTTTGATGCGCGATATTGATGATCCCGCTTCACTGGTCTCAGAGCTTCAGATATCTGATATTTCATCACTGAAAGATAAGCAGGTCATCCGGGGGGGAATGATACCAAAAACCGAAGCCTGTGAAATAGCGCTGAAAAATGGCGCTGCCGCCGCAGTAATTATTAACGGAACCGATCCCGACCAGCTGCTTTCTGTTGGCAGAAGGGAACCGGTTGGAACAACCATAGTCTCCTGACTTATGCAAAAAATTAAAACCGCAGTTGTCGGAGCCACCGGCTATACCGGCTCTGAAATTGTTCGTATTCTCTCGCAACATCCCCGTGTGGAGCTTTCTCTGATTACTTCAGAATCCCGCGCCGGAGAAATGTTTTCTGACATACATCCCTTCTTTGCAGGGATAGTTGATCAAAAACTGGAAAAAGCCGAAAAGGTCGCGCAAACGGATCTGGATGTGGTGTTTCTGGCATTGCCGCATGGTGTTTCCATGGACTATGTAAAACAGTTTGCCGGACAAGATTTCCGGATTGTTGACTTTTCAGGTGATTTCCGGCTTCCAACTCCCGAAATCTATGAGCAGTGGTACCCCAAACAGCACAGTTATCCGGAGGGTTTTCCGAATGCTGTTTACGGATTGCCGGAGCTTTACGCTGACCGTATCCGCAACGCCGGCCTGGTTGCCAATCCGGGTTGTTTCCCGACCGGAGCCATTCTTGCCCTGGCGCCTCTGGTGCAAAAGGGGATCATAAAAAAGGACGGCATCATTATTGATTCCAAAACCGGGGTTACCGGAGCCGGGATCAAGGCCTCGGCCACCAATATGTTCTCCAATGTGAATGACAATTTTAAAGCCTATGGTGTAAAGAAGCATCGCCATACCATTGAAATTCAAAGTGTACTGGAGGATGTCGGAGGTGCTCTCGGACCAGTGCAGTTTACACCTCATCTGTTACCTGTAGACCGTGGAATTTTGTCAACGGTTTACTTGCGTCCAGACAGCACCGGAAGGAAGCTGCTCGATGACAACAAGGGAAAAGACGAGACCGGGAAACAACTACTGGAAAGTATTTTTAAAGAGTTCTACAAAGGCAAGACGTTTGTCCGTATGTGTGGGCAACCTCCGGCACTCAAGGATGTCCGTGCCACCAATTATTGCAATATATATGTTGATTATGATGACCGAACCGGTAATATCATGGTCATCAGTGCCATTGACAACCTGGTCAAGGGTGCTGCCGGACTTGCCGTGCAGAACATGAATGTTATGTTTGAACTCGATGAAACCTCCGGCCTGACCCATATACCGGTTAACCCCTGATGGTTTCCTGATGAATCTCTGATGGATCCCTGATTAACCCCTGATGGTTTCCTGATGAATCTCTGATGGATCCCTGATTAATCCCTGATTAATCCTTGATGGTTCTCTGATAAATCTCTGACTTCCCGGACATTGAGCTGATGATGTAATTACCGGTTTACAGCGAATTCAAAACAGTAAATATCATGATTAAAAATATTACCAATGTCAGAGGGTTTACTTGCTGGGGTGCCCACTCCGGAGTAAAATCTCTGCGCAGAGATCTTGCAATCATTTATTCTGAAGTTCCGGCCAGTATCGGAGCGGTATTCACGCAAAACCAGGTTGTAGCCGAACCGATAAAAGTCTCCAGGGAACATGCGAAAAACGGCCTTGCTCAGGCTATTGTAATCAATGCCGGTAATGCCAATGCCTGTACAGGTGAGCAGGGCTACGAAGGAGCAATGGCAATGGTCAAAGCCACAGCCGAGACGCTGAAGATTGATGAGGAACTGGTGATCGTATCTTCCACCGGTGTCATCGGTGAGCCGTTTCCTACCGAAGATATTGTTGAGGGAATAAAAGAAAATGCCCCCAAGGTGACCAGCCGGTCCTCTGCCGGCTCATTTGCTGCAAATGCAATTCTGACAACGGACACCTTTGCAAAGGAAGGTTTTCTTGAATTTTCCGTTGACGGACGAGAGGTTAATTTGGCAGGAATTGCCAAGGGATCAGGAATGATACATCCCAATATGGCGACCATGCTTGCCTTTATAGTTACCGACGTCGATATCGAACCGGCTTTGCTGCAGAAGGCAGTTTCAGAAACGGTTGATGATACGTTCAATATGATTACTGTTGACGGGGACACATCTACCAACGATATGGTTGCTGTTATGGCGAACGGAAAAGCAGGTAACGAGCGCCTGACCAGTGAAAAAAGCAAAGATTACAAAGTGTTCCGGAATCATCTGCAAAAGATGATGCAGCATCTTGCGAAGCTGATTGTATCCGATGGTGAGGGCTCTTCCAAATTTGTGGAGTACCGGGTGGAAAACGCACCGGACAAGACGGTTGCCAGGAAACTGGCACGTGCCATTTCAAGTTCCAACCTGGTAAAGACGGCCATGTTTGGCCGGGACCCCAACTGGGGAAGAATTGTATCAGCGGCCGGAAATGCGGGAGTAACTTTTGATTACACAGGCGTTGATCTTTACCTGGGCAATGAAAAAGAACGGGTCAAGGTTCTGGAAAAGGGTAAACCTGTCAATTACGACCGGAATTTCATGAAAAAACTCCTGCGGGAATCGCATATAAGCGTCAAAATGGACATGTGCGATGGAGAGGCAAAAGCTGTTGCCTGGGGGTCTGATCTGACAACAGATTATGTACTCTTCAATTCCGTTTATACTACCTGATCTATGAATCCGGTTTATTTTTTTTCTCTTCTTTTACGGTCAGGTACACAACAAAAATACTGCCGATGATTATGGCAAAGGTGACTTCAAGAAAGGTACCGGCGTCGAAATCGTTTTTGCTTTGTGACCAGAGATAATGAAGTAGCAAGTAGCCGGCCATAGGCGACAGACGAAACAGGATTTTCTTCATAATTGTATTACTCATTAACGTTAAAAGAGTAGGGGTGCGCCCGAAAACGCACCCCCTGTGATACTTACGTGCAGACTCCGTGTCTGCGGCTGTATGTTTCATCTTCGCCACAGCGTCCGGATTCATCGTCAGTAACCCTTCTGTAAGAGCCCCAAATAGCTCCCAGGAGCCAGATGGTACTTTCCAGTATCACGTCTCCGGCAGTGATATCCCTCATTTCCTGCTGATTCAACGGAGTAAGTGTACCTTGCGGGTAAGATATACTTTTCATTTTGCGTGCCTCCCTTGATTAGTCATCTGTGCTGCCATAACCGGCTTCGTATCCGGAGTTCCAGGCATCCACAAGATTTTGTCCGCCTGAATTCCAGATACTGCTTATTTCATTATACAGCAGGGTAACACCCACCGGAATCAGCCAATGAGGTGCACCTCCCGTGACTGCTTTTTGTTCGACAGAACTGAGCATTTCAAACGGTAAACCTTTTCTTTCTTTCATAGCAGTACCTCTCGAGTTAAGTTATGGGTTTGGGGTTAAGTGCAAGTTATTGCTGATCACTGTATATATAAATACATTGAATGCAAAAGATGTCCCCCATTTGTGCTCTTCAGGCTTTTTATATCAAGCTCGGCCTCATTCAGGAAGCCGATCATTACTTTTCCGGGCTTTTCGTACTCATAGCTGCGTCTGAGCCGGTTATAACGGATCGGACAGTCGAGCTCCTCCCTTATTTCATCCAAAAGGTGGAAAAGCCATCGCTCCGAAATCCCAAGCTTTTCAGCCAGCTCTTTCGGCGATCCCGTGCTTTTTTTCCTGATGAGAATGTCCAGTCTTTGAATTCTGCTCAGATACAAGTTTAATGCCATGATCATATCCTGTTTATATATGTTTCCGGTTTGTGGGGAAATCCGTTTTGCCCCGGCATCTGTTGCTGCCATAATCTGAAGTATTGTTTTTTCCTTACAATGAGATCCTCATGTGAACCCTCTTCCACCAATTCTCCGTTTTCAAGCACACATATTTTGTCGGACTGTATGACTGTACTCAACCTGTGTGCAATAAGTATGACGGTTTTGTTTTGCGAACGGAAGTGCATTAATGCCTGCTGAACATACCGCTCCGACTCGGAGTCGAGCGAGGAGGTGGCTTCATCCAGGATGAGTATTTCGGGATCCCTGTACAAAGCGCGGGCAATTGCAATACGCTGTTTCTGGCCGCCGGACAGGGTGGCACCGTTTTCTCCCAGATGTGTTTCAAATCCGTGCGGAAGCTGTTCAATAAACGGAAGGAGCCCGATTTTTCCGCATATATCGACTACCTTCTCAAAATCGGGGTGAAATTCACCCACGGCAATGTTTTCAATGATGTTGCCTGAGAACAGGTCAATTTTCTGAGGCACAACAGAAATGAATTGCCTCAGACTGTGCGTCTCGATGTGATTGATGTCATATTGGCCGATCGTGACACGCCCGGATGTGACCGGATACATCTTTTGCAGAATACTTGTCAGAGTGGTTTTACCTGAACCGCTTTCTCCCACAAACGCAGTCATTTTTCCTACCGGAATGACGATGCTCAACCCACGGAATACATCTGCACGGCTGCCGTACCTGAAGTGAAGATTTTCAATACGGATATCGCCGGCCATATCCTTGTTCAGCACAATCTTCTGACCTGCCTCCTCCTTGTCAATATCCATTATCTCGAACAGACGGTCAGCTGCAATCAATGCATCCTGAATGGTCTTGTTCATACCGATTAGTTCATTGACCGGACCGGTGAAGTATCCTGTGATCGCATAAAAAGACAACAGTTCACCCGGTGTCAGTGCACCCTGAAGTACAAAGTAGGCACCTGCCCACAGGACAATAATCGTAAACGATCGCGATGTCAGTTTTGAAGCATTACCTGAGAAAACCGAGTTGAGTCCGGAGCGGTAAATGGTCTTGAGAAGCCGGATAAACCTTGTTTCGGTGCGGATATTGGCGAAATCCTCCAGTCCGAACTGTTTGATGGTGGAAACCGAGTTCAGCGATTCAACCAGCTGCGCCTCAAGATCGGCGGCATCTTCCATCAGCTTTCGCTGCGTCTTTTTGTTCAGCCAGTTTGTGATGACATAGACCAGCAGATAAGTCGGAATGATTGCCAGCATCAGAAGGCCTAGTTTCCAGTAATAGGTGAACATCAGTCCGAATGAGAACAAAACGATGAAAACGTTGACCAGAATGGTTATGGCAGTGTCATTGATAAATGCCCGGATTTTCACGGCATCACCGATCCGTGAGGTAATTTCTCCCACTCGCATTGTGTCGAAAAAATGCTGAGGCAGCGAGAGCAGATGCTTGTAATACCCGAGAATGAGACGGGCATCAATGAGCTGACCTGTTTTCAGGGTGAGTACCGTCTTTATGACGCCGGTTGTTAACTGAAGCAGCAGGAGCATTAGCATTGCGATGCCCAGAAGATGCAGCAGATTCCTGTTACCGTCCGGCAGGACATGGTCCACAATGAGCTGAACGTAAATGGCTGTAGATAGACCAATAAGGGTGAATAAGGCGGCACCCAGGGTCGCCTGCAGCAGTATGCTGCGATGCGGCTTGAGCAGATACCAGAGCCTTCCGGCAATTGAGGTCTTGTAATTACCCTGCTCAAACGACTCACCGGGCATGATCAGTACAAGTACACCGGTCCACTCTTCCAGAAAATCTTTACGCGGTTTTTTTATCAGATTGCCCTCAGCGGGATCCATTATGACAATGTATCGCTGCGTAACCTTGTAAATAACCACATAATGGAATATCGTTTTTTTGATGCATACATGGGCTATTGCGGGCACGGGAAGCTCCGAAAGGCTCTCAGGACCTCCTTTGACTCCCTTGGCAGTCAAGCCCAGCTTTCCGGCCGCCTCGATCAGCCCCAGGATATTGGTTCCTTTTTTGTCCGTCGAAGCAAACTGCCGGATTTTGGAAACAGGCATATCCAGCCCGAAATGCCCGGAAACCGAAGCCAGACAGGCGGCGCCGCAGTCGGTTATGTCGCGCTGTTTAATTCTTATGTTTCTGCCTGACATTGTATCTGATGTTTAATTTTCTGGTGTGTTATCCTGCGTCGTGTCGTACCAGATGGGGTTAATCCAGTCGTCAATGCTGTCATGAAGCAGCTGCAACAGGCTCCTGCGGGTGACAATGAACCTTGCCTGCACCGTCATACCCTTTTTGATATTTCTGCGGATGCCGTTTGCCAGCTCCAGGTAGTCCCGGTCGAGTGTGCAGCGCAGGGTGAAGAAGAGCCGGCCGTCACTTATCTGAACGTCTTCCGATATAGATGAGACGGTTCCGTGCAGCAGTCCCCATTCATGGTGGTTGAATGCATCCACCTGCAGGCGGACAGACATACCTTCCCTCAGCAGTCCGATATCTGCTGATGCAACATGCACTTCGGCGATCAAGGCCGTGTCGGGTGAAATCTCTGCCAGCACCTGGCTGTTGTGCACAAAGCTGTCGTGAAAAGCGCCGAGGACATTTTGCAGGGTTCCGGAGACAGGGGAGCGGATGCGGTGCTGCTTTTTCTCAGTCAGCAGCTGATCATATTCGGAATCAAGCTGGTCTTTTTCCTCAATGAGCATTTCGCGGTCCGAGCTCCAGCGCTGCCGCTGCTGTTTGATGAAAAGCTTGTGCCGGGCTTTGCTGTTATCCCGCTCGCTGCAAACAGCTTCTGCTTCGGTTTTGCTTGCCGCTGCCACTGCAAAGAGCTCCTTTTTCCGGTTGCATCGGTTTTGCAGGTTATCCGTGACCAGCTGCTGCAGAACAAGCTGTTGTCTGAGCTCTTCCAGGGATTGCTGATACCGGGGTGTCACTAACCCGGCAGGTTGTATGGCAGGAATTTGCTGCCGGTCAATCAACAGTGTGAGGTCATCTATGAATGCGGCAACCCGTTTCCTGCGCAATCGATTTGCCCTGATGCGCTCCCTGATAACCGGCGATTCAAGCACCGCTATGATGTCGCCTTTTCCGACACGGCTGTTTTCGTAGATCTCCCATTTCCGGACATATCCCGGGACAGGCGAATAGACCGGTACGATATCCATTACCGGGCGTATCATGCCGTGCCCGCGCACTCCTACATCTACCTTTATCAATGGCAGTAAACCCAGTCCGGCGAACGCTATCGCCAGCAAAAACACATAAAACACACGTGTGCCGGTGCCATGGCGTGAAAAATTATTCTCCTGACTGTTTTCGATGATCTCTTTCGGAAATAGCTGACTCATGTTATGATCCGGGTCGTATCAGGCCTTAAATCACATTTTTCACCGTTATTTCGGTAAACCGGATAACCGAAGCCTGATCAGTTAGGGTTGCACTCTGTATTTGAGTTACAGAGAACCCTGGGACCAAATCATTTCTATTAAAAAAAATTAATTTATCTCTCTTTTATTAGTCGAAGCCAGCAGAGAGAGGGGAGACAGGAGTCCCGGGAGTCTTTTGATGTAACATTGTTTGGATCAGTGTGCGGACAGAATTCGGACGGAATTGACATCAGGGATGACATCAGGTCTGCTCATCCAGTATATCCTTAACCCAGGTCATGGCAGCCATCATGGAGGGCATTCCAAGCGTTGGAAGCGTAAGAAGGATTACTTGCAGAATTTCCTCTTTTGCCGCCCCGGCTTCAAGTGCCTTGCGTGTGTGCGAATGAACGGCACCTTCCTTTTGCGCTCCTGAAGAGATTCCAAGCTTGATTAACTCTCTCGTTTTTTTGTCTATCGGGCCGGCCTGATGCACGGCATCTCCCAGGTTTTCATAGGCTTTATTTATTTCCGGATAGGTCTCAGTGAACTCCCGGAATTTTGCAGGTTTTCTGGGCATGGCAAAATCGTCTTAAAGTTTTAATAGTTCTGTTTTCTTAGTTCTTCCAGATCCCTGAGTACAAAACGGCCGGTTAGCTGTCCCAGGAGGTTGTACAACGTGGTTTCAGCTCCATTACAAACTTTTTTCTCAAAACCGGCAATCCACAAACCCGGATGATGCTCCAGAAACTGCCGCTGCTTTTTTCTCCCGATGTCCCGTGATCCGTTTTCCGATTCAATTCCATTCATGATCAAAAAAAACATGAATTCCAGTTCAATCCGGATATGATCCGGAACTTCCCTGACAGCAACTTCCATTCCTTCCGACTCATACCATTGCAAAGCGTTCATTGACGAATCGGTCATCAACTGCTCATTCTGATCCAGATACATGGAACCATACGGAGGAGCAAGCAGTGAGAAGGGGCCGACAAACAGCCGGGCATGATCTGTTTTGAGTTTTTCCAGATCGTCAGGACCTTCCAGATTCCCGATTGTTCCGGTCCCGGAAGAGTCTGATGATCCCTTATTTTCTTCCCGTCCGGATTGGATGTCAGACCGGATATCCGGATAGGCTTCCAGTACCGCATCGTGCAATGTTGCAATATGTTCAGGGATTTCTTTATCCGGTGGCCGGTATGCGTCAGACAATCCCTTGTAGACAGCAGCCCGCAGTTCATCTTGTTCTTTTTCCATTGTTACGTAATATGGTCCGTACAAAGTTTCTCCGGGGACATCATAATATCCCGATACCGGCTACGGGTAATATAGCTTGTTCCGGCAGTGATGCAAACATCTGATTACGCCTTGCTTACACGCACCCGGACCGTAGCGTAATAGGCGGAGGTTCCGGTAAGCCGGTCGTATTCTGCAGGAATGATCTCATTGTTGTTTCCGCCCCGCGCTTTCTTTCCGAACTCAAGCGAAGCCCTGCGTCCGAAGGCCCAGTGTCCCTGTCCGTAGCTTTTGGCCACAGTACCGGGCCGCACACCTTCCCACAGCCTGGCTTTGCAAGTAATGCTGTTCTCCTTGAAGGACATCACGATGTCATCTCCCTCGGATATTCCAAGCCTGCGTGCATCCTTCGGATTGATTTTCGCAACGTCCTGATTCGCAACATCACCGGGATCAACATCCTTGAACTCATAATACCAGGGACTGTTCGCCGAGCGTCCCTCCCGGTTGAGCCTGGATTTGTGATCAACCAGAATCAGTCCGTCATTGTTGCCTTCATCTATAATCACAGGGGGCTCATAATGCGGAATGAATGCCTGCTCTCCGCGCGCTACATAATTGGCTGATTCCATAACCTGGTCGGTAGTAAGCCCGTGCTTTTCGGCATGCTGAGTAATAGCCCGTTTGAGGGGTTCGGAATAGAATTCAAACTTGCCGGATTCCGTCGGCATGTTACCCCATCGCCGTTTGAGCACGTAAGGGTCTGAATTCCATACACCGGTATTGTAAAATGACTCCCAGCTTTCGAATTTGTCCCCACCGCGGTGCCGGTCCGGATTCCAGTAATTCTGAGTGATATGTTTGGTCGCAAAGAGCTCCAGTTCCTCACCGTTCTGAGGTTCGGCACCGGTTTCCGGATCACGATACGTCTTGTAATGATCCAGAAGATTGGGAAACCCTTTTTCGGCCAGTTTTTCGGCAATCATCCACGGAACTTCGGTTTCATCTGATTTGACATTCCAGAGCCGGTCCACGACACGCCGGTGGAGTGTGACGTGCCGGTGCCTGTTGCCGTGCCGGACGACCGGAGCGTTTTTTTCAAACATTCCGTTAGCGGCCGGAAGCACGATGTCTGCAAACCAGCTGACCTCGGAAGGGTGGGTGTTGATGTCGACATAGAACGGAATGGATCCAAGTGCTTTTTCCCACCGCCGGGCTCCGGGTGCGGAGAATGCAAAGTTTCCGTAATAACTGATGGCTACTTTGATTTCATTCGGATCTTTATCAATGACACCGTCAGCAGCCTTGTTTGAAACCATTCCGGTACCTGCCTGGTTCTGAAAAATAGCAGGCAGATCAAGGCGGCCGCGCTGGTCAATGGTTGGATGGCCAAGTCCGTTTTTTGCCGTCTGGTCTAGGTAGTCGTCCGGGCCGGGAAGGGGTTCATTGAAGAAAGGGTTGCCGGACATATTACCGCCTTCCGTTCCCACGGCTCCCACAAGTCCCACAAGTGCATTTCCGGCAAGTGCGTTATATGATCCCCGAGGCTGGGCGACCGGTCCCCGTCCTACCATACTGATGGCCTGCGATCCGGCGCGGCCAAAGTCAATGGCTACGCGCTCAATCTGTTCTGCCGGAATACCGGCCCTTTCGGCGGCCCACTCCGGGGTCCGGTCCTTGAGCTCCAGGTTCCACCACTTAATGACACCCTTGGTGAGTTTTTCATCAAAAAGCTCCTCATCCACGGTTTGTCCGATCTTGAAACGGTTTTCACCGTCTTTGAAATCCCCGACAAACTCTTTGCTCCAGAGTCCTCTTGTCAGAATAACATGCGCGATAGCGCCCGCAACCGCACCATCTTCGCCGGGTTTGATGGGCATCCACTCATCAGCTTTTGCAGCAGTGGCCGACAACCGCGGATCAACTACGGCTACCTTTGCCCGCGCGATCATTTTTCCCCAGGAACTGTTGTGGTGCGACACCTGCCGCGTACTGGATACGGGATCCGTTCCCCAGCAGATAATGTATCTGGTGTGCTTGAGGTCCCACTGGGGAAATCCCCAGAAACCGCATTGATACCAGTGGCTCAGTTTCCCGGCTTCCTGACACAGACCGTCGCTGTTGATACGGTTCGGTGATCCGATTATCCGTGTCATCCGGTCATATATGATGGGATGGAGACCTGAGTTGCGACCCTGTACCATCATGTACTTGTGGGTCTCATCTTTTTCCCGGAGCTCCAGTATCCTGTCGGTGATCTCATCGATCGCCTCATCCCAGCTGATCGGGACAAAACCCGGATCCACACCGCGCTTTTTCTCCGGATTGGTCCGTTTCATGGGTTGTTTTAGTCTGTCAGGATCATACAGCTCCTGAATACCCATATGTGACCTCGGGCAGGCTTTGCCTTCGTTGACTTTAGAGGCATTGTTGCCACGTATTTTTGTTGCGCGTCCGTTCTGGATATAGACCTCAAGAGAGCACCATGACGCACATCCGTTACAAGTCGTAGGTGCCCAGCAGCCGTTTTTACCTCCTCTGACGCTGTCCGGTTTGCCGGATTCCGAGGCTTTCAGTGTTGAGAGGCTGCCGGACAGTGCCGAGCCGAAAGTGAGGCCGGAACCGGCCATCAGCGCTTTCTTCAAAAAAGACTTTCGTGATCCGGGAGCGGTATGAGATTGCGTTTTCATAATAATCTGTAAGTCAGGATGAAGGGCGTCCGGTACTATCCGAACAGCTGTTTTTTCTGTGATTCTGTGGAGAAGATCGTGTCATCTTCGTCTTCCTGAGCATCATTGTGTGTTTTGGAAGTAAGCTCACCTTTGGTCTGAGGGTAATCGCTGGCTGAGTTGAAAGAGCGGACATACTGCACTTTGGGCTCTGTGCCGAGATGCTCCTGCCGCCGGAAGGGGCGGTAAAGGCCAAGTACACGGCTGACAGAGCTTCCGGGATCATCCAGATCTCCGAAAATTCGCGCATCTGTGGGACAAGCCTCAATGCATGAGGGCAGCTCTCCATCCTTCAGACGGTGCAGACAGAAATCACACTTTTCGACAATACCGTGATAGCGATTTCCCTCGCCCAGAGCGGCACGTTCATTGTTATAATAAGGAAAGCGGTCTCCGCCGGTATCTTCAATGGTACTGGCGGGAGAGCCGGTTACACCTTCGATGAGCTCTTCTGTGTTTTCCCATTCGGAATGCGGTTCCCCGAAGTGTGCGTGCACTTCACCGTAGGGACAGTTGATGATGCAGGCACGGCATCCGATGCATTTGTCGGCATCATGAGCCACCACACCACCGGCCGTATGATGCAATGCTGAAGTAGGACATGCCTTGGCGCACGGAGCATTGTCACAATGATTGCAGAGCGTCGGCAAGTACTCATATCGTACATTCGGAAATGTACCGTTAGTTGTTGTGATATGGTGGGACCAGTAATGTCCTTCACGTAAATTGTTTTCACTTTTACAGGCAATATTGCAAGCCCCGCAGCCTGTGCATCGCTGCAGGTCAATAACCATGCCCAGCCTCTTGCCCTCCAGGTGACTGAGCTCCTCGTCCGTAAAACTGCCGCGCTGGCATCCCGAAGCGACACCGATGGCAGCGGCACCGAGTCCGGCACTGCGCAGGAAATCCCGCCTGGAAAGACGTCCGTCCTGTTCCCGCTGTTGTTTATCTGATGTTTCAGAGGCCAGGGGACATGACCGGTTCTGTTTTTGATGATCTGCTTGTTTGCTCATGACTCGTCGTTTTTAGAATCTGTGTTTGGAGGCGAAGGGGCTTGATGACCGCCGTCACCGGGGCTGTCAGCATCGTGTACGGCTCCGGCGGCGGGACTAATGGCCATGCGATAAAAGGGCTGGATGACCAGGCGTATGCCCAGGGCAAAAATGACCAGCATCAGTCCGATGACAAAAACCATGACCAGCCATTCGACCAGGTGCGGAAAGTATTCAAAGCGTATCAGAGTGTCGCGCACATGGTCATAGCGGTAGGCCAGTGCCGGGATGACCACGTTCATCGGGACCATCAGAAAGTTGGCTACCATCAGTGCTGATGCGGCACCCAGCATGCGGATGCGGTTGACCTGGTCGCCGATGCGCTCCTGCCAGAAGAGAAGTATCACCGGCAGCAGAATGCCCAGGCCGACATGAAAGACCCAGATGGTCCAGGCATATTCGCCGGTGAGCATCTGCTCAAGAATGGCAGCCGTAGCCGGGACATCAGCATAACTCATAACCAGCGATATGGTCAGGGCTGTAAAGGCACCGATCATGATCCACGACAGGAACCATCGGCCCAGCCGCCGGGCCAGCTCATGATAGACCGGTGAACCCCGGTCGGGCGAAAACAGCAGGTGCTGCAGCAGGACCAGTCCGGTTCCGACCACAAAGGCCGAGATCAGATAGACCACCGGCAGCAGCAGGTCATTCCACAGCGGACGGGCGGCCGCCACACTCAGAAACGATCCGAGCACCGCCACAAGAGCAGCTCCTGCCGGGACGCTGATATAGGCCATGTTTTTGACAATATCCTTGCGTCCCAGACGGTAAGCCCAGAGTTCAATGACCAGTATGACCAGGTAGGCCAGATGCAGCCAGATCATCCAGGTCAGCAGCGAACCGAAATCGGGCGCCAGAATAGGTCGCCAGACGCGGAAGGGCTGGCCCAGGTCGTGGAAAATGGATATCAATGCTCCGGCCAGGGCTGCCAGGGCCGTGAGCATGATGATCGGGCCCAGCCGGTCGAGCTCGCGGATGCCGGCACCGTAGCGCAGCAGCACAAAAGAGAGGACGGCTCCGACCTCGAGCAGTACGAAATACTCATAGAGTCCGACCCAAAGTCCCCAGGGTACCTCGGTCGACAAATTACCCAGGTTTCCGAAATACAGGACCCGGAAGACGCCGATAGCCCCGATCACAAGGGCCGCAATGCCGATGATCAGGGCGATGCGAAATTGTTTGTTGGTGCGCTTCAGGTAGCCCGAAGCTGTTTGCGAGGTTGCCATAGATCCGTTTTTTGTCAATGACTAGGTATGTTACTTCACTGGTTACTACCTGCAGGCAGCAGCACATTTTGAATGGGCATCGCTGGTATCTGATGACATGCCGTTAGGTCCGTTGGCGTGCCTGCCGTTGTTGTGCCCTTCACTTTGCTTCTGTGCATTCAGGAAAAACTGATTCAAATGATGCATTTAATAATACAAAAGCGCTTTCACGGGACCCGGCACTACTCTCAGTTACATGCAAATAATGGTAATACAACACGGGAAGCCGTCACAGGCCAATAATTGTCCCTGGTTGTATGGAAATGCAGCAGCAAAGAGCAGTAGTACCGGACAAAACCAATAACTAACAGATCACTTATCAGAAAATAATCGGATAAGTAAATCTCCTTTAAAAAATAAACCGGACTTGTTTAGATTCAATATAAGTTAGATGCAATTTTCCTGTTCCGGGCGGAGGTATCGTCCGGCAAGTCCTGATGAAATTGATTTTTTACGAGGGCTTGCTGATCAGGCCGTTACCATTTCAGACTTTATCGACATTAACCTTTACATACCCGTAAAATGCCGATGAACCGCTGAGTCGGTCATAGTCCGCAGGCATTACCTGATTGTTGTTACCACCGAGAGGTTGCTTACCGTTTACTCTGGTTGCATAACGACCGTAAGCCCAGTGTCCCATACCGAAGGGTTTGACGATCGTGCCCGGGCGCACACCTTCCCACCGAACCAGCCGGCACTCCAGTTCACCGGCTGATGAATGCAACCGTATTTTGTCACCGTCACGGAGTCCCAGTCGATCAGCATCTTCCGGGTTCAACTGTGCCACATCTTCACCGGCAATGCAGCCCGGATCGATATCCTTCATTTCATGATACCAGGAGCAGTTGGCGGACCGGCCCTCACGATTCAGTCGTGATTTGTAATCGACCAGCATGAAGGAGTTTTCGCGATCTTCACCGTGTACAAAGGGTTCTTCATAATGTGGAACAAAAGCAAGATCACCACGCGCCAGGTAGTTACTGGTGGCAAGAACGGTGTCCACATCCGTATCGTGCCGCTCGGCATGCCCGGTCAGGGCTTCTTTGAGCGTTTCGGAAAAAAATTCAAACTTGCGGGTCCGGGTATTCATGCTGCCCCAGCGCCCACGGTAGTTATAGGGCTCCGAATTCCACACTCCGGTCTTATAGAAATCATCCCAGCCGTCAAACCGGTCACCACCTTTGTAGTGATCTGGATCCCACAAATCCCTGGTGGCATGTTTAAGTGCATACAGGTCGAACTCTTTTTCGTTTTTCGGTTCGGCACCGGTTTCCGGATCCCGGTACTGTTTATAATGATCCAGCATGTTCGGGAATCCCTTTTCGGCCAGTTTTTCGGCAATCAGCCAGGTAACTTCGGTTTCGTCGGTCTTGGAGTCCCAGACACGATCAATAACAGGTCTGTTAAGCGGAAGCTGTCGGTGGGCATTGCCAATGCTTTTCATAAATCCGTGGCGTTCAAACATATGATGAGTGGCTGGCAGGATAATATCACAGAACATACTGTACTCGGCCACATGCGTGGTGATATGCACGTTGAACGGAATTTTTTCCATTGCTTTTTCCCAGCGATTGCTTCCGGGATTCGAAAAGGCAAAATTGTTGAAATAGGCAATGATCATTTTTATATCATAGGGATCGCCGTCCAGGATGCCGTCGGCAGTTCGATTGGTTACGACGCCACCTCCGGAGCTGCCTCCTTTGAGAGCAGGGTATTCCAGGTAGCCGCGTTGGTCAATCTTTGGTTTGGCTATTCCCTTGCGTGCGATATCATCCAGATAAGGTTCCACGGACGGAAATCCCTGTGAATATTCAGGGTTGGATGCCAGGGTGCCACCCTTGTTGTCCACTGAACCGACCAGTCCGTTTAATGCATGAGTAGCCATGGAGTTATAGGCACCCCGCACCTGCATTGTCGGGCCGCCGCCCACCCAGCAAATGGCTTGCGGAGCTGCCCGGGCAAAATCTATCGCCACCCGCTCGATCTGATCTGCGGGTACACCGGCTTTGCCGGCAGCCCATTCCGGGGTTCGGTCCTTCAGCTCCAGGTTCCACCATCGGACAAGTCCGTGGGTGTATATTTCTTCAAAGGTGTTTTCGTTTACAGTCCGCCCGGTCCGGAAGCGATTTTTACCATCTTTGAAATCTCCGACAAACGGACGGTACCACAAACCGCGTGTCAGAATGACATGCGCCATGGCCACGGCAAGAGCTCCGTCTTCACCCGGCTTCACAGGCAGCCATTCATCAGACTTGGCCGCTGTTGCCGAGAGCCGGGGCTCTACGGTTGCTACTTTCGCCCGTGACAAAACCTCGCCCCATGCGTTATTGTAGTGCGAGACCTGGCGGTTCGTAGCAATGGGGTCTGCTCCCCAGCAAAGTACGTACCGGGCATTCCGGACATCATACTGCCTGTATGCCCATATGCCTTCAGTATAATACGGACCAAATTTTTCCGCTTCTGCACAGATGGCACTGTGAGAAATATTGTTGGGTGATCCGATGATCTTCGGGAAGCGATCGTAAAGGATATCGCGCAGGTAGGTGTATCTGCCGCGGGTGACCATGAATTTGTGGGTCTCTTCATTTCGACGAAGTTCCATTATCTTTTCGGCTATGGTATCTATCGCCTCCTCCCATGTAATAGGGACAAAGCCTGGATCAACACCACGACCTTTATCAGGATTGGTCCGTTTCATGGGGGTTTTCAGCCGGTCGGGATCATATACCTGCTGCAATCCCATGTGCCCCCGGACACAAATATTTTCTCCGTTAACTTTGGAGTTGGGATTGCCTCGCACGCGTGTGGCCCGCCCGTCCTGAACGTAAACCTGTACCGAGCACCACGATGTGCAACCCAGACAAGCCGAGGCTTCCCACCGTCCGTTCTGTCCTGCACGGGGCTTTTCACCGGTACGGTCGGATGCCTTTAGAGTGTTCAATCCGGATGCGAACACAGAACCAAGTCCCAGGCCGCTGCCGGCCATCAATGTCTGCTTAAGAAAGGACTTTCTGGATTTGCGGGTAGTATTTTCAGTTTTATTCATGATCAGAAATATTAAATGATGATAAAATCGGATGTACGGACGCGGGCTGCCGTTTTCTCGTCCGGAAACGCTGGCCCCGAATCTCGTCGGGTGCATGTATTAATATTTTTACCCAAAAAGTTGTTTCTCCTGAGCCTGTTTGGAGTGGTCTATCGGATTGTTTTCGTGAGCAAGAGTCCCGGATTCGAACAGCTCTTGCCATTCCTCTTCCGGAATGTGGGTTACCCCGGTTTTCCAGTCATGTACACGCTCGGCATGAAGACGCGCCGACTCTTGTGACAAGTTACCGGCCAGTTCACCTTTGGTTTGCGGGTAATCGGCGGCAGAATTAAAGGTGCGCACATAGAATACTTTGGGTTCAGTGCCCAAATGCTCCTTGCGGCGCATCGGACGGTATTTGGCAAGAATTCGGCTGACAGAACTGTTCGGGTTATTCAGATCACCAAAAATTCGGGCATCTGTCGGGCATCGTTTAACGCAGGCGGGAAGTTTCCGCTCCTTGAGACGATGCAGGCAGAAATCACACTTTTCCACGATCCCGTGGTAACGGTTGCCATGACCGTAATTTTCCCTTTCCGGATTGTAATAGGGCGTGCGATTTCCTCCGACATGATTGGTTATTTCCTTTGGTGAAGCAGTTAGCCCTTCAAATAACGCTTCATCAGATTCCCACTCCTCGTGAGGCTCCCCGAAATGGGCATGTACTTCACCATAGGGGCAGTTAATGATGCACGCACGGCACCCAATGCATTTCTGCGGGTCATGAGCCACTACATCTCCGTGGACCCGATGCAGCGCTGAGGTCGGGCATGCCTTGGCACATGGTGCATTTTCACAGTGATTACACAGAGTAGGCAGGTATTCAAATCGAACATTTGGAAACTTACCTGTTGTGTGTGTGATGTGGTGGGACCAGAAATGACCGCTTCGCAAATTATTTTCGGTTTTGCAGGCGATATCGCAGCCACCGCAGCCAGTGCATCGCTGAAGGTCGATAACCATGGCAAGGCTTGTGCCTTCCAGATGTTCCAGTCCTTCATCAGGGGCGGTACGATTGCACCCGGCCGCCATTCCGGCTATAGCTGCACCCGCTCCGGCAGATTTGAGGAAGTCCCGCCGTGACAGTGAACCTCCGGTTTTCCCGGAGTCGGCTGATAATTTGGAAGCAGCATTTTTGTCCATGATACTTTCGTTTGATCCGTCTGATGAACCAGACAATTTTTCCGGATTTCGTTTTATGTCAGAGATTTGCGATCGGTTCATGACTCGTCGTTTTTAGAATCTGTGTTTGGAGGCGAAGGGGCTTGATGACCGCCGTCACCGGGGCTGTCAGCATCGTGTACGGCTCCGGCGGCGGGACTAATGGCCATGCGATAAAAGGGCTGGATGACCAGGCGTATGCCCAGGGCAAAAATGACCAGCATCAGTCCGATGACAAAAACCATGACCAGCCATTCGACCAGGTGCGGAAAGTATTCAAAGCGTATCAGAGTGTCGCGCACATGGTCATAGCGGTAGGCCAGTGCCGGGATGACCACGTTCATCGGGACCATCAGAAAGTTGGCTACCATCAGTGCTGATGCGGCACCCAGCATGCGGATGCGGTTGACCTGGTCGCCGATGCGCTCCTGCCAGAAGAGAAGTATCACCGGCAGCAGAATGCCCAGGCCGACATGAAAGACCCAGATGGTCCAGGCATATTCGCCGGTGAGCATCTGCTCAAGAATGGCAGCCGTAGCCGGGACATCAGCATAACTCATAACCAGCGATATGGTCAGGGCTGTAAAGGCACCGATCATGATCCACGACAGGAACCATCGGCCCAGCCGCCGGGCCAGCTCATGATAGACCGGTGAACCCCGGTCGGGCGAAAACAGCAGGTGCTGCAGCAGGACCAGTCCGGTTCCGACCACAAAGGCCGAGATCAGATAGACCACCGGCAGCAGCAGGTCATTCCACAGCGGACGGGCGGCCGCCACACTCAGAAACGATCCGAGCACCGCCACAAGAGCAGCTCCTGCCGGGACGCTGATATAGGCCATGTTTTTGACAATATCCTTGCGTCCCAGACGGTAAGCCCAGAGTTCAATGACCAGTATGACCAGGTAGGCCAGATGCAGCCAGATCATCCAGGTCAGCAGCGAACCGAAATCGGGCGCCAGAATAGGTCGCCAGACGCGGAAGGGCTGGCCCAGGTCGTGGAAAATGGATATCAATGCTCCGGCCAGGGCTGCCAGGGCCGTGAGCATGATGATCGGGCCCAGCCGGTCGAGCTCGCGGATGCCGGCACCGTAGCGCAGCAGCACAAAAGAGAGGACGGCTCCGACCTCGAGCAGTACGAAATACTCATAGAGTCCGACCCAAAGTCCCCAGGGTACCTCGGTCGACAAATTACCCAGGTTTCCGAAATACAGGACCCGGAAGACGCCGATAGCCCCGATCACAAGGGCCGCAATGCCGATGATCAGGGCGATGCGAAATTGTTTGTTGGTGCGCTTCAGGTAGCCCGAAGCTGTTTGCGAGGTTGCCATAGATCCGGGATTAATGGTTATAGATCAGGAAGTAATAATCAGATTGAATATGATCTCAGAAATGGAACTGGGAACGGAGGACTCCGATAACCGGGGTTCTGTCACCGGTTCCGTTGCCGCGTGTACTTATATCAACAAATATTACATTTGCCATGAATCGCAAATTAGAAGCCAGATAGCAGTTCAGTGCCAGTGTGAGGTTGCTTTGTTTTCCTCCCATATAGCCGGAATCGTTCAGATTCATATGACTGAAGCGGGCTGCTATTTCCAGGGCACGGCCGTTTTGCGGGGTTATAGTACCGAACCCGCCGGACGAATAGGCACGACTTTCACCGGTCAGAACATAGTTGGACTGTACATGCCAGCCGTGAAATAGTGGACTGTCTCCTTCATCCATCAGCACATTGACCATCAGGTATTCCGCCTCCAGCGAAAGCGGCCCGTGCATCAGAGCCAGTTCCAGTCCGGACTTAAAGGACCCCTCCAGATCCGGAGTATTAATTTGCAATCCGATCAGAGATTTTCCTCCACCGGAATCTCTGGCCTCAGGCCGGTCGCTGAAACCAATGATAGTCTGGTCCATCAGACTTTCATATACGACCGAGCCGCCGATGTGAAGTCTTCCGCTCCCGATTTCAGGTGCGAAGACACCTCTGAAGGCACCACCCAGCGGCATGTCTCCAGTGATATCTCCGCGCTGGCCGAGTGCCCGGCCGAATATCATGGATTTGAAACCGAGTGCCCGGCCGAACCGCTCGTAGGCAAGACCCATACGCCGCGAGTCAGCGATCATGTTACTGTTAGTGGCCCGCTCGATGAATGTAATATTGTTTGAGCTGGTCAGCTCGTTTAAACCCTGCGGCACTTTATACTGACCAATCCAAAGTCTGCTGCCGTCGGAAAAACGGCGGCGGAGCCGGAAATCATTCGGACTGACTCCGCCATCGGCAAAGTCCACTTCAATGCGCCCGTCCCAGTTTTCGATGACCTGGCCATTCACACCCAGCCGTGCACGGCGGTTATTGAAGCCGTTTTGAAAATCATCGGCATTGTTCAGGCCGATGAAGGCATCCATATGAACCCGCCCGCGAATATCGAAATCCTGTGATGATGAAATGGGTGCATTAGCAAACAGGAAAACAAGGATAATCAGCAAAAAACCGAAATAGTTTCCCATATTATTGTAATTTTTTTTTGTCATGATTGCAGGTGCAACATGTCACCAACTGATGCTATCTGCCGATAGTAATACTCAGGACAGATACTGCAAGAAATTCCAATACTTTTAATATTATTTATCGTAAATCGTAGAAATACGTTTATCTTAATAAAAGCAATGCGGAGTTCCATGTCAAGTCCGTTATGGTAGCGCTTTTCTGGTCATTGAAATCTGCTCTATGCATATTGTATTATCATTATATTACCAATTGGGCATGACAATACGTTTTGTTCCGGTTTTTTCGGAAATTATTTTTGAAGTGAATACGATTAAGTTCAAATAGATGTTTGCTATTTAGACATTTTCTGAATAATTACTACCGGTTTTACTTGAGTCCAAGGCCATGAGCATACATAAAACATTCGAATTTGACGAAAAGAAAGTACGGTTTGCACAATTAACCAAAGCGTTGAGTCATCCGGCCCGACTGGCTATTCTTGAAATTCTGGCAAGCAGGGAAGAGTGCATGTGCGGTAATATCGCCAACATGCTTCCGCTGGCTCAGTCCACCGTATCACAGCATCTGAAATCGCTGAAAGATGCCGGACTTATCAAGGGTACCATCACTGGTACCTCCATTTGCTATGATATTGATCCTTCAGCAATGCAAGAATGCTGTAAGTTGCTCGGTGAATTCTGTGACGGGATACAGAGCCATGATAAAGTGCAGAGCGAAAATGATATGCGTGTTTGCGCGAAATAGCATGTTGTGACAGACCGGACCGATATGAATTTACCTGAAAACAGATACAGACCGGACTGGAAAAACCGTTACAGCCGTCAGATAGGCGTCCCCGGGGTGGGCGAGATCGGGCAAGGCCGCCTGGCCGGTGCCTCCGTTCTGGTTATCGGAGCCGGCGGACTCGGAATACCGATTGTCCAGTATCTTGCCTCTGCCGGTGTCGGCCGTCTGGGCATAGCCGATAATGATGTGGTGAGCCTGTCCAATCTGCAACGGCAGCCGGCATACCGCGAGTCCGATGTCGGGCAGAAAAAAACAGAAGGCATTGCACGGATGGTCCGTGCGCTGAACAGTAGTATGGTACTGGATGTGCATGATATGCGCGTGTCGGAAAGCAATATCAGGTCACTGGTCAGGGATTACGATATTGTAGCCGATGCCACCGACAATTTTGCAGCCAGATACGGTATTAATGATGCCTGTGTGCTTGAGAATAAACCGATGGTCTACGGTTCCGTATTCCGGTACGAGGGACAGGTTGCTGTGTTCAATGTGCAAAACGGAAAAGGGGAGTTCGGACCCAATTTCAGGGATCTTTTCCCGAAACCCCCGCCACCTGAACTGGCTCCAAACTGTGCCGAAGCAGGCGTGTTCGGTGCACTGCCCGGCATTATCGGAAGCATTCAGGCCATGGAAATTATAAAATGGATCATCGGCACAGGAGACCTGCTGGACGGACGGATGCTCCTGTTTGATGGTGCGCGCATGTCTTCAGACTCCATTACCATCCCCGATACCGGTGCCCGGCACGAGATCCATTCGGTACAGTTTACCGATGCAGCATGTGCCTCTGATGATGTAGCACTGATTTCCCCCGAAATACTGTACAAATGGAAAAAAGACGGTAAGGAGTTTGTCCTGATCGATGTTCGCGAAGACCATGAAAGGGAAGCCGTGCACATAGGTGGTCACCATATTCCTCAAACCACCCATTCTGAAAATTCGGAACACCCGGATGAGCTTACCCGCGTTGTGCGTCCCGATATCCCTGTGGTTTTTTACTGCCGAAGCGGGGCGCGAAGCAGGCAGACGGTTTTGCAGTTGCAAAGTAGCGGTGATTATCCGCATCTTTACAACCTGGAAGGAGGGATTCTTGCATGGATTGACCGTATCGATCCAAACCTGCCCTCCTGCTGACCGGCCGCAAAAGCACACGCTTCCGGTCGTTTTTTTATCAATTACATTGCACGGGATTTTTTGGATCAGCCGGAACCCATTACTATCGGAATTGTTACCCTGTCTGACCGCGCCAGCCGCGGAGAGTACGAAGATGTGTCCGGCCCTGCCATCAGGGAGTACTGTGCCCGGAACATCCGCAATCCCGGAGAATTTGTTTACCGGCTGATACCGGATGAAGGCCCGCTGCTTCGTGAGACCCTCATCGAATTGTGCGATGATCATGGCTGTTCGCTTGTCCTGACCACAGGAGGAACCGGACCGACCGTCCGCGATATCACCCCGGAGGCTACCGTGGATGTATGCAGAATCACCCTGCCCGGTTTCGGAGAGCAGATGAGACGCATTTCGGTCCGGCAGGTTCCCACCGCGATTTTGTCACGCCAGACTGCCGGAATCCGCGGGAATAGTCTGATCGTCAATCTGCCCGGCAATCCCAAAGCCATTTCTGTCTGTCTTGATTCGGTTATTGGCGCTGTTCCGGGTGCGGTGCATCTTTCGGGCGGTCCGCACCTGCAACTGTATTGACAGCGGATTCATCCGGAAGAACTTCCATAAACAATATCCATGAGTCAGCACTCAGACATACATGCAGAAGAAGCCCTGGAAATTATCAGGCAGATTCCGCATTCCGAAGAGCATACAGCAAAAAGGTTTGCACTGGAGGTTCCTGTCGACGAATCGGTCAACCGGGTTCTTGCCGAAGATGTCAAGGCACAGGCCGACAGTCCGCGGCGTGATAACTCCGCCATGGACGGTTTTGTGTTCCGGAAAGATGACCTGGATCGCGGTATTCGGCGTTTCCCGGTATCGGGCGAGGTCCGGCCGGAACTGGAAACCCATCCTCCCATCCGTTCCGGACACTGTGCCCGCATTCTGACCGGCGCAATGATACCGGAAGGCGGGGATGTTGTGATTCCGGTGGAGCAGGTGGATGAAATCGGAGAGAAAGAGATCGAGATCAGGCAGATACCGCAGAAAAATCCGGTCAGAAAAAAGGGGGAAGGGTTTAAAAAAGGAGATGTGCTGCTGAAGGAGGGTGCGGTCATACGTCCGTACGAAATGGGGATGATCATCGAAGCCGGCCTGCACCGTTGCCGGGTGAGGCCGCATTTGCGTATAGGGCTGCAGGTCACCGGATCCGAAATCAGCGAAGAAAACAACAGCAACGGGCCGGTTTTGCAGTCACTGATGTCTTCCTGGCCGTCAACACAGGTCGAGGTCCACCCTGTGATCCCCGATAACCCGGACCGGCTCAAAATGCGGCTCCGGTCGCTGAAGGATACGAGCGATCTGATTGTGACCACAGGCGGTATATCCGCTGGCAAATATGACCATCTCTTCGATACGCTGACGGAGCTCGGTGCACGTCCGCTCATCCGCAAAATCAGACAGAAGCCCGGCAAGCCGCTTACGATTTTCATTTGGGATGAAACTGTTGTATGCTGTCTCCCCGGCAATCCCGTCTCTGCAGTATTCACCGCAGAAGTATATGCCCGATCGCTGGCTCGGCGTCTGCTGGGACAGGAGCCCGTCAGGCCGTTCCGCGCAAAACTTTGCAGTGAAGTATCAAATAACGGGGGGCGCACCCTGTTTCTGCCGGTCCGGCTGGATGTGGACAATGGCACGCTCCGGGCTGATCCGGGCGGGGATACCCGCATGCGGTCCCATCTGCTTCAGCTGTATCGCGGGTGCAGCAGCTATTTGATCGTTCCGCCGGATGCGTACCATGAGCCCGGCAATTACGTCACCTGTTATCCATTTTCCAAAATAGAAATGCTATGACATCCGATTTGCGCACCATATATATTCTGGCCGGGGGACACTCCCGCCGGATGGGTACCGACAAGGCTATGCTCCCCTTTGGCGGACAAACACTGCTGGAGTATCAGATTGATCGTTGCCGTCCGTTTTTTCGTGAAGTGGTAGTACTTAGCGGACAGCGAAACTACCCGGTGCCGGTCCGTCACATACATGACATCCATCCGGATGGCGGCCCTGTATCCGGAATTCATTCTGCCCTTCGGGATGCATCCGAAGGACCATCCGAAATGGATTCAGCAGCTATTATGGCGGTTGACTTGCCGATGGTCTCTGCAGGTGTTCTGCGAATGATGGCTTCAACCGGAATTCCCGATGATGCGGATGCGTTGGTCGCCGATGCTGCTCCGGTGCCCGGTGCAGCGTCCCGGACCGGTAAAGGAAATTCCGGACCGGACCCCGTCCATTATGACAATGCTCCGAATGATACGGCTCCGATGGATCACGCAACGCTTCAGCAGATGAACTGGATGACCCGTCAACCGCTGCTGGGCATTTACAGCCTTTCCGTAAATCCGGAACTGGAGTCCTATTTTCAAAGCGGTGACGGATCTGTAATGGGCCTGCTCGATCGTTTGAGGGTTAAGGTATTTCCGGTGCAACCAGCTGAAATACGCAACATCAATACGCACGAAGAATATGAGGAGATCCGTGCCGGGATTTCACCGGAATAGCAGCACGGATATCAGACCGGTTTAAAATCAAGAGGCTTATCCGATCAGAAGCAGCCACATCCACAGTCCCAGCAACGTAATGAACAGCGTCGGGATGGTGAGTATAATGCCGACTTTGAAGTAGTATCCCCAGGTGATCTTTACTCCTTTGTTGTTCAGCACATGAAGCCATAACAGGGTGGCCAGCGAACCGATCGGGGTGATTTTCGGCCCCAGATCTGATCCGATGACATTGGCGTAAATAAGCGCCTCACGCATCAGTCCGGAGGTGTCGGTTGCCTGAATGGCCAGAGCGTCAATCATCACCGTGGGCATGTTGTTCATGATCGAGGACAGGAAGGCGGCCAGAAAGCCCATAAGCATGGTTCCAGCGAACAGTCCGCGGTCGGCACCGGCCTGGATTACCTCGGCCAGCAATCCGGTCAGCCCGACATTTTGCAGTCCGTATACTACTACATACATGCCGATAGAGAAAACCACAATGGCCCATGGGGCGGTTTTGACGACTTTACGCGTGTCCACTGCCGGGCTCTGCGAGCCCATAATCAGAAAGAAAATCGCAATGGTACCGGCCACCAGTGAAACCGGCAGGTGAACAAACTCTACGACGAAATAACCGACCAGCAGTATTGCCAGGATGACCCATGACATTCGGAACATCCGGCGATCACGGATCGCATCGGCCGGTTTTTTGAGGTTCTCCATCGAGTAGTTTTTGGGAATGTCTTTGCGGTAGACAAGGTAGAGCACAACCAGGCTTCCCAGGATGGCAAACAAATTGGGGACGACCATGCGGGTGGCGTACTCGAGAAAGCCGATCCCGAAGAAATCGGCCGAAACGATGTTCACCAGATTACTGACGATGAGCGGGGTGGATGCCGTATCGGCGATAAACCCGCTCGCCATCACAAAAGGGAGGATCATCCGTTCCTTGAATTCTAAAGCGCGTACCATCGCCAGAACAATGGGGGTAAGGATGAGCGCAGCGCCGTCATTGGCAAAAAAGGCGGCGACCACCGCGCCGAGAAGCGTTACGTAAATGTACATGCGGATGCCGTTGCCACGGGCAAACCGGGCCATGTGAAGGGCCGCCCACTCGAAAAACCCGATTTCGTCGAGGATCAGGGAGATAATGATAATAGCGACAAAGGTCAGGGTGGCATTCCAGACGATGCCGGTGACGGTGATGACATCGGCGAAGGTGACCACTCCGGCAATAAGTGCGAGAACAGCTCCGATGGTGGCCGACCAGCCGATGGACAGCCCGCGCGGCTGCCAGATGACCAGGACAAGGGTTGCAATAAAAATCAGGGTTGCCAGTATGGTAAGCGACATATTCTGCTTTTAGTTTATATGCTTTGCAGTGGTACTTGGTTTATTTCCAGAGAAAAGTTATGGACAGGCGGTTGGTGCCGGAAGGGACGGGGGTTTCCAAACGGAGCTATTTACGTAAGGCAGGAATGATCAGCACGGGAATATCCACATTTCGAACCACCTGGTGACTGACACCTCCCAGGAACAGGTCACGGATATAACCGCGGCCCTGCCCTCCCATAATGATCATCGAGGCTTCGGAGTGAGCGGCCTTCCCGGTGATCTCGTGAGCAGCAGATCCTGCACCGATATCTAAGTGAATTTGAGCTTCGGTTACTTTTTGAAGACGTTCTTTAAGTGCCTCAAGCCGTTCCCTGTCAATGCGATTGAATTCGGCCAGTTTATCAGGCTGATCCATTCCGATGCGTCCCGTTGACTGGACGTGGTACAGGGTGATGTGCCTTGTGGCGCGGCCTGTATTTTGTGTCAGCAGATGTTCCAGTGCCTGGAAGGCACGGTCTGCGTTATCGGAGAAGTCGGTGGGATAAAAAACATGATACAGCGTGTCGCGGCAGGCCCGGACGCAGTACAAATGCTGATCGGACATCTTCATATTGATCAGGTATACGGGCAGATCACAGCGTTGCAGCAGTTCGGTGGCGGTACTCCCCAGCAGCAGCTCGCGATATTTGCTGTATCCCCGGTTGGCAATAATGATATAGCTGGCCTCCAGTTCATGAGCCGCATTGATGATTTCATGCGGGGGATAGGCATTGATGCCGAATTCTGCTTTGGTTTCGACCCGGATAGCCAAACCGGCATCAGACAGTTGATTCTCCAGTTTGCTTTTGAACGCTTCCAGTTTATCCTGGTATTGCTTTTTTGATGACTGGTCGAGCCCGCCGGGATAGGATACCGAAACGGATGTGTACAGTGTGATCTTTTCGGTGCCGAGCTGGTGAAAGTGCGGCAGACAGTCGATAATGATGTCGCTGGCCTGCGACTGATCGATTGCAACCAGCGCATGATGGAATGTTGGTGTCATGATGGTGTCAGGTTGTCTCGGATTTCAGTTCAAACAGCTTTTTCGGGATTTTGCTTTCTGCAATGAACGGCACACTGTACACATTTTCGGAATGCCGCTCTTTGATTTCCTCGAGCAGCGGCACTTCTTCAGCGGCCCGCTGCCGCAGCAAAGGATCCGATACTCCGGTGGCTGCAAGACTCTGGTTGGCGATCCATCCCCATGGTTGGATCCCGGCCCGGCGCAGATCGGATTGCAGTTTCGCCGCTTCGGTGATGGGCGTGGTTTCCGGCAGTGTAACCAGCAGAATCCTGGCGAAATTCTGGTCCTGCAAGTACATGAAGGGGGTTTTCATCCGGTCTTTGGACAACTGAGTATTGCGCAGGACCTCTTTGTGATAGCTGCCGGTGGTGTCGAGCAGCAGCAACGTATGCCCGGTCGGCGCGGTGTCAATGACCACAAACTTCCGGCGGGCCTGCTGGATGGATTTGGAGAAGGCCTGAAATACGGCGACTTCTTCGGTGCAGGGCGATTCCAGATCCTCCCGCAGCAGCCTCAGGTTTTCCTGGCTCATCGAGCCGGATTTGGATGCAATTACCTTCTCGATGTACTCCTTTTTCTCTTTTTTGGGATCGATCCGGCCGATGGTGAGATTTTCGGGCAGTTCCGCCGCCGAACCGAGCTGGTCATCGATGTGAGCCGCCGGATCCGTGGTGGTCAAATGGACCGGGTGCCCTTTTTGGGCCAGCTTCAGGGCAATGGTTACCGCCATGGCGGTTTTGCCGACACCGCCCTTGCCCATGGTCATCACAAGGCCGTGATCCCTATCGGCCGTGAGGTCGGCGATAAGCTTATCAAGCGAAGCGGTTGCATCCCGTCCGGTGTCCGCCACGGCGTTTGCATTCAAATTGGAGGAGTCCGGTGTTTGAAATACCGAGCGAAGCCGCTCCAGTCCCAAAATGTTGTATGGACGGAGTGGAAAGGTCTGTGCCGGCATTTTCCTGAGCGAATCCGGCATCCCGGCAAGGGCCAGATCGGCCATTTCCTGCATGTTTCGGGCAAAGGGATCCTCACGGTCCAGCGGTTCGAAATAGCCGTTGATGAGCAGGTTTTGGTTGGAAAGACCGAGCTCGCGGAGTTCCGCGCTGGAGCGATCGGCTTCTTTCAGGGCCGAGGCATCCGGACGTGATACCAGGTAAACGGTCGTCGCTTCGGGATCGCGCAGTTGTTTCACCACCCGCTCGTAGCGTTCTTTATTGGTTTTCAGAGCGGATGAAGGACCGATGCAGGACGCCCCGTCCGGGTTCTTTTCGATATAGTCGCTCCATGCCGCCGGAAGTTCGAGCAGGCGGAGGGTGTGTCCGGTCGGGGCGGTATCGAAGATCACCACGTCGAAGTCGGCTTCGGCTTCGGTTTCGGATGCATCGCTTGCCGGACGGCCTTCCCGGGCATTTTTATCGGGTGAACCGTTGCCCGGGGCCGGGTTTCCGGAGTCCGGGTTGCCGGATCCATTTGCGGATTTCCGCTTGTCGGTGACGTACCGGGTAAACTCGTCGAATGCCGCTATTTCGGTGGTGCAGGCACCGGAGAGCTCTTCGCGCATTTTCGCTATTTCATGATCCGGCAGCAGCCCTTTCAGCGGTTCGATAGCGCGGTTTCGATACTCCCCGGCAGCCTGCTCGGGGTCGATGTTCACGGCAAAAAGGTTGTCCGTGCCATTCACCGGGGTTACGGTATCGGCGATACCGGTTTCCAGAACTTCCTTAAGATTGGAGGCCGGATCGGTGCTGATGAGCAGTACACGCTTGCCCTCGTCGGAGAGCGTTACGGCCGTGGCGCAGGCGAGCGAAGTTTTTCCCACGCCGCCCTTGCCGGTGAAAAACAGATAGGGGGTGATGTTTAGTTTCAAAACAAGTGATCTGTTTGGGTGTATCGTAAAATGATTGTTTCGTATTGGATAGATCCGGGGTGTTTATCAGTGGGTCCGTGTTGTCAGCAACATCCGCCGCCGGGAGTACAACCGTTGGCGGGAGCCGGATTTCCGAGCAGCTTGTTGCTGGTAAATTGTTTCATTTGTTCCCGGTCGGGATAACCGCCTTCTGCGATGATGCTGCCATTTACAAGCAGTATCGGCAGGATTTCGGAGCCCTGGTCCTGGAGGCGCTGCAGCACTTCAGGATTGTCCCGGAATTTTTCGGGTTCCTGACCGAGGTTGTAGCGATTGACCATCACCCCCTGTGACTCCAGCCATTTGAGATCCTGAGCGAAAGTGACCAGCTTGTCATCTACATCGGGACCGCAGACACCGGTACTGCAACACATGGCGGGGTCGTAAACTTCAAGCAGGGTGGTGGTTTCGGTTTCTTGTCGCATAATATTATTTGTACTTGTTTATTCATGATTTAACAAATTATTCATCGCAAATATACGATGAATAAACCCGGAATCACAAAAAAATGATTGAATCCGGAATTAAAGTCTGATTATTAAAATCTGAACCGGACATAATTTGAAGTTTATGGTTTTGTGCCGTTCAGGGTAATGCTGAGCACCCGGAACGTATCGGGATATGATGAAGGATCACTGATCTTGCCGCTGATGATATCCCGGCCGGTGTCGTCCGAGTCGGCAAGCACCCGGCGAATCCAGTCGGAGGGAATGGAAATTTCCCGTTCTTTGCGGATGCTGATATCGGTAAAACCGGTATTTTCTACGATGTCAAGATACGTATCCTTCTGTGTGGCGCCCGAAACGCAGCCCACATAGGCCTCGGCCGCTTTCCGGATGGGATCCGGAATATCCCCTTCCAGCACGATGTCCGATATGCTGAAGTGTCCGCCGGATTTCAGCACCCGGAAAATTTCAGAATAAGCCCGGTTTTTATCCGGAACCAGATTAAGTACACAGTTGGAAAGCAGAACATCGAATTTGCTGTCATCAAAGGGCATGTTTTCGATATCACCGGTAATGAATTCCATATTCTCATAGCCGAGCTTGCGGACATTTTCCCGGGCCTTGTGCGTCATGGCATCGGAAAAATCGAGCCCTGTCAATCTTCCCGTAGCTCCTGTGATGGAGCGGGCGACAAACAGGTCGTTTCCGGCACCACTGCCAAGATCAAGAACTGACTGGCCGGGAGCCAAACCGGCATGTTCAACGGGAATACCGCATCCCAACTGCAGATCCGCACCGGGGTGATAGCCCTGTAGCCGGTCATAGGATTCGGCCATTATTGTAAAACCGGCACCGGTTTCCGACCCGGTTTTATTACTGGAGTCGCAACAACCGGTTGTTCCGCAGCAGGAAACATCCTGACCGGCATCTGATTGGATAGCAATGTCGCTGTATTTTTTTCTGACCAGTTCTTTCAGTTTTTCGTGGTGTTGGGTACTCATCTCTGTTGTTTTTGCTGATTAATGAATGGCAAAAAAGTATTGCTGCATGTGGAGCGTTTTACATATAATTCATCGGCAAATAACGATAAAAAAGAGTGCCAGCTCACTGTTTCGGGAAGTGTGAATAATAAATGCAAGGGTGTATTCAGCAGCAATCCGTGAAATTTCCGGTAGAGAACATTTCCCCGAGAGAACTCAGAATCTTGCGCAATTCGGCTATCCCATCCGGATCCAGGCAGTAACAGGTGCGGACACCGCTGCTTGTACCGGTAATCAGTCCGGCATCCTTGAGCACCTTCAGGTGTTGCGATACGGTCGATTGCGCCAGGGGGAGCACATCCGTAAAATCGCCGCAGAAACAGGTATCACGTTGTGTTAGCAGCTTGAGAATGGCCAGCCGCACGGGATGGCCCAGTGCTTTGCTCAGCTGTGCGCAACGTTTGATGTCCTGATCTTCTGTAGCTGTTCGGCTTCTTTTCAGCGACGGTTCTTCGATAGCGGGCATGAGATGTTGTGATCGGTAATAGCCGGATTGTTTTATCGGTATTAAACGATAAAATATAAAAAACCCGGACTCCGATTCAAAATGGAAAGGCAACGTATTTGAATCGGGATCCGGTGGAGCTCCGTATTACAGATGGAGTTGATTTATTCAGAAATAAAACCGGTAAGACAGGCGGATGTTCCGTCCCATCATGGGGATGTCGCGCTGTTCAATGCGCGACAGGTGATCCCGCCAGGTAACATCGAACAGATTTTCTGCAGTCAGGGTAATGTTATGAATACGGGAGGAGCCCAGACGGGCACCAAGGGAAGCTTCGGTCAGCGTATACCCGTCGGTTTCTTCTTCACTTGCGGCAGTGCGCTCCTGGGAGAGTACGTGCCGGACTCTGACCGATGCCCACCATGTTCCGGTATCGAATGTGGTTTCAGCAAAGGTTCGCAGCGGAGGCATGAAAGGCAGCGGTTCGCGTGAACCGTTTTCCAGTTCGCTTCCGCGGATATAGTCTCCGCCCAATGAAATGGACAGCTGTCCGGTCAGATTGCGTTTTGCGAAAAACTCTGCACCCAGCAATTCGGCATCGGTACTGAAATACTCAAGCACCGGATAGCCCCGCGACGGTTCAGTCTCCCCGGTAGGCCGAAGGGAGATATAATTGGTTACACGGTTGGCAAAAAGTGCCAGATGCAGCTGCCATCCGGAGGTGCGGTAATCCAGAAATAGATCAGTGCTGTAACCTGTTTCGTCATCAAGGTCGGGGTCGCCGACTTCGTAGGCGCCGGCAGCGAAATGAATGGCATCGGCGAAGAGCTCTTCAAGCGATGGGGTGCGGTGTGAACGTGCAAACTGTATGCCGGCGTCCAGATTGCCGGACAGCGGTCCGCTTGCACCGATGGATCCTGCCCATATTCCCTGGCTGCGCGTGGTGCCGGCCTCGGGGAAATCTTCATTGGAAAGCGAGCGGATGTAGTTCCACTCCAGCCTCAGACCACTTTGCAGCCGCCAGTTTCGCGGCAAACGCAACTCCTCGACGATAAAACCGGCAGTGGTCCAGCCGCGGGCGTCAGGGGTAAGTGCTTCTTCACCTCCGACCGAAACATCCCGCCATTCAAAGGTGATTCCGGCCGTTCCATTATCTATGGCACCGCGTTTACCATGCTGAAACAGCACGTCTGTCTGGAAAAAGTGGTGATCAACCGCCAGCTCGAGGTCAACATCGTCCAGGACACCATCTGCATATTTATACTCGATCTCCTCGTGGGTGTAGTAGTTGTATACCATACGGGCCTCGGCGGCATTCCAGAAATGGTGGTCCAGCTTGTAATGAGTCGTTCCCTGGACGGCCAGCCGCTGCATCTCCAGTTCCACCTCTTCATCCAGATCAAAAGGGTCTTCCGGAATACCGTAGGTTTTATCTGAATACTGGATGGATCCCCCGCTGTAACCACTGTTGTAGCGCCAGGCGCCGCCGGCTCCGATGTCGATGGACCGCATATCGGTACCCGGGATTTCCCCTTCGGGGGTTTGCATGTCGCCGGTGTTCCGGAGACTGCTTCGGAAAGTATAGGCGCGGTCTCCGAGTCCGTAGGTCAGACGTGTCACACCGTTCAGGGATGAGCTTCCGCTCTGTCCTTCGGCTCCAAGATAACCGGAAGTCCCGTCCGCCCAGCGGGAAGGGATATCGCCGGAATGAACATTGATAATGCCACCCATAGCACTGGATCCGTAAATCAGACTTGCCGGTCCCCGGACGATATCCACCCGGTCAAGGGAAGAGGGATCCATAATGACAGCATGGTCGTGTCCGGTCGCGGAAAAATCACCCATCTTCATACCGTTTTGAAGTACCTGAATTCGCTCACCGTCCATACCGCGGACGACAGGCCGGGCCGGAGCATTGCCCATGGATCGCATGGCCACACCGCTTTCACCATCCAGAAGAGTTCCGATAGAAGCGGTGTTGCGCTTCTGGACTTCCCTGGCTGTATAGCTTTGCGTGGGCTGATAGCGGGTGATGCGGTCAAAAAGAGACCCGACCACAAGCAGTTCGTCTGTCAGAACCACCTCCTGCTCCAGTGTGAATGCAAGATGACCGTCATCATCCATTTCGGATGCATCTGCTGGCCATGAGATATTGGTTTCCAATGTCTGAAAACCGACATGGCGGATGACCAGTGTCCAGGATCCGGATTGCAGTCCGGGCAATTCAAAATGGCCATGCTGATTGGCGGTGGTTCCGGATTGAAGTTCCGGTATCCACACCGTAGCTCCGGGCAGCGGATCGCCGGCGGTGTCGGTGATGATACCTTTCAGTGTTTGTTCTGACTCCCCGGATCCGGCAGCTCCGGTCATGTTAAAGGCTGATGCCGGTTGCAGAATGATCAGTGTCAGCAGGGATGCTGATGCACAGAGCCGGGCAAGTCGTAAGCAAAATTGTTTCATAGATAGCAGAGTACGCTTTCATTGTGATTGGCGAAATTGAAAGCAATCTCTGCTATTTATATGAAGTCTAAATAAATTTTCAGGGTTTTTTGACAGAACGTGCAGCAATCAGGCTCACTGATACAGCAATAAGGCTCACTGTTCTTCTTTCCACTTCACTTCATCGGCAAAGGTCTCTTTTTTCCAGACAGGCACCTCCTCCTTGAGTCTGTCGATCAGCTCGGCAGTGGCATCAAGCGCCTGTTTCCGGTGGGGCGAACTCACGGCGACAACCAGTGAGCATTCGCCTACAGGCACTTCACCGGTTCGGTGAAAAACCACAATCATCCCGGCATTATGGCGGTTACAGGTTTCAGCTGCAAGGGATGAGAGCACATTCAGGGCCATCTCTTCGTAGCAGTCATAATACAGGGTCTGAACCTGACGGCCCTTTTCGTGATTCCGGGTCATACCGGTAAAGATATTGACCGCACCGCAATCGGAACGGCCGGCAAAACCTGCAGCATCTTCGACGGAGGGAATCTGTTCTCCGATGACGATCCAGATGTTATCCTGTACGAGTTCCTGCATGAGTTTACTAATTATTTTGACATGTGAGCGTCAGCCTCCGATGGTGGTCATGGTTCGTCCCGGCATATCCGCAAGCTCAAACATGCCTGCATGCTGTTTTTTCTTGGCCCGGATGGATTCCCGGATGATGGGCTCAAGGTCGTCTCCGCGACGCAGCGGAGTACGCAGATCGGTTTCGTTCTCCGAGAACAGGCAGTTTTGAATTCCGCCGTTGGCCAGAAGCCGGATCCGGTTGCAGCTCCCGCAGAAATACTCGCTCATGGAGCTGATGATGCCGATGCGGCCCCGGAACCCCGGGATGGAATAGTGGCGGGTCGTGTCGTGGGCGGCGTCGGAGTCACGGACCAGCATATACCGGTCAGCGAGTGCTCCCCGGATGGTTTCCGCAGGAACCATTTTCCGGTCATCCCACCGGTTACCGTCGAACGGCATAAATTCGATGTACCGGACAGTCACAGGCATGGCCCGCGCAAGCTCTGCAAAATCGACGATTTCATCGTCATTCACTCCACGCATGACCACCATGTTCAGCTTCACGCGAAAATCATGGTCGACCAGCTGCCGGATATTCTCCATGACGCTTTCAAAGCCGGGCCGGCGGGTAATCAACCGGAAACGGTCGGGTTCGAGTGTATCCAGACTGACATTGATGTTTCGCAGACCGATGTCTGAAAATAAATCGATAAACCGGTCCACCAGCAAACCGTTGGTGGTCAGTGCCAGTTCGACAGGCCGTTTGCCAAGTGCCCGGAACATTTTGTCCACATCCTGCCGGACCAGCGGCTCTCCTCCGGTAATCCGGATTTTTCGCACACCGAGCTCACAAAACGTATCGATAATGGAGAGCAATTCTTCGTAGCTGCACAAGTGCTCTTTAGGAGAGAGCGGGACACCATCGGCAGGCATGCAGTAATGGCACCGCAGGTTGCACCGCTCGGTCAGCGAAACCCTCAGATAATCGTGGACGCGTCCGTGTGTGTCGTATAATTTCGGCATGGAGAGCAGGACAAAATATTGGATAGCAAAGGGTCAGCCGCCGGAAACAGGTGTGATCAGAGCCACTTCATCGCCGTCCTTAAGCAGTGTATCGCCGTTTACATACGCCTGGTTGACCGCCAGACGGATGTATTCACGATACTTTGCAATGACCGGCATCTCCTTGGCCAGCAAATCGATCAGGTCCGATCCGCGCGCTCCTTGCGGCAGCGATATCTGTTCGGACCGCCGGCCACGATGATCCGCCAGGACACTGAACCAGAGCAGGTTTACCGTGAACCCGGGTACGTTCGAACCGCCTGCATCTGCAACTGCCCTGTCTGCATTTTCAACTGCTTCGTCCGCGGCTGCCCCGTCCGGTTTCACTCCTCGCAAACCAGAAACAGGGCCATAAGCTACGGTTCGTTTTTTTTTCTGTTCCAAAGTATGTTGTTTTTGCATATTCTCAATTTCTAAAAACCGAACTTCTTAAACAACCATTTGTTGCTATCATGATTGATATTAGTCATAAACGGTCTTCGTTGCGGTATGCAAGGGCGACCGGTACGCTGCTGGCATCGCCGGAAATTATTGAGCGCGTGCGGGATGGAAGAATACCCAAGGGGGATGTGCGCTCGGTCGCCCGAAGCGCCGGAATCCAGGCTGCCAAGCGGGCATCCGAGTGGATCGTCTTTTGCCATACGATGCCGGTGGATTGGGTGGAGGTCTCGATGGAGCTGGAAGATGACCGGATCGTATTCACCGCCGAGGTGCGCTCGGTATGGAAAACCGGGATGGAAATGGAGGCGATGACGGCAGTCAGCGCAGCATTGCTCAACGCATACGACATGCTCAAGCCGCTGAAAGAGGATGTATCGATCGGGGAGATCCGGCTGGCCGGGAAAACCGGTGGAAAATCGGATATGTCCGACCGGTTTGACAAGCCGTTGAAAGCGGCCGTCGTGATTGTCTCGTCGGCAAAAAAGCAGGGCAAAAGAGCTGATCGCGCCGGGGACGTGATCCGGGAGTTCCTGGCGGATCAACCTGTGATTGTGAGTGAGGATGTGTATGTCGATGAGGATCCCGCAGAGCTTGCCGGGACATTGAAAAGACTGGCAAAAGGTACGATGGTGCGGAAGGAACGGGAAAGCGCTGATGGTCCGGGTGAGGAAGGGCAATCGGACAGCGGAGTTGACCTGGTGTTTGTGTGCGGAGCTACGGGCCCGACTCCCAAAGACATCACGCCACAGGTGATCCGGGATGTATCCGACAAGCTGGTTCCCGGAATGGGTGAGGCAATGCGCAGCTACGGCTATCAGCGCACACCCTTTGCCATGTTGTCAGAACAGATAGCCGGACTGCGGGGACAAACGCTGATGATCGCCCTTCCCGGCAGTGCCCGCGGAGCCGGGGAAAGCATGAATGCTCTCTTCCCGGGCGTATTGCATATTTTCCGGATGCTGAGGGGCAAGGCGTGATAAGAAAAAAGGGGGGGGATTGAGCTGAAAGACGACAAAAAGTCTGGAAGCCGGTAAACTCCGGAATCCAATAAACTATAAGAACCAACACCCCGGCTTTACGGAAAAAACACCAGTTTCATTCCGGCGATGAGCAGTACCGTTGCCAGCAGGCGCTTGATTGCAATATGGCCGATCCGCCGGCTTCCCATCCAGGATCCGATGCTGCCTCCCGCAACGGCTGCAATTACTATCGGAAGCGCAAACAGGGGAAGCGACAGGGTGGCAGTAATATTTCCGGCCAGTCCGGATACAGAGTTGAACAAGATGAACAGGGCAGAGACAGCGGCAGCATGTTTGGCCGTGGCCCAGCGCATCATGAGCAGGAGAGGAGTGAGAAAAATACCGCCTCCGGTTCCGGTTAGTCCGGCCAGCAGCCCGATGCCCCCTCCGGAAGCTGCCGCTGCAGGTATGGCGGGAGCCACTTTCGGAGTGTCAGGGCGCAGATCAAAAATAAAACGGGCGGCAGAAAACAGCAGTATCACCCCGATCACCATGTTGAATACCTGCGTCGGGAGGTTCAGATATCCGCCCAGAAATGCCATCGGAATGGAAAGGATTATGAAAGGCCAGAACAGCGCCCACCGGAAGTGACCGGCACGGTAAAACTGAAGAAATGTAATAGAGGCAACAAAGATATTGAGGGTCAGTGCCGCCGGTTTGATAATCTCCGGTGCAAGGCTGAACAGAGACATCACGGCAATATACCCTGACGCCCCGGCATGGCCGACCGATGAGTATAAAACGGCAATAATAAATATTCCCAGCGAAAGATACAGTAACAGAGAAGCTTCCATGCGCTCATGGTAAGCGTTTTTCTGCAATGTCTCAATATCCTGAGGCCGCGATGAGTACTCCGCGACCCATCCCGCTCCTGTGGATCAGGAAAATCCGGAGTACTTCGTGACCAATTCCGCTTCGCCGGTTTCGGCTGGATCTATTATTTTATATTTATCCGGACTGCAGCAGGTCTTTTGCTTCTTCCAGTGAAGGTACACGCCCCGCCAGAGCGATTTTCCCGTCAATCACGACGGCCGGAGTGATACGTACACCCAGCCTGGCCATTTCCTGGTAGTCGGTGACATGGATCACCTCGGCATCACGATTCAGTTCGGCCAGAGCTTCTTTTACCGTTTTTTCTGTAGTTTGACATTTCGGACATCCGGGTCCGGCTATTTGTACTTTCATAGTTTGCACCTGATTGTTTGATGTGTGTTGTGATTGTTATGATATTTTGCAGTTTCAATTTGGCAATAATGCCGGGCAGCAAGCATTACGGTCCGGTCAGAAAACGAAATTTCCGAAGAACCAACCGACTATGGTGCCTAGTATGATGATGGTCGGGATATACACGAGCGCTTTTTTGATACCGAAGATCCGGGCGATGGCCAACCAGTTGGGCAGGCTGATTCCGGGCCCGACCAGAAGCAGGGTCAGCGCCGGTCCGTACCCCATACCCATGTCCATCAGGGCATCGACAAAGGGTGCCTCGGTCATGGTGGCAAAGTAACTGAAGGCACCGATAAGCGTTGCCAGCAACGATGCCAGCATGGTATTGCCGCCAAGCCATTCCCGTACCCAGGCTTCCGGCAGAACCGCCTGAATGATGCCGACCAGAAATACACCTGCCAGCAACAGCGGAAAGATCACCCGCACGAACCACCAGGTTTCCCGCACCCAGAGTATGAGCTGATCCCGGTCGATCATCCGAAGTGCATAGATTGCCGCAGCAATGGTGACGCCGCCCCAAACCAGAATTTTGTGCAGGTAAGGACCTTCGCGGACAAGATAATTCGGAGCCAGAAGACTGATCAGAACCAGCGCGATCAGTCCTAAGTTGATGCCGGTTATAATTTTAGGACGGGTGCGCTGTGCATCACTCCCACTTTGCCCGACCGTTTTGTGATCAGTTTGATTCGCTGTTTCCCCGCGCCTTTCATGGCGGAAGGCAAACCGCATGACGAGTCCGACCAGGAAAGCGACCAGCAGGGCTGCGATGATCCGCACGATCACCATTTCTGCACCAAGGATGGTTCCGGTGTAGACCAGGGCCAGGATGTTTGCCGCCGGAGCAACCCACAGTATGATAAAGGCCACCCCGACACCCGCACCGGCAAAATAGAGTCCCGCCGCAACGGGAATTACCGTGCATGAGCAGGCTGCAACCAGGAAACTGGCGGCCGCTGCAAGCGGAAAGGATTTCATGATACCCGCCTGTTCGCCAAGCAGATCCAGAATGGCATTGCGGTTCAGAAAGGTGACCATGGCACCTGCCAGAAAGAAAGCCGGTACCAGGCAGGTCAGGGTGTGTTCCAGAATGTAGTACTCCAGCGAACCCCATCCCGCTGCGAGTAAATCGATAAGGAGAGACATAGGCGTCAGGCTGATAAATTCGGAGTTGAAAACATTGGTTATGGAAATAATGAAAACATGAGCAAATACTCATATTAAAAGGCAAAAAAAATCGCTTCAGAATTCAGTTTCATGGATACTGCGCTCTGCGGCATTTCTGACGATCCGGCCCGACAGGTCCAGAAGTTGAAACACCTCCTCGTCGGCGACCCGGTAGTTGATACGCACGCCGTCACGCTGAGGAGTCAGTATGCCGCTGTCGACCAGTATCTTCATGTGCCGGGATAAGTTGGACTGCTCCATGTCCAGCTGTGGTGCAATTTCGCAACTGCAGGTCAGTCCTTTTCGGACAGCCTCCAGAATGCGGATCCGGTTCGGGTGGGCAATCGCCTGCAATATTCTGGCGCGTAATTTCGAAGAAATGGCCGGCATGTGTGCAAGAGAAAAAATGGTGATGTTTTGATAGCAATATCAATATACAGTATATGAATATATGAGCACTTATTCAAGTATAAAAAGAGCACAGTCATGTAAAATAGTTTTAAAAGTGCAATTGAGGCTGAATGCGGTCTTCTATATATTATTCACAGGCGAACAGCACCACAGGTGAACCTCCTTCACTCCGAAATCCCTGAAAACTATGACACACTTGAGATGCTGCTTATCCGGCGGGTCGGACAAAATGATTCCCGCAGTTATGATACCGCTCTTCCTGCTTTTTTTTCTGGTGACAGCATTTGCCCTGGCACCATCTTCATCGGCCCAGCAGACCCGGTGGCTGAACGCAGGTTCCCTGCAGAACTGGTACTCCGAAATTGGAAATGAGAGGGAGCACGGACTGGTAACCTCTCAGCAGTACGGATTGCGATGGCCGGCCATTCTTGAATACCAGGACGCCCAGGCCGGCAAGGCTTTCTGGATCGGGCTGCAAGGTTTTGATGATGGTGAGAATGAACCATTTGATTACAAGGTCATTCACATCGGTCCCAGAGTTCAGGGTGCGGACCATTTTTTCCCGCGGGAGTTTGCCCTCCATTCACGGTACAGAGTTCCCGAAGTGATGGTGGAGGGCCGGCGGTCGGTGTATGACAATACTGGTTCGCAGCCCGATGTGGTTGATCCCGAACTGCCGTCGGACCGGATGATCCGAATACCGTGGAAACGTCTCTGGGACTGACGTTTACCCGTGAAATCCACCAGTTCAGTCAGCAGTTCCACGATAACTACCACATTTTCGAGTACACTATATCCAATGAAACGGGCATGTATCGTGACGTTCCGGAGCAGACACTCGACAGCGTCTATTTTTATTTCCAGTTCCGCTATGCGCCGGTCAGAAAATCACGCTACATGGTGGCCAATCATACCGGATGGGGGCGCAACACTATGAATGACCGGTGGGGTGACGGCCTGCAGGGACAATCAATCGGGGAGCCTTTTTCCGATGACGGACCACCCATGCGCGCCTCCTATGACTGGCACGGATATGAACCGGCGCGCAGCATCGACTACAACAATATCGGAGCGCCTCAAATTGACCCTGCGGACCAGTTCATGAGTCTTTCGGATACACTCGGACACCTGCTTGCTCACCACTTCGCCGGCCATGTCACGCTGCATGCGGACTCCTCACCGGACGATCCGTCCGACGACCTGCAGCAGCCGCGCACCAGGGGGCACATCAACTCGGACAGTGATCTCAAATCCGGAAATGATCCGTTTAACCGCGTGAGAACGGAGCGCGAGTACGAGCTGATGACCCGGGGCATCATGCCGCGCCATGCCTATCAGGTGCACGAGGTGGCAGAATTTATGGATTTTGCCGATCAGATCAGCGATCCCCGGTTGGGTACTTCAGGCGGGATGTCAGCCATGAAGGCATATGGCCCCTACACTCTGGATCCGGGAGATACGATCCGCATTGTCTGGGCGGAAGGGGTGGCCGGACTGAGCCGCGAAATAGCCGAAAAAACGGGTGAGCGGTTCAAGGCATATTACGAGGGCCGCACGGATGACGCACAGGGTCCGCTCGCGGACGGAACGACCGGAGAAATGACCACCCGCGCCAAGAATGAGTGGGTGATGACCGGGCGCGACTCGTTGCTGCAGACCTTCGAGCGTGCTATTGCCAATTACCGGAGCGGCTACAACATACCCCGTCCACCCCCGCCTCCATCCCGTTTTGAGCTTGCTGCATTCGATGATGCCATTGAGCTGAGCTGGGATTTCTCCGGCGATGAAAACGATGTCAGCGGCTTCGAAATTTATCGCGGCGCAGGCAGTTTTGAGGCACACCACAAGCGCATTGCCGAACTGGAGCCGTCAGCCCGCAGCTTTATTGATGACAGCTTGCAGAATGGCACGGACTACTACTATTACATTGCTTCGGTCGGACATGATGAGGAGCGTGTGAACATCGGGAAAACCCGGACTGGCATTCTTCGGAGCAGCCGGTATTATACTCAGACATGGGATCCCGTTTCTCCCCTTACCGACACCGGCATCCGGGGGGATGATGGCACTTCGCCCCGGACATTTGAACTGGTTCAGAACTATCCCAATCCGTTCAATCCGGCAACGAAGATCGGTTTCACTCTTCCGGAGGCTGCGGATGTGCGTTTGGAGGTTTTTGATGTGACCGGAAGACAGGTGGCTTTGCTGCTGAATGAACATAAACCGGCCGGCCGCCATGATGTCACCTTTGACGCCGGTGATTTGTCAAGCGGTGTGTATCTGTACCGCATTCAGGCCGGAGGTCATATCGAAACCCGCAAAATGCTTTTCATAAAATAGTGACAGCTGAGCTGCCGGCTGCAACTCAGCTCCGGTTGACAAAATGGGTCTTTCCGGGCACGCCGTCTTTGACGGCTCCCTTGACGACGGCCTGCCTGCCGTAGGTGTTGTTGATGGTGTCGATGGAGCGGTACAGCCGGCCGAGGCGGTCGTCTTCCCGGAAGAAGATTTCGAGCTGGTCGCCCGGCACCATATCGATGGTGTGCAGGCCGACACCCCGGAACGTATGTCCTTCGCGCCGGGCCTGCCTGAGCAGTTCCACGGCCACCGGAATGCAGGCATCCATCACGTATTCATCGATATGGGTGTATCCGGGTGTGGAGAAGGCAAAAGAGGTGCCCTGCCATTCGGCGTTCTGAAACCGCAAGTAGCAGCCGAAACGCCGGGCTTTTCGCCGGTATCCGCGCATCCGGTAACATACCTGCTGAATCGCCTTGACCAGCTCGGCACGCACCTGGCCGATGTCGGCGGTCCAGTCGGAGAAGGTGTGCATGAAGCTCACCTCGTCGGGCACATGACGGTTATTGTCGAGGACTTTGGCGCGATCCCGGCCGGTCACCATTTCGTAGAACAGACGTCCCTGCATGGCGCCGAAAATCTGTTCGAAGATGGCCGGACCGCGCCGCCGCGCGTCGGCGATCGTAAGGATGCTGTGGCGCTGCAGCCGCCGGTATCGCCGGCGTCCGATGCCCCAGACCTCATCCAGAGGCAGTTCATCCAGCTCCGAACGGGCTTCCTCCTCGTTCATAAGCAGAAGAAGCCCGTTGGGTTTGCGGAGTCCGGACGCCAGCTTGGCGTACGTCTTGCTCCGCGCCATGCCTACCGAACAGACCAGTCCGAGCTCGTTGTAGATCGCCCGTTTAAGCCGCCCGGCAAAATCCAGAATGGCCCGGCGCGGCTGACGCTGAAGAAACGTCACATCCAGAAAGTATTCGTCCATCGAGTATTTTTCCACATCGGGCGCGAAATCTTCCAGGATCGCCTGAAGCTGACGGCTGATGCCCTTGTACTTGTCATAGTCGATCTGCAGGAAGACCAGATAGGGGCAGATCTGATGCGCCTCGAAAGCGCTCATCGCCGTTTTGATGCCGAGCTGCCGCGCTTCGTAGCTCGCGGTGGCCACGATTCCGCGCGGGGTGCCGTCCGGCTTGCGCCATCCGCCCATCGCCACCGGGAGCCCGTACAAATTCCAGGCCCGCTGCTCGACCTGCGCGTAAAAGCAGTTCATATCGATGTGCAGGTACAGCCGTGGTTTCAGGCTTACATGCTGATGCTCGCGGGCAACGCTGCTGTACAGCGTAATACGGTGCACATCCTGCTCCAGGTCGTACGATGTGATGCGGTCGGGATTCATAAATACGCCATTTTTTGTCCGTTTTCTGATTTCTCCGTTTGACGGGAATGATCATATGTGTAATTTATGTGTAATCATGTTTCCGGACAACCCGGCAGCACAAAAAAGCGACAAAAAAGCGACAAAAAACCGACAGAAAACCGACAGAAAACCCCGTCCGAAATGGATAAATATCCGGCCATCAACGTGCTAAGCATTTTTGCGGGATTCCGTTCGCCGAAGGTGAAATTCGGCATCACCCCGCTGCGTTTTCAGCTGCCGGACGGGCAGAGTCACCGCATTGCCCAGATACGCCAGTCGCATACCGAGCGGGTCGGACAGGCCATGCACTATCACTTTGTTGTCCGCTCTGCCGAACAGCGCTACTTTCACATCGTCTTTGACGCAGGCAAGCTTACCTGGCACCTGGTTCAGGAGTTCGACGCCGAGCTCCTTTTCAATGAATGACGCATCCGGCAACCAGGCAAGCAGTGCCTTTTCCGCATGCCGTATCCATGCCCGCATCATGGCACATTCGTAAGCCCGGCAGGCGGCTGTCCCATGAGATCGCGGGATTTTCAATGGGACCGGCTGACGGTCTCGCCGCCCGCCATCGGGAATTCCAGCTCTCCGGCCGCGCTGTTCAATAACTGCGCAAAGTAATACCTTGCAACCCGTTCATCACCATTCATCCTGGCTGCTATGGATGCACCCATGAGCGTATTCAGCCTTCCGGGCCAGAGCTTGTCCGATGCCTCATAAGCTGCAAGGGCTTCATCCGGCCGATCCAGATCCATATATAAATTGCCAAGGGCTTCATAGGTGGGCTGAAGGGCACCCGGTGTTACCGGATGTTTTTCCACTGATCCTTCGAGCTCGGTTGCTTTTTGGGTGAGTTCAACGGCTTTTGTTTTATCCCCTTCCTCAAATGCGATACGCCCGGCCAGTACGTGGCGGTCGGCGTCAATGTAGGCCACCATATTATCATCTCCCCGCTCTTCAGCAATATCGCGAAGCTCCGACATGCGTTGCTTTGCACTTTTTGCTTCATCAAGGTTTCCGGTGTGAACTGCACCGAGTCCCCGCGCATACCAGGTCAGGGCTTCAGCCCAAGGGGATTCATCCCACGGAAGATACCCGGGTGTGCGCGGTTCAAGAGACCGGGCGCGGTCCCAGTCATGCTGTTCAACGGCGAGCCGGGCCGGAGTGGCCGCAAAATGATAAGCACTCACAAAGGTCTGCTGGTGCCTCTCTTTGTTCAGCGCTTCTTCAAATACCGCTTCGGCCTTTTCATCTTCACCACGCTGCAGATAGGCGTACACCTTATAATCGATTGCATGGATGTAGTGATGAGATTCGGCACCATTGACCGGAAAGTCGAGTGCCGCATCAGCCGAAAGCCTGTTCCATATAATGACCTCGGGCCAGTCGCCCAGACGGACATAAATATGTGACGGCATGTGCAGCGCATGAGGGGTATTCGGTGCTATCGCGGCATACGCTTCCACCATGTCCAGGGCATTTTCAGCGCGTCCGTCAACATCGGTTGCATGAATACTGTAATGAATGGCACCCGGATGTTCGGGTACTTCCTCAAAAATGGAACGGAGAACATCCTCGGCTTCATCGTATAGCGGATCACGATCATTAATGAATTGTGCTTTTGTCAGCAATGTCAGTCCATACAAAGCCGCAATATCATGATCTTCAGAAAAAGCTTGATATGCTGTTTTCACGCCATCGCTCCATCGGTCAATCCGTGTTCGGAAATCAGCGGATTCCGGCTCACGGAAAAACGCCTTCGTCGACGCTATCAGAGCGTTTTCCCGCTCGGTTTCAGCCAGATCATCAGCCTTTTGAATTTTTTTCCAGCCATACTGCAAATCATCGTTGCCGGGCCGGGTTCCCCAAAGCGGCTGGAACAACGTAGTGGCTATGCCCCAATAGGCCATGGCGCAGTCCGGATCTGCTTCAGCAACTTTCTTAAAGTTTTCCCGCGCTGATACGTACATCATATGGTGAAGCATGCCCAAAGCATGGTTGAAATCAGCCCGGACGTCTTCGTTACAGGCAACTCCGAAGTCAATCATTCCGATTTCCGTTTCATCAGGAATGGGATGGTCATCGTGCATGTGTTCATGCTGGGCCGTCAGGTCAGGGGCTGCAATCAACATGAACAGCAGCACGGTTGCGATGCTGCAAACGGTTCTTTTGTTCTTTATGTACATTGCCTTCCTCCATTGGTTGTGTGTGTATGTGCACTTAATAAAATAAACTTACGCCTAAGTATAATAAAAACAATAAAATTAAAGACATGCAACCGGGTCTTGCTCCGCTCTGTGGGCTTTTTCCCCGCTCTTTATTATACTGTCGGGTTCAACAGCACCTGTAACCTGAACCTTACCCGATGCAAACCTCCCAGCTCATCATAGCCGGCCTCTACTTCGCGGTGATCTTCGGCGTGGGCATGTACGCCACCCGCTACGTCAAAAATGCCACCGACTTTTTGCTGGCCGGACGGCGGCTCGGCCTGGTGCTGGCCACCGCAGCCCTGGCGGCAACCCACTTCGGCGGCGGCTTTGTCGTCGGCACCGGCGAATGGGGCTACATGTACGGCCTGACCGGCATGGCCTATGCCGTAAGCGTCGGGCTGGCGTTGCTGCTGCTGGCTGTTGTCGCCGCCCGGCGGATGCGCAGGCTCGGACTGGTAACCGTGCCCGACTACCTCGAACACCGCTATCACAGTCCGGTCGCCCGGTTTCTCGGAGCCCTGCTCTCGCTCATCGCCATCATCGGGATCCTCGGGGCGCAGGTGTGGGCCTCGCAGGGAGCACTGAGCATTCTGGGCATCGATCCCGTCGTCGCCGCAACCATTGCCACTTTGCTGTTCATCATATACACCGCCGCATCAGGACTCTGGGGCGTCACCCTGACCGATGCCGTGCAGCTGGCCATTATCTTCATCGGCATTCCGCTGGCCGCGGCCCTGGGCCTGCAGTCAGCCGGCGGATTTGACGGAATCCGGGAAGGCCTGGCCGCCGCCGAACCGGATGTTTCCGTCGACGGCTATTTTCATCCGGCCGGAGCAGGGGGGATGTGGATCGTGGCCGCACTGCTGCCCGCCATTTTGTACACGCTGATCGGACAGGATTTCTACCAGCGCCTGTTTGCGGCGCGGGATGAAAAAATCGCCGTGCGCGCGGCGGCCCTGGCGGGATGCATCCTCATCCTCTACGCCGTTTTTCCGACCGTGGCCGGCATGGCGGCGCGCGGGGTTTTCGGAGAGGGGATTGATCCGGCCCAGGCCATTCCGCTGCTGGTGGCCGAAGTACTCCCGGCGTGGATCGGAGCCATCGTGGTGGCCGCCATCATCGGTGCAATCATGTCGACCGCCGATTCGCTGCTGGTGGCCGGTACATCCCACCTGACTCATGACATGTATGCCCGCATCGGGCCGGCGGACCGGACCGGCGATACCCGCCGGATGCTGCTCATATCCCGCATAGGAACGGTTGTCATCGGCCTGCTGGCCCTGTTTCTTGCCCTTTATATCCAGCGGATCATCGATCTGCTGCTACTCTCCTACACCATGTACGCAGCCGGGGTGTTTGTGCCTGTGGTGATGGGACTTTACTGGCCGCGGGGCACGGCTGCCGGAGCCGTATCCGCCATCATCGGCGGATCGCTGACCGGACTCGCTGCAGCGCAGGGGTGGCTGGCGCTGCCGTATCTTTCAGAGTGGCCGCCGATTGTTCTGGGAGCGCTGGTGTCGCTGATCGTTTATGTTGCGGTATCGCTGATGACCGAAGCTCCTGATAGGCGGGATCCGGCTGAACAAGGTTGAACCCGCCTGAACCCCGCTGAACTCGTCTGAACTGCCTTGAACCCGGCTGTTTGCGGGCTGAACCCCGCTGAATACCGCTGATTCCGGCTAAACTCGTCTGAATCCAGCTTAATTCGGGCTGAATACCGCTGATTCCGACTAAGCCGCACCCGGTTGCCGGGAAGCAGGGCAAAGATTTACCGATAGGAAAATTCGGGATGGATCAATAAGTTGATGATGTATGTGCATGTATCTGCCTGTGTGCGTTTTTGTCCTGCCGCAGGGCAGCATCCCGGGCAAAACCCCATGAATCAGAAATATGAATCAGCAACCGAACTTTTTGTCCGAATTCCGGTTCCGGCTGCCAGACTGGGTGGCGGGTTTCCTGCCGCCGCCCGGCCATGTCTTCCGAAACGATGAGGAAAAAATGCGTCTGGCCATCGATCTGGCCCGGGAGAATGTCCGGCGCGATACGGGCGGACCCTTTGGCGCCGCAGTTTTCGACCGTGACAGCGGACGGCTGATTGCTCCCGGCGTGAATATTGTAGTGCCCGCCTGCTGGTCCGGCGGACACGCCGAGATGGTTGCCTTTGCACTGGCCCAGCAGGCGTTCCGGACACATGACCTTGGCGGACACGGAATGCCGTTTTGTGAGCTTTTTTCCAGCACCGAGCCCTGCGCGATGTGCCTGGGAGCTGCTCCGTGGTCGGGAATCCGGCGCCTGGTATGTGCTGCCGCCGATGAAGATGCCCGCCGCGTGGGTTTTGATGAGGGTCCCAAGCCGGACGACTGGGTGGCGGGTCTGGAGCAGCGCGGCATTGCTGTCCGGTCCGGTGTTCTGAAAAACGAGGCCGTTGCCGTGCTCAGGGACTATGCTGATCAGGGCAAACCCATTTACAATGCCCGTCAGGACGGGTCCTGAAACATGACATCCGCTCAGCGGGAACGTGACCTACTATCCGCGCCTGATGAAATAATCTTAAATGCCGGGGCTGTAACGCTCTTTTAACCAAAAAAAAACGAACCCACTGCCCGCGGAAATGATTCGGGCCCATATCCGGTTACAGAAGTACAATGGTGATGACCCATATTCTGTCATCAGGAGTGGCAGCGCCTGAACATCCGGGTGCCGGCCGCCATCGAACCATCATAATTTACCAGAAAACCCTTCACCAAAACTATTATCCATTATGATCTACCGCAGACTTGGAAAAGCCGGAGTGCAGGTCAGCGCCCTTTCATTCGGATCCTGGCTCACTTTCGGAAAACTGATTGATGACGCTACCGCTGAAAAACTCATGCATATTGCCTATGATAACGGCATCAATTTTTTCGACAATGCCGAGGGATACTATTTCGGCAAGTCCGAGGAGGTGATGGGCGATATTCTCAAAAAGTCCGGATGGGACCGCACCACATACCTGGTTTCCAGCAAGGTGTTCTGGGGAGGAAAGAAGCCGAATCAGACCGGACTCAGCAAAAAGCACGTGTTTGAAGCTTGTCATGCCGCCCTGCGACGGCTTCAGGTGGATTATCTGGACCTGTTCTTTTGCCACCGGCCCGACAAGAACACCCCCATGGAGGAGACCGTATGGGCAATGCACCAGCTGGTGATGCAGGGCAAGGTGCTGTACTGGGGGACCTCCGAGTGGAGCGCCCAGGAAATCATGGAAGCGCACGCCGTGGCGAAGCAGCACAATCTGGTGGCGCCGGTCATGGAACAGCCGCAGTATAATATGATCCATCGTGAGCGGGTGGAGGTCGAGTACAAAAAGCTGTACCGTCCGGATGTGGCCGGAATGGGTACCACCATCTGGTCTCCGCTGGCATCAGGCCTGCTCACCGGAAAGTACAACAAAGGGATTCCCGAAGAGCAGACCCGGCTCAAGGAGGAGAATCTGGACTGGCTAAAAGAAGCCATTCTCACTTCCGAAAACATCGAAAAGGCCAACAAACTGACCGGACTGGCGGATGAGCTGGATATGTCCCTGGCCCGGCTGGCTGTTGCATGGTGTCTGAAGAATCCGGATGTAAGCACGGTGATCCTCGGGGCGAGCAAGGAGCATCAGCTCGAGGAAAATCTCAAAGCCGTCGAAGACATTGACAAGCTGGACGATGCAGCGATGGATCGCATCGAGGAGATCCTGCAGAACAAGCCCGAACAGCCGATGTTCTGATCCGCTGCCTGCGGTCCGGAAAACTGTTTACTGGGTACTGTTCACTGACACACTGACACACTGACACACTGTCTACTGACACACTGTTCACTGTCACATCTCTGCAACAAACCGCAATGATGCATCGTAATAGTAACAGGAGGGCGGACTGCGTCCTGCTATTGCCGATTTTTTGATGAGCCACTCAACATTTTTCATGCCGGAATGACCCTGCGTTTGTTAGCCATAGCTTGCATCATGGTCCTGTTAGCAGCACCGGGACAACCGCTCGGGGCGCAGTCGCGCACCGAAGATGCCAAAGACCGTCTCGACGGCAAAGATGATCCGGCCATCGTCCAGGCCGCCCGGATCGCCTGGCATATCGGTATCGATGTGATGCCCGCATTCTTCTACTTTCAGCCCATCGAAGAGGACGAGCCGAAACTCCGGTACAACCGCCACCCCTATCAGGACCCACAATTCTCGGGAATCCGCAATTTCGATGACGGATACAGCGGACTTTGGGATATCCAGGGGACCTTTTCCCTGCCGCAAACCTCCCGGGCCATGCAGCAGGTTTCGGCAACCGTCAAGCGCAACATCGGTTACTGGAGTTTGTCCGCCGGCTATGAATATCTCAAAGAGGATGCCGCACCCTATCCGATTCATCAGGGGCAGTTCCTGATCGGGCGCAAATTCCGCTTTCATCCGAAGGGGGATGGGGGCTTGCAGTTTGGCATGCGGACACTGCAGCTTGACGGAGACTACTATCCGGGTCCCGATATCGGTGTCAATCTGGAAATGTTTCCTCTGCGGCCCTTTTCGATCGGTTACCAGGGTAACTGGACCTACACCCGCTTTGCTGATGTGATCAACCATCAGCTTGACCTGGGGATCCATCTGTCATCCAGCCGGGTATTTTTCCGCTACCGCTGGCTTGATATCGGCGGTATCAAGTTCGATACGCTCACCGCAGGGTACGGGATTTATTTCTGACGGCGGGCTCCTGATTTCGGTTGCTGACCCGGTTGCTGATCCGGTTCCTGCACGTGTTCCTGTACGGTTCACTCCTGACGACGGAGGATCAGTTCGTGATGCGCGCGGTTAACGCACAGCAATGCCTGGATCACGGCCTTCCGGTTGCCTGAAAGTGCCCGCGACCAGTCTTTTTTCCAGCTCTGGAAAAAGGATGCCCTGTTTGAGGAAAGGATCCGGAAGCCCTGGCTTTCCACCATGGCTTCGAGTTTTTTCGCTGAAAAGGTGAAGGGATGTCCCTTGTCAATGACCGCAAGCTCCATCAGCCCGCGGATGAACCGGCCCCAGAAGTGATACACATTCACTCTGAGATACATCATTCCGCCGGGCGCCAGGACCCTTCAGGCTTCGGACAGGATTTTTTCCGGCGACTCGGTGTGATCCAGAACGTTATCGGTAATCAGCAGGTCAAATTCGCCATCGCTGTACGGAAGTTTTTCCCCTTTTGCTTCGATGAATTCCACATTGTGCTCTCTGGCCTGCTCGCGGTGCGCGCGATAGGCAGGCTGCGACTCGAACAGACTGTTCAGCGGATCCGATGCGACGCTGCGCCGGCACCGGAGAAAGGATACGATTCCGACCGGACCTGCTCCCACTTCAATGACATCAGCATCCGGCAGACGAAATCCGTTCTTTTCAAGCTTTTCTTCGATGTCGGAAGCCAGAAGCTCCAGATAATCCGTTTCGTAAATATCGGTGACATTTTGCCACCACGCAGCCTCGTATTCCTGCGCCTTTTTCCATCGGGATTAACTGCCGGACGCGGACGTTTTACTCATATCAGCGGATTATGAAAGAGAATTCAATTGGTGAACCTGTTCCGTTACCGGAAAAAGCCGGCCGGATGGGATGCCTCAGCCGTGCTGCGCCGGGTACCGACTGCAAAAAAGCTACATACACGGGCTTTGCAAATTATTACGGGGAGGACGTAGGGTCACGGCGGATACGGCTTGCCATTTTTTGTGCAAAAATGCCCGTGATCCGCAGCGCAAAAAAAGTTCTTGACAAAAGGGTGGTTTATTTGTTACTATAATATTAGTACTAAAAGATTAAAGGTGTTGCAATATTGAATGTTTCTTACTTTTTAATCTGCTTGATTAGAAAAACCAAGTAATTAGTAATTTTAAAATGAGCACAATGAAGATTCCCATTATCTTTACTTTGCTAGTGCTATTCCTCGTGCAAGATTCCGCAACAGCCCAGCAATGGGTTCAAGATTACATTCAGCGCGAAGGATTTAACCCAGACAGTATAGTGGCGTACATCCATGGGGAAATGCAGGGAGAGGTAGACTCGCCAGTTCCTGACTTTTCGTTCACTCCGCTTGGAAGCAAACAGTCCCTTAGCCTTGATTACTTTAACGGGCAGCCGACCGTGTTGATGCTCTGGAAGAAAGGTTGCTCAGGATCACGCATGCAGCTGTTCGAGCTCGAAAAGCTGCATGAAAAATACGTCAGACAAGGATTGAATATTCTCTACGTATCGCCTGAGTCTGACTCAACCCTCAAGGCCTTTGAGAGAGAACATCATGTATCGGGAAAGATGGCAACTATTCAGGAAAAGGAGCTGAGCAATCCATATCAACTGTTTGCTACGCCATCTGTTTTCGTAGTGAATAAGGCGGGCTTGGTGCAAGATGTATGGTTAAAACCCAAAAAAGTGCTCGAACTTGAAGAAATCATAACTCCTCATTTAAAATAAAAGTAAAAACGGGTCACTGTATTAAAAAGCAAATCAACCGGATGAGATAGTGTTTTCATACTTACATTCAAGTTTTTAGTCGCAACATTAATTTGGCAAATCGTTAATTAGTGTCAAGTTGCTGCTAAAGAACGAGTCGGAAAGATTGATGTGAATATTTTCAAATTCAACGTAACTAAAGAACAACAATGAAAAAATCTCTGATACCTCTGGGCGAAACGGAAATGGAGATTCTGCACCACGTCTGGAAGCTGGAAAAGGCAACCGTGGCGCAGGTTCAGGAGCGCATTCTGGAGGATCGCAAGGTAGCTTACACAACGATCATGACCATCATGAAAAACCTGTCTGACAAGGGGCTGCTGGACAAAGAGCTGCAGGGGAATACCTATGTTTACCGGCCCGCACAGCCTGCCGGAGAAGTGCAGCAAAACCTGGTGCGGCAGTTTGTGGATAAAGTATTCAAAGGCTCGCCGGCCGCGCTGGTTCAGAGCCTGGTAAAGGCTGAAAAACTGAGTCCGGAAGACCGCGAGGAGATTGAGCGGCTCATTGGCAAAATGAAATGACCCTCGAAAGCGTACCGCCGCATGCCAGGCATGGCAAGATGCCGGCCCGGTCAATGCTGTCCGGTTAATCTGAACTACAAAACAAAAGATTATGGAAATCCTGGTGAGTCTGATACAAGAAGTCATACGCATAGGAGCGCAACCGTGGGTGATGCCGGTGCTGACGGTGGCCGGAATCTGGACTTTCGCGGCTGTTGCGGTTCGGCTGGCGCTTGCCGTACTCCCTGACCGTCATACAATGGTGCAATACCATGGGCGGATGGCGATCCTCTTCAGTCTGCCGCTGATGTTTGCGGTGGCATCGGTTGCGCATTTTTTGCTTCAGCCGATAGCGGTGAGCGGTGCGGCATCAGTGCAGTGGCTGAACACAATCGTGGTTACGGCATACGGACCGGCCCCGTTTGATGCGGGATCCGGTGATTCTGTTTCCTTGTTTTCGATGATTTCCACCCTGCCGTTTTTGTCCGGAATACTGATAGTCCTGGCCTTTGCAATGGCACTGTTCGGGGCAATCAGGATGGGTTTTCAGCTTTGGTCACTGCGGCTGATCATGCAGAACCCGGGGCAAAAGGCGGATGTGAGCGGGGATAAGATGGTCAGTAATGGCGAAAAGAGCGTTCTTCCAGGCAATGATACACGTACTGAAAATGACGCGCAGTCTGAGACCATTCGCCTGCTCATTCAAAAAATTTCACGCATACTCGGCATCGAAAAACACGTTGAAGTCCGTCAGCATCCCGGAATTGCGGTCCCCATGACCATCGGGTGGCGCCGTCCCCGCATTTTCCTTCCGGAGAAAACGTGGCCTGAACATGAGCTGGAGCTCATCCTGCACCACGAACTGGTACATATCCGGCGCGGACATTTTTTGCTGCGTACTCTCGAAGAAGGGGTGAGGAATCTGTTTTTTATCCATCCGCTGGTCCATCTTCTGGCCCGCGAAATCACAACCTGGCGCGAAATGGCTTGTGACTCGGAACTTCTGGCAACTTCCGCTACCGCCAATCGCGAATACGCCGAGCTGCTCTACCGGACTGTGCCTGCGCCCGGTATCGCGTCACCTGTGGCTTTGTCAGCATCCATTTCAGCAAACCCCGACATCAAAAAAAGGATCAAAACCATGGCACATTACCCGCGTGAATCAAATATCTGGAACCGTCGCCGCAGCACAAGTCTGACCCTGGCGGCCATCATCATGATCCCGGTGCTGATGCTGGCATCGTGCGATTTCGGCACCACACCCGATACCGAACAAGAAGAGGTATTCCGTGTCATCGAGTCGATGCCCGAGCCGGTTCGCGGGATGGAGGCGATTTTTGAGAATTTGACGTATCCCGAAACGGCGCGTAGTGCAGGCATCGAAGGCCGGGTCATAGTTCAGTTTACTGTGGATGAACAAGGCAATGTTGTCAATCCGGAAGTTGTCCGGGGTATTGGCGGCGGCTGTGACGAAGCAGCCATCGACGCGATCAAGGCAGTGGAATGGACCCCCGGGACTCAGTACGGCGAACCGGTGAGTACTGAATTCAATCTGCCCATCACCTTCCGGCTGGATGCGGGCGACGATGAATCATCAGATGGTGATCAGGAGGGCACGGAGACCGAAGCGGCCCGGCTGGATCTTCACATTCCGTCGTCCGACCTCACCTACATCGAATTTAACGGCAACCCTGTTTCCCTTGAAAATCTTTCAGAAAGGATCCGTGCTGCTACCGGTGAGGCAGCTTCATCATCCAACGGAACTGAAAATGAGCTGGTGGTTCAGCTTTCGGTAGATCGCTCCGCCAGTATGGGCATGGTTTCCGATGTCCAGAATGTGCTCCGGGAGAACCGCGTCCATCGCATCAATTATCAGTCGCTTTGAACATCCATTGAATTTTCAAAACAAATCGTTCAGCAGCCATGATTAGTCCAACAAACCGGTTCAAAAAGATCATCGCAATTTCGTAATTTTGTTTGATCCTGCCGGCAGCTCAGGCGCTTTATGCACAGGAAGCTGATGAGGCTCCCGTCGATTCCACATTTGAGGAAAAAATCAGCGATATGCGGCACGCGACTTCCGCCGGGAGCAAAAAGTGGAAGAAGTCAGAAAGCTTATGGATGATCAGGAGCAATGATTTTTTTGGAGGGCTTCTCTGACCTCAGCCTGACTGATTTTCCGGTTCGCGAATTAATACTTCTACGGGAATGCCAAGCTTTTTGTTTATCAATCTGATCTGGTTGAGGGAAAGGCTGCGCTTTCCGGAAAGAATCTCGCTGGCTCTGGAGCGTGATCCGAGAATGTTTGCAAGGTCATTCTGAGTGAGGCCAAGTTGCTCCATTCGGAATGTGATGGCTTCGATCGGATCCGGTGCATCAATCGGGAAGTGTTTTCTCTCATATTCATCGACAAGTATGCCGAGGATTTCCAGCTCGTCAGCCTCTGGGCTCCCGGGACGGGCATCAAATAGTACTTCAATGCGGCTCAGTGCCTTTTTATAATCCTCATCTGTATGTATTGGCCGGATCTGCATGCTTTAGCCAGAACTCTTTTAACTTGTTGCGTGAAATGACGCGCATGAGTAATATAATAAGTTCCCGAAATGGGAACAATATTTTCTTCTGTTTTTTCCCGTTTCAACTTTCAGGAATAAGATATGCTGATAAAGTAATCCTTAAAGCTGAGCAAATTATAGATCCGTTTCATTTCAGTGTTGGACGCAATCGTTTTGATACAAAAATCGCCATTTTGTGCGGTTGATTGTTACATTACATTGAACAACATTGCTAACCGGCACAATTTGCATTTAAAAGAAAAGAAGACAGGCATGAATTCAAAAAAAGTGACCTTCCGGGGAGCGCTGGGCGAAACCCTGGCCGGCCGGCTCGACCTGCCCGACAACATGAAAGCCAGCGCGCTGTTTGCACACTGTTTTACCTGTTCCAAGAGCCTCAAGGTGGTGGGAAATATTGCCAAAGAACTGGTGGCCAGTAATATCGGGGTGTTGCGGTTCGATTTCACCGGACTGGGCCAGAGTGAGGGCGAATTTGCCAACACCAATTTTTCATCGAATGTGGATGACCTGCTGGCCGCGGTGGATTTCATGAAAGAGGAGACGGGCGGACCGCATCTGCTCATCGGGCATTCTCTGGGTGGCGCAGCGGTGATCCAGAGCGCGCATCAGATCCCGTCGGCCAAAGCCGTGGTCACCATTGGATCGCCATCGGATCCCGGACACGTAATCAAGCACTTTGAGACGCATCTGGATGCGATCGAGGAAAAAGGCGAGGCCGAAGTGACACTGGCCGGACGGAAATTCACCATCAAGAAGCAGCTGGTCGATGACCTCAACGCAGTGCGAATGGATCGCTGCATCCGGGATTTGGAGCCGGCCCTGCTGGTGATGCATTCGCCGATGGATGACACGGTCGGCATCGAAAACGCTGCTCATATTTACAAGCTCGCGCGCCATCCGAAAAGCTTCGTCTCGCTGGATAAGGCTGATCATCTGCTCCGCGACGACAATCACAGCCGGTATGCCGGTGCCATGATCGCCACCTGGTCGCAGCTGTATCTGTGATGCGGATCCTGACGACCCGGAAAGCAAGCAGGCAGCGATTCAGTTTTATTTAACCGAATCACTGGATATCTCTCATATTTAAGTGTCTGGAGACAGGTTTGTTAATTATCAGGGTATCTTTTGGAATCATTAAATCCGTGTTTGAGTGCCGGCCGTCTTTCCAAGACTCATCTTTGCCGTAAAAAAGTCGCCACGATGCCGTTTCAATACAGTAAACAGTTATACCCGCTAAAAGTAGTAGCTAAAATTTCTACCATATTTATTCGTTGTTTTTCTGCTGAGTGCTTGCGATACTGCCAGTTGAACTTAAAACTGACCTGATGGATATGGGAAAAGCTGATATCAAAAAAGAGGTGGAACATCTTCTTAAGGATCACCCCAAAGATGCTAATTGGGATGATCTGATGTACAAAATATACGTCCGTCAGTCTATTGAACAAGGGTTGAAGGATTCTGAAAGAGGCCGGGTGATTACTCACGAGGAGATTAAGAAAAAGTATCGACTGGCTAAATGAGAGTCGCCTTGACCAAGAAAGCCGAGGAACAACTCGATCAGATCTTCAGCTACATTGCCACAGATTCTGCACTATATGCCTATCGAACATTGGAGATAATAATTGAGCAAGCTGAAATAATTGTTACAAGGCAGTTTTAGCCAATAAATAGTCTTAGAGATTTACACGATAACTTGTACTTCTCCCTCCTGCTTTTCCATACCGTACAAATGCTTCCATTTCGACTAATTGCTGAATATCTCTTGTAGCTGTAGCTTTTGAAACCCTGGTTATCCCTACATACTTGCGGGCATTCATTCCGCCCTCAAATCCGTCCGGTCCCTCGTCCAACATTCGGTTAATTACTTTCTTTTGACGTTCGCTGAGCTGATCTTTAAACCTGTCAAAAAACTTGACTTTTCGAAGTGTGAATTCTATCTGGCGTTCGGCTTTTTCCTGCGACTGGAGTAAAGTATCTATAAAGTAATGGATCCATTCTGTCACCTCATTCGATCGCTGTCCGGCTTTCAACGCATTATAGTAAGCCTTTTTGTTGGACTCTATGGTTTCAGACAAACTTAATAATGCCGGACGACCTATACTCTGGGACAAAGCCTTTTCTGCAATGGCACGCCCGATCCGTCCATTTCCATCTTCAAAAGGGTGAATCGATTCAAAATACAAATGCGCAAGCCCACTGCGAATCGGCCCGTTCTGCAATTGCCTTTTTCCGTCAGGGTCGGTTTTATTGAACCAATCAATAAATTGATCCATCTCTAAAGGCACCTGCGAAGATGGCGGAGCTTCAAAATGAACTCTTTCTTTACCCATGGCACCTGATATCACCTGCATAGGTTCTTCATGAGTTCGCCATTTTCCCACCATATTTTTGTCGCTATCACCAAATAACACCCGGTGCCAACGAAAAAGCATCTGCCTGGTAAGTGGCTGTTTAAATGATTTTCTGACATCGATCATGAGCTCACCCACCCCTTCGGCTTTGGGGTCTTTTATCACCGCTGGGGAAATGTGAAGCCCCAGATTTTTTCGAATGGATGACAATACATCTTGCCGGCTGACAAACTCCCCTTCTATTTCAGAGGTTTTGACAGCTTCCTCCAACATCAGATTAATGAGGGTTTCTTGCTGGATGTCTTCCGGCAAGGATTCCAGTATTCCCGAAATGCGCCCAACTTTTTCGGCAAACGTAAATAGTTTATCCTCAAGCCCTGAAAGACTATAAGTAAAATGTGGCCAATCGTTTTGTTGCCAGTTATATTGTCTCATGAGCCAATTATAACACACATTCGGCTCATTATCAATATATAATATGAGCTGATTAGTTGGTGTAATCGGCTCACATATCATATCGGATAAAAACCCTTCGGCAATCTGCCGGATTGACTCAAGATCAGCTTGCCGGGAAAGCGGGGCTTAACTTGCGCACCATCCAGCGCATCGAAAACGGTGATTCGGTTCCCAGAGGTGACACGCTGCACCGCATCGCACGGGCGCTTCAGGTAAATCTGGCGGATATCACGGAATCAAAAGACCAGGCGGAACAAGAATTGTTGCCGGACAAAGGATACCTGCATTTGCTGAACGCTTCCATTTTGACCATTTTAATCAGCCCCGTTTTGTGGGTAATCCTTCCGCTGATTGTGTGGATCATAAGAAAAGGAAAAAGCCAGGTGGTGGATGAGACCGGTAAAAAGGTACTCAATTTTCAACTCACGATGATCTTACTGTTCCTGTTCCTTTTTATGATTATCCCGGGATTGGCTCATACCTTCTTTGAAAGTGCGATAGCTTATCGGATCATGTCAGAAACGATGATAACACCAGAATTTCTGTATGGAATTGCAGGTGGCGTGCTGCCGACCGGAGGTGGTCTGGTAACTCTGCTGATGGTTTGGATTTCTGTCATGGCCGCATGGAATGCCTGGCGCATTGAATACAACAAGGGCGTGCATTATATTCCTTTTGTCCCCTTTCATAAATACATAAGCCGCTTACGAAACCGGATGCCTGCAAGTTCATCATAACCGCCGTATGCACTCACACACCTCATTGCAGCACCTGGAAAAGCCCCACAATATTTTAAACTTCAGTCATTCCGGAGTCGATTTTTCGATTAACGTTCCCTACTTGTATCAGATCACTCTTGCGCTGATATTGGTCGTGAGCATGTTCCTGACTCCCTACGTTCTTTATCTGCTCATGCGGCTCGGGAAATGGGGATGGCTGACTTTTTTCGGTATCCTGATGGCCATGGTTGCCGGCGTTGCGTGGTTTCTAAAATCAGCAGAAGGACCATGGGAAGCAGTAGCAGGATTCTTTATTCTTCTTTTTCTGCTTTTTTATATGTGGCTGCTGCGCATGCGGGTCAATGAGTGGATTGCCGAAGCACGGTACAGGATGAATCTCCAGATGAAAAAAACGCAGCAGAAGCCTGTACACGGTTACTGATAAAACTGCAAAGTCCAGCCGTCCAAATTATCGTTGATAATTGCCGCAAAACTAATCTTTGTAGATCTCAGGGCGTTCCATTGAATCCAGCCCCATCTCGCGAACTACGTCACGATAGGTGACCAGGCGCACCTGGTTCTGCTCCAGCGCTTCGCGGAATTCCGGTGAAAGCAGTGCCTGAAGTTCGTGGTAACGATGCCCGGCCATGTCAGACAGACCGAATTCATTCAGGTCAATCAGGTCGTTCATGTCGGACTGTTCCGGAGCAATATGAACCACCTGCAGGTTCACGGCATCGGAATCCAGCCGGTTTATCCGGCTCACCAGCGAGTCGGTCTTGGACCCGATGGGCGCGGAGTAGGTAATATTGGAATAATCCTCCCCGAACCAGCGCGAGATGGCCAGATCGTAATCGGCGGCAATTTGCTCTACAACTGCGCGGGTTTCCGGGGTCTCAACCGCAGCACCCATGTGATAGTCGAGGTAGTCGATCTGCAGTCCCGTATCTACTGCACGCTGTACCTGTGCGCGCAGCTCGGCCTCGATCTCGTCGAGTTGCGGATCGTTGTCGTATAGCAATGCTCGCGACGGGAAAAAGTACCCTTGATCGTTCACCAGGCTGGGCACGGCTGAGCGACCCAGAACCGGCCCCCACCGGTAGTGCTTCCATTCGGCGTTCAGAGTAAGGTGTACACCGACAGAGACATCAGGATGCTCTTCGAGAATTTCTACCGCCTGTTTCCACCAGGGACAGGCAAACATGACAGATACCGAAAGTGGCATCCCGGTTTCGATTAGTTTGCGAAACGCCTGATTCTGGCCGTGGCTCATGCCCATGTCGTCGGCACGGATGAGCATGGCCGGCCCATCACCGGACTCGCCGGCAGAGGATTTGTGAGTCAGTGAAGCAGCAAGGAATATCAGGAGAAGCAGAAAACCTGTTTTTCCAGAAAGTATAATCCGGAAGTTCATTTTAAATTGATTAATATTTACGATTAATAATGGCAGATGAGCCGAAGGTCACGAAGTGAAATACCATGACCGTGTTTAATTATGCACCTGTGTGTCAGAGGGAAGTATCTGTCCCGGGTATTTCATTGAAAAAAACTTTGCAGATTGCAATGTAAACTCCATTCAAAATCCCGGAATCCCTGTAATAAAAAATAAAAATTCACTCCGGCGAATGCGTGCAACTTAACAGCGAGTGAATGTTGTTGAGTGATGCCTTAGAAGTATTTGCAAAAAAAATCACTGCCCTGCAAGAAAGTCCTCACCGGTAAGCTCGCAGGAGCGTTCCCAAAGCATGCGATTGTTTTTGTGAGTAAAAAAACCGTGTCTGACACGCGCTTGCTTACGGTCGATGAAATAGGCGCCATTGGATGCCGGAATGTCAGGTTCGGCGGCCAGGTAAACACTGGTTGCGGCTCCGTTTTCAGCCGTTCGCAGAAACGGACGAAAGATCCGGAATACCATGTTGGTCAGCCCGCCCGCACTGTAGGAAAAATTGGTGGCCACGGTGCCCGGATGCAGTGACCAGGTCGAGATGTGCTTCGCTGCATCATCAGACCGGTTTGCCCCGCCAACCCGGCGGGCAAGCTCATCGGTGAACATGATATTGTACAGCTTGGAGTTGCAGTAGGCCTTCCATCCAGAGTAGGATTTTTTCATATGGAAATCGCTGAAATCGGGCGATGCGCCGCGATGTGCTTCCGAAGCCACGTTGATGATACACCCGTCATCAGACCGGGTCAGCAGGTCAAAAAGACGCGAAGTGAGCAGGAAAGGCGCGAGATGGTTGATGGTGATGGTCTGCTCATATCCCTCAGCCGATTCCAGACGCTGTTTCCCCAGAATAAGTCCGGCATTGTTGACCAGAATGTCGAGTTTGCCGTGGGTTTCGCGAAACTCTGCGGCTGCCCTGCGAACCTCATCGAGCGATGTGAAATCAGCCAGCAGTACGTCCAGGTTTCCGTTTCCCGTGCTGCGCTCAATATCCGACCGGACTTGCTCAGCTTTTTCAGGATTTCTGGCGTGCAGCACGACATGCATGCCTTTTCGGGCCAGCTCAAGGGCGGTGACGTAACCGATGCCGGAGGTCGCTCCGGTGATCAGCGCCGTAAGCCCGGGCTTATCCTTCATTTCTCCACTTTGTTTCTTATCATAATGTTTTTCTTCCGGGTGGTCCCGTTTTGTATGTTTGGATGCGGCTTTTTCCGACATGGCAGATGTTTTTCCGGATGATGATTAATCGTAACAGGTTGATGTGCATACTGTAACAAAATTGATGCGGCATCGTTCCGGATCGGGTGACAATCCTGATCACCCGGCACTTAGATAAGGCTGTTCTTTGGTTGACAGGTGTGATGCAAGCAGGTATATTGCCCGCAACCGGTTCTGCTCAAACGGGTCGACAGATAAATCCAATTACAAGCTATCTTTTGTAAAATGCAAAAGTTAGCCGGCCAATATTCTTCTTGAGAAACACAAACGAACAGCCACAAGCCATGAACCTACCCGTTATGTTACGCTGCTTTTCCTGCTGTCTGATAGCAGGTCTGATTATGGCGTGCTCATCCGAAACTGAAAAAACCATTCCGGAGCATGTGAATGAACTCGAAAACGTTTCCATCCACCATGCCGGGCCGGAAGAGGCGGGGGTCCTGACCCTCGAACCCGAAATGGATTTCGGAGAAACGGACGAGGTGTTATTCACTGGGTGGATCAACGATGCGACTGTGGATGAGCAGGGCAGGGTGTATCTTGTCGATTTCAGGAGTCAAAAAATTCACGCCTTTGCTCCTGACGGATCCTGGCTGACTTCGATCGGGCAGGAAGGGCGAGGGCCCGGGGAGTTTGAGACGATTACCGCAATTCAGGTTGAAAACGGCCGCGTCCACGTTCTCGACGGCCGCCATCTTAAGATCGCCGTATTCGAATGGCAGGAAGATGAGGTGGAGCATGTGGATGAGTTCAACATCGACATGGGGCAATTCAACCGGCAGCCCGGCTGGGTGGAAAAGGCCAACGAACAAGGCTGGCATCCACGGCCTTCGGGCATGGACCTGGATCCGGACGGGCGGTATCTCATCCGTTTTACTGACAGAAGTGTACCGGTAAACGCAGTGCTGGAAGGACGAACCACCAATGTTACGCGATATGATCCGGACAGCCGCTCATTTACGGATCTCGATGTGATGGCCTTTGACTGGACGGGTCAGGTGATAGTCCATGAAGTTGAGGGCGCAATGTCGGTCTATTTTGGATTGGGGTACAAGCGGGACTCCAGGATTGCCTACCGCGGCGGTCAGTGGGTCTACGGCTGGAACGAAGATTTTTTACTGCGGATCCATGATGATGACGGGCAGTATATCAGGGCGGTATATCATTCCATGCCGGAAAAACCGCTGGTCGAGGCTGACCTTTTGCAGCTCAATGCTGATAGGGGATCGCAATTTGAGGAGATGATCCGGAATGACGAACTCCCCGAAACCTGGCCGGCTTTTCAGGATGTTTTTCTGGATAGGCAAGACCGGATTTGGGTATCCCGGATCAGCGAGGATCCTGAAATATTGGATTGGTTCATTTTGGATGGTGACGGTGAACTTGCCGGGCGGGCGCAGCTTCCCTCAAATGTCAGGGTGAAATACATATCCGGTAATGCACTTTATACCATCGAACAGGATGAAGACGGACTGCCCTTCGGCCGCAGATATCGCGTGGAAGGGTGATTTCGGTACGCTTCATTCCCGCTAATGCCCGGGTTCAAAAATGAGTTCAAATTTCAGTAGCGTTTCAAGGCCTGTCCCGTCATCGGTATCCAGTGCATACAAGTAGTTGTTCCGGATCTTCTTGATTTTCCTGTTTAGTGGTAAATCAAACCGCGCCAGCAGGCTTCCGTCCATATCCACCACCCGCCATTCATGAATGTCGGCATCGCCGGTGTCCACAGATACCCAGATTCTCTTTTCATCATCAACGACCATATCCTCCAGCAGCGGCCAGTATTCCGGAAGGGTGGATGCAGCTAGAGCTTTTCTTTGCCTGTCGTCAGAAGTCGTTTCCATCGCATCACGGGAACGCAATTCCCGCTTTTCGAGAGGGTGATATAGGGCGCTTTGGTAACGGCCGTCCGTTCCGTAGGCTTTGATGAAAAATTCTTTTGTGGATGCCGTAAAGATCCGGCTGTCAGGGCCAAATTGAAACAAGCCGCGACCGCCCACGGGAGATGGGACAAAATGGTCTGTTCCCGGCACAGGCAGTACTTCAATCAGCAGCAGGGACAGCAATTGATCCGATATCAGATTGCCATCGCGGTCAAACCGGTAGAAGTGGAGTGCAAGCGCCGCCGGATCACTGTACTGGAAGCCGATGAGAATGGAGCGGTCGTTACCGATACGGAATTTTAAAGGAAACGGAGGGATGGCATTTTCCGCATGCGGCAAGTCATGTATATCGAGCTTGATTATTCCGTCAGGTTCCAGCGATTCAGTTGAAAAAAGCTGGATGCGTAATTGGCTGAAGTCCAGGGCATAAAGGGTGTTGTCCACTATTTGCATATCAAATACAGTGACCAGGTCGCCGGGTCCGCTGCCGTATTGACCGATAGTTTCCCGGTAATTGCCTTCCGGGTCAAACAGGTGGATCTGGTCGCCTGTGCTGATGTAGACATTGCCGTGCCTGTCGGTTGTCATGGCATAAATGTCATTCAAGAGCAAATCCCCTTCATGACCGATTTCCCACCGTTTCTGCAGGCGGATTGTTTTCGCAGGTGAGGCGTCACCTGGAATGATCGACACGTTCTTGTGTTCGGCAACGCGATCCGGCAATTCGTCATCAGGCCGGTCGCCGCAGGCCGTCAAAAACACCAAAACGCATATCACAAAACAGGAATGACCTGCGATCAACAGGGCTGAAAATCTGCTGCCGGGTGGCAAAAATGGCACACAATGTGCGGGACTTTCGGAATCCTTATACGGCATATCAGATCCTGGCATCGTAAAGCGCGACTCGCCGGAGTTCATCCTCGCCGGTCTTGATGCCATGAAGCATCCCATCCCGTACATAATGGACAAACATGTTTGGGTACAGCCTGAAGGAAGCGACGAGCTCACTGTCCTGGTCAAGAATAATCCAGCGGTCCTCATCGGTGTCCTCCTCGATGTTTCCCAGGTTGACCCAGACCCGCTCATTTTCATCGACGACAAAATTGGTGAAAGCGGGACGGGTTTCGGGAACGTGGCTGCGCAATGTGTTCCATATTTCTTCGGGCATTCTTTCGGCCAAGTCCCGTGTATCTTCACGTGTCACACGCGGCGGCACCACATCGAACCGGATGGTGTTTATTGGCTCGCCACGAATATCATATTTGGTTATGACAAGACTGTCATTCCACCCGTAATAGAAGTGGTCGTCCGGCGTGAGCCGGTAATGGCTGCGTCGGGGAAGCGGTCTGGTCCACGGAAAAGAATTGCCCTGATACATAACGTTAACTCTTTCGGGCAGCGGGAGGGTCAGCAGGTCGGGTTCCAGGACGTTACCTTCACGGTCGAGCAGCGCGATTTGGCCGGTATAGGCCTGAAGGTCGATACTCTCCACCACGTAATGGTTCTGCGACTTCAGGACACCCCGCGGGATTCGCTCGTCGGTCATCTCAATATCGAGGTAATGGTCGAATCGCATGCCATCGCCCGACTCATTCCTGACAAAGCGGCCAAGCCGGGCATTGTCGAAGTCGTACGCATAAAGAGTATCCCTGGCGACAAACATATTCGTGACGCGGGAGAATTCTCCCGGGCCCCGGCCCTCGCGGCCGATGGTTTCCAAAAGATTGCCGTCCCGGTCGAAATGCTTGATGTGTATCAGTTGATTATCCCCGACAAAAAAATGTCCGCGGGAATCCGATGCAAGAGAACCGAGTTGACCGAAAATGATTTCTTCATCTTCTTCTATGATCATGGAAAGCTCGGGGGTGACTTCCACCGAACGGTACAGCTCCAGCAGCTCTTCACCGCGATCCGTCTCAGGGCTGCATCCGGGTCCGGTTACACTTGCCAGCATGACTGCGAGGGCGAGAAAATAAATCGGGGAAACAGGTTCTAATTTCATAGCTCAGGTTATTAGTGGCAGTGACGCTTGGGCGGCCTGTTTCTGTGTGATTACATTCAAAACTTTTTCTACTTCATCAATAAAATCATCCCCAAGGCCTGTGACTTGTTCCTCATAATATTCAGCTGCTTCAAAGAACTCTTTTCCGGCTTCTGAATGAAATTTGATCTTCACTTTTAAATACGTTTCTTTGCTTCATGCAATACGTCCGAAGCAGAATGAAGAGAAGCCTTGCCGGATTCAAGCGACTCTTTTCTCTTTTGAACTTCATCAATCCAGGCCTGCTCAATTTCAGGATCTATTTTGCCATGAATGCTTTGCAACAATTTGTCAGCCAAACGCGCTTTATCTTTTTTGTTGAGATTCAGTGCTGAATTTTCGATCTCTTTTAAATCGTTTATCATAGGAAGATGGTTTAGTTACTTTTAAAGTAATTATTAACGAAGTAAACCGGAAGTAATTCGTTTTCGAATTGTGGTAATATTATCACCTCATCATGTGTTTAAAATTTTTGGATTCAAAGCGGTCAGAGGGAGCATTCATAGTAATAATCATGCGCCTGTGCGTCCGGGTTATAGCCGGTTCGAATGGCCGCGCGACGAATCCATTGAAGTGGTGAAAAACGGGTACATATATACCCTTCAGACCGATGAGGAAACGGGCCTGCAGCAGATCAATCGGTACCGATTTGAGTGGAATTAGGATAAAATGATGCGTTAATCCGTTTAATTTAGTAGCCCGGGAATTTCTGGAAGGCGTTTTGAATGAAATTGTCTACGGGCCTGAAATTCTTTATTTTTATATATGACAATTGAACAAAAGAAAATAGCACTTATAAAGTGGATAGCAACTCTTGAGGATGAGGCTGTCCTTGATCAAATGGCTGGATTCAAGAGATCTTCCATGGATGAACTTCCAGACGGAATTGTTCAACTCTTAAAAATGGCAGAAGCTGAACCAGATGAAAGTCTCGTAAAACACTCAAGTGCCAAAGATTTTCTGAAAATGAAATGAAAGAAGTTCAGTGGACTGAAACTGCCATAAAAACATTACGAGAAACCTCAGATTTTATCCTTGAACTTTGGAATTCCGATGTCAACGAAGAATTTGTTGCGCAAATTGATCATCGGATATCACAGCTCCAAAACAATCCGGAACTTGCTCCCGCTTTCGAGAATACAGAAATCAGAAGGCTGGTAATACACAGAACTGTTTCACTGTTTTATGTCAATACACCCCGATTCATCAAAATTCTTGTAATTTGGGATAATCGTCAAGACGCAAATAGTCTCTTTGAAAAGTTAACTGATGCAAACAGAAACAGATCGAAAAAATGATCTGGTGAAATACGGTTACTTCCGGCAACACGGTATGAACCGTCGCCCACAGCAGATCATGGATATTCATTTCTGCCATGGATTGATAAGCTTGATGCCGCAGTGGACGAAATCTCCCGTATTTCTTGTGGCTAATTGCGCACCATACGAGCGGCAAATAGCTGCAATTTGAGCATCAAAATGACTTATCGGTAAGCCGGATCGTTTTCTGCCGGATACGATATTAGCCCAAATTCCAGCTGTGTTGGAATCAAAAGGGAGTATGCGTCCGCTGAAGTCAGTGTCGAACATCTCCTCCGCAGTTTTCCGGAGGCGGGCTTTACGCTGACCATCCGGAAGTAGCTCAAGTCCATAGAGAATCTCTGCCTGTGTGATGGAGGTGATGAATAGGGAAGAGGGTGTTTGATTGTTTACCCAGGAAACAACATCGGGGTTCGGGCTGCGCTTCATCAGTTCCGAGAGCACATTCGTGTCAAGTATCGTCATTCGTCAAAGTTTACCGGGTCCCTTACTTTTTCACGTGATAATTCGGGAAGCTCTACGCCCCCGAAAGGTGCGAAGCGCTGCTGAATGGAATCCGCCAGGTGTTCTGGCCGTTCGGATTCTGCGGCAAGAGAGGAACTGAGAATGGAACGCGCCTCCTCCTCCATAGAGCGGTCATGCCGCGCAGCCTGAATCCGCAAGCGGGCTTTCAGGTTTTTATCAAGATTCCGGATGGTTATGCTTGTCATTTCTGTTTGCCCAAATGTTTGGAATTAATCATTGATAAAAATATAATCAATGATGATAAGACTTGCAATCAGCAGGCTTTAGTCATGATGTTATTATTGCTACCGTGTACGTGTTTCATACAAAAATGGAATCCAATGAATGGATGGTGATGGACTGTGAAGGAGTGTTGTCGCCAAATTCTGATGCACGCGAGACCGTGAGATAAGAATAGTCAAAAATGGCTATGCTTACTTACACGAGCTTGGCAGAACAACTGAATTGGATGAGGCTGTGAGAACCCGGTTTGAATAGTCTATTCGGATTGGAAATTCTATAGCGGCCAGTCTGCTGAATAGATCTCACCGTACTGCTGATTTAAAAACCAGGCGCGGGAATATTCCGGTGAAAAGGTGAATGTGTCGAAACGACCAATCAGATCATTTTCAATGCCTTGATATGTAATTTCAGCAAGGGTTTCTCCGTCATCAGACACCCAGATTACCGTTGCCTTGTTTTTTTCAAGTGTGTTTAACAGGACAGCCACTCCTTCTTCATTGGCATCCATGGCTTTGGCATATTTATGGATCAGTTGCAAAAGTTGGGGAGAAGTATGAGATATAGTATACTTGAGGATGGAAAAACAACTACTCGAACTCATACTGCCCAAAGGGTTGCTGGATCACTTTGATATCGAGAAGATCGAGCAAG